>JBLIEW010000010.1:0-106956 GCA_047633255.1 Colwellia sp.
ACAGGTATAAAATAGCTATTGATGAATTTAATCACGTTCTCTCAAGAATATCTAAGCTCACCATTAATATAGCGGACTTAGACAAGTAAAATATTCGTGGGGATCCCTCAGGAACGGGTATATAACTTAAAAAGTCGATTAAAGTTATCTGTAGACAATTTAGCAATAGTTTCAACAGACTGACCACGAATACTCGCTAAATGCTTTGCTACTTCAACAACATAAGCTGGTTGATTTTCTTTACCACGATGTGGCACTGGCGCAAGATATGGCGCATCTGTTTCAATAAGAAACCGATCATCAGGAACAAGTTTAGCGACTTCTCTTAATGCACTAGCATTTTTAAAGGTAACGATGCCTGAAAATGAAATATAAAAACCTAAATCAATCGCTTGTTTTGCCATTTCCCACGTTTCAGTAAAGCAGTGTAAAATTCCACCTACCGCATCAGCTCCTTCCGATCGCAACATAGCTAAAGTATCTTCTTGAGCCTCTCGAGTGTGAATAATTAAAGGCTTGTTTAGCTCTTTGGCAACAATAATGTGCTTTTTAAAAGAGTCTAACTGCAAGGCTTTTGTTTCAGGGGCATAATGGTAATCCAAACCTGTTTCGCCAATGGCAATCACTGATGGGTTATCTGATAACAACCTTAACTGATCGATATTGACTTCATCTTCTTGATTAAGAGGATGCATGCCACACGAAAGTAAAATATTATTAAAAGGTTTAGTTTTTTCAACCATGGACGGAAAATCTTTCAAGGTGACACTAACACACAAAAGTGTCTCTACTTTTGCATCACTTGCCGCTTGTACCACATTGGCTAAATTGTCGTCATAAAGCGACAAATCGAGTCGATCTAAATGACAATGAGAATCAATAAACAACAGAAAACTCCAGAGATAAATAAAAAATAAAAAGGATAGAAAAAACACTCAAAACAAGAGCGTTTTGGCTTGTGATATTACATCGTTAGTGTCGGATCAGATGAACTTAATTGCCGAGCAATAACTTTTTCGATTTGATGACGCATCTTATCAGGATCATCAATAAAACTGACACCGATACCTGCAGGCGTTCCATTTTGAGTCCCCGTAGGAGTAACCCAACAGACTTCACCTTTAATTAATGAGGGCTCTAAAGAATCAGGCAATAAAACATTTAACTCAACTTCTGAGCCTAAATCATAAGGCTCAGCAGTGCGAATAAACAAACCACCTTCTTTTAAAAAAGGCATATATGAGACATATAAATCATGTTCAGACTGAAATTCGATATTAATGGGGATCAAGCTTATTCTCCTGTTCTGTACCTAATACAACACTGATTACACTAAATAGATAATACTAAAAGGATAATACTAAACTGGCGTATTAGCATTTACTTCACTTTGATTTTGTTCAAGCACATCACTCATTGACATTATAAGCTGTTCACAGACAAATTGTTTATTTGCCTGCGTATACGATTTTATTACTTTACACCCATTAATGATAACTTTATAGAGCTTATTAAGCAGCTCAGCATTTAGTCTTTTTTTGTGTTCATTATCAATATTATTAAGGACATATTGACGTTGTAAGTTTACTGTTATTTGTTCTAACCATCGCAGCGCATGTTCATTATTAAGTAAGTGTTGTAATAGCTGTGATTCACCTTGTTGATAACAAATATACTCTATATAGCATTTTTTAAAAACGTTAAACGCTTCATTGATTGTTGCATTAGTTAGCTCTGGCAGTTGCGTTAAATTAACAAAAGGATCTGTCGATAAAGCGTTAGTTTCAACAGTAAGATCGCCATTTTCTATGTTTTGTTCTTTTAATTGTAATATTAATGCTTCACCTACAGCAGGCCTGATATTCAGCACACGACAACGACTAATAATAGTGGGTAGCAAGCTTTCACTATCATTGGTTAATAAAATAATAACACTATGATCACTAGGCTCTTCTAGGGTCTTAAGTAAAGCGTTCATCGCTGCGTGAGTCATAGTTTGTGCGTTGTCAATTAAGACTGTTTTAAATTGCCCTAAATAGGCTGTTTTTTGTAAAAAACTATTGGCAAGGCGAACATCATCAACACCAATACTATTTTTCTGAGCAACTAGGTTAAGGTGATCAGGAAAAGTATGACTGTTTAACAATAAGCATGATTTGCAATGACCACAGCCCTGCAGGAGCATCTCATTACTTTCAATGACATTATTTGGCTGCTTACAATTCAATAACTGTATTAACCATTGCGCTAATGCAAGCTTACCTGAGCCAGAAACACCATTAATTAAAATAGCGTGAGGTAGAGTAGCGTTGTTGTATTGTTCGCTTAATATCAGCTGATGTGAGGATAACCATGATTTCATCTTTAGTCTGTCTTTCCTTTTTAACAATTATATTAACTCGATTTAATCTATTACTATTTTAATACAATTAGCTTTCGAGTAATGAATCAATGATATTAATAACATCAGACAAAACATCTTCTTTTGACTGCGCGGCATCAACGATTTCAAATTTTTCAGGCGACTGCTCTGCTTGTTTTAAATAACCCTCTCTCGCTTTTACTAAGAAATCAGATTTTTCATCTTCTAAGCGGTCAAGCCCTTCACCTCGGCTTATTACTCTTTTTAATCCTTCACGGGGATCTAAATCTAAAATAATATTCATATCAGGTGTAAAACCAGCCAGTGCTAAATCATTTATTTTAATAATAGTGTCTAAATCAATACCTCTAGCAAAATGCTGAAAGCTAAACGTTGCCGCATCAAACCTGTCCGAAATAACAATTTTCCCTTCTGCTAGGGCTGGGATTATTTTTTCTTGAACATGTTGTGCTCGCCCTGCTCCAAATAACATTAATTCAGTCATGTAACACATTTCAGGAGTTGAGGGATCTAAAATCACCTCTCTTATTTTTTCACCGATAGGCGTACCGCCTGGCTCTCTTGTTAAAAGAACATCAAAGCCTTTCAAGGTTAGGTATTTTTCAACGCGCTTAATAACCGTTGTTTTCCCTGCACCATTGCTGCCATCAAAGACAAACATAAAACCTTTTTTCATATTATTTCTCATTAACCCAATCTATTAAATATCAGTAATTATTTTTTGTTTTTTTGTCTTGCTAAATACTTTCTCACTGCAATATTGTGTTCAGTAAGTGTTTTGCTAAAGACATGTTTGCCATCACCTTGACTAACAAAGTAGAAATAATCACTCGTTGCTGGATTCAATGCAGCTTCAATAGCAGAGATTCCAGGCATAGCAATGGGTGTGGGTGGCAAACCATTTATTCTATAAGTATTGTAAGCTGTTTTTTCTCGTAAATGAGCGCGAGTAATATCCCCTTGGTAACGTTCTCCTAAACCATAAATGACAGTTGGATCCGTTTGCAAACGCATTCTTTTCGCTAATCGATTGATAAAAACAGAGGAGATTAGGGGTTGCTCTGCTAAGTAACTTGTTTCTTTTTCTATAATTGAGGCCATGATTAGCGCCTGATATGAATTTTTATAAGGCAACCCTTTTGCTCTGTCTTGCCATAGTTGTGCTAATTTCTGCTGCATAACACTATGAGCCCGTGATAATACATCAATCGCTAACGTGCCCTGGGTAAAAGCATATGTTTCTGGAAAAAACCAACCTTCGGGGTTACTTTGTTTGATATTTAACTGTTGCGCTATTTCCTCAACGGTTAGTGCTGATAACTGATGAGATAAATTAGCTTGTTGCTGTAACGTTATTAACCACTCCTTAAAGGTTGAGCCCTCAATAAACGTCACGCTAAATTGGTATTCTTTGCCGCTAGAAACATGTTCAAGTAAAGCGCTTAAGGTAATATCTGGCTGTATTTGATAAGTGCCTGCTTTAATCTTTACTTTATCTGGATGTAAACGCGAATAGACTCTTAACCAAAAACGGTTTGCTAACCAGCCTTTATTCACTAATGTTTTGGAAAATGAGCCCACAGAGCTACCCTTTGCAACCGTCAGTAGCTGTGCATGCTGTAGGGGTAATTTTTTATTCAGTTGCTTTTCAAGTAAAGCAAAGAAAATAATACTAATAATTAAACAACCAAGAAAGAAGCTAATCAGTATTTTTTTAAACACGCTTATTTTATTGAAGTGACTCATGATGAGACCTTAATTACTTTTTGATTTATCGCGTTATTTACCACGTTACGTACCCCTTGAGATAATGTTATTGATAAATTTTTTCCATTATAATTTTTAACGGGCATAACGCCCATT
Source organism: Colwellia sp. (assembly GCA_047633255.1). Lineage (GTDB taxonomy): Bacteria > Pseudomonadota > Gammaproteobacteria > Enterobacterales > Alteromonadaceae > Colwellia. The sequence continues at coordinate 4,247 of JBLIEW010000010.1, forward strand.
ACACAATTACAAATAAACATTGCTGGCGAACTAACTAAGTCAGCTACTGTTACCTTTTTAATTAAGGTTTCAGGATATTCTTGCAAAATAGTTTGTCGCATGATGCCATTAACGCCACTGTTTGTTACATCAGGTGTGCAAAGCTGACCATTAAGCCAAAAGAATAAATTAGCGCTCGTCGCTTCGATGACTTCATTATGGACATTAGTGACCACTAAATCATCTTCTTTGCTGTTAGTTAGTTCTTGGCGTAAAAGCACTTGTTCAAGGCGATTAAGGTGTTTTAGTCCGCTAAGCATAGGGTTAACCCCCATTTGCTGATGACTATCGCCCAGTGTTATCCCTTCAATAACCAGTTGGTCATAATGCATTGGATAATCATGTACCATAATAATCACTTCGTTTTTTGGATCAGTAGAGCGAGCATAGCCTCTGCCACCGCTACTAGCGGTAATAATGACTTTAAGTACCGCTAAATCATATGGTTTGGCAACAAGGCGTAATTGCTCAGTTAATTCAATCTTGTTTGGCACTAATAAAGCTAACTTTTCACAACCTGAAATCAAACGTTGTACATGTGATGATAAATATTGAATTTTTCCATCAATGATTTTAGCCGTGGTAAATAAACCATCGCCATAGGCTAGACCACGACTTTCAATATCGATTTGATTTTGTTGTCTGCCATTAACTAAGCAAAATTTCATTATATTAACTCATACCTAGTCTATAAAATAAAAAGCCTGAAGACTTTTGCAAAAATGCTAAGTATTCAGGCTCAATTCATTAATTTCAAGCTATTAATAATAGCTCATCAAACTTTTTTGAAGATTAGTGAACCATTAGTTCCACCAAAACCAAATGAATTACACAGCACATAATCTAGCTTCACATCACGGGCAGTACCGGCAATATAATCTAAATCACACCCTTCATCCGGGTTATCCAAGTTAATCGTTGGTGGTACAGCATTATTCATCAATGCTTGAACACTAAAAATACTTTCAATAGCGCCTGCAGCACCTAACAAATGACCTGTCATTGATTTTGTTGATCCCATAAGTACTTTATAGGCATCATCACCAAAAACAGATTTTACCGCGTTGGTTTCAGCGATATCACCCGCCGCTGTCGATGTGCCGTGAGCATTGATATAACCCACTTTACTGACATCAATTTTTGCATCATTTAATGCATTAACCATAGCACGCGCTGCGCCCGCACCATCAGCCGGTGGTGATGTCATATGATAGGCATCACCGCTCATACCAAAACCAACTAGCTCAGCATAAATTTTTGCACCACGGGCTTTAGCATGTTCATATTCTTCAACAACAACAACACCTGCGCCATCACCAAGTACAAAACCATCTCGGTCTTTATCCCAAGGACGAGAAGCCGCTTGAGGGTCATCATTTCGTCTTGATAATGCTCTGGCGGCTCCGAAACCACCCAGGCCTAAAGGCGTTGAAGCTTTTTCTGCTCCACCGGCGACCATTACGTCAGCATCACCGTAAGCAATCATACGCCCCGCATGACCAATATTATGAACGCCACTAGTGCAAGCGGTAGTAATCGCAATATTTGGCCCTTGTAAGCCAAACATTATTGATAAGTGACCAGAGATCATGTTGATAATGGTAGAAGGAACAAAAAATGGTGATAGTTTGCGTGGGCTGGCTGCGGTTATCATTTTTTCGTGATTTTGCTCAATTAAGCCTAAACCACCAATACCGGAACCGACCGCAACACCAATACGAGGAGCATTTTCATCAGTAACTTCTATGCCTGAGTCCTTAATTGCTTGAACACCCGCAGCAACACCGTATTGAATAAAAAGATCCATTTTTTTGGCGTCTTTTCTTTCCATGTAGTCTTGTGCGTTAAAGTTTTTAACCAAACCGGCAAACTTAGTAGTGAACTCTGATGCATCAAAATGATCAATATTACTGATACCACTTTTACCAAGCAGTAAATTTTCCCAAGTTGTCTCTGGTGTATTGCCTAATGGGCTAAGCATACCAAGGCCGGTAACTACAACTCGTCTCATCGTTTTATACCTTTAAAAATCAAATAGGAGAAACAAAAAAAGCGGTAACTTAATTAGTAAGTACACCGCTTTTAAATTTTATTCATACGCGTTTTAAAACACGTTTAGCAATTACTGGTTAGCAGTAACATAGTCAACTGCAGCTTGAACTGTAGTGATTTTTTCAGCTTCTTCGTCAGGAATTTCAGTATCAAATTCTTCTTCTAACGCCATTACTAGTTCTACTGTGTCTAATGAATCAGCACCTAAGTCATCAACAAATGATGAATTAATTTTAACTTCTGCTTCACTAACACCTAATTGTTCAATAGTGATTTTTTTTACGCGTTCTTCGATAGTACTCATTTTTTTTCCTTTACTTACTAAAAGTGCATTTTTTCAAATTGCGTGTAGTGTATTCGTCAACAGCTTTCCATGCAAGCCTATAGTTTTACTTTTTTACATGGTCTAACCTGTTAACCTGATTAAATTTATAAACAAAAACAATGTAAACCCTTTAAAATTAGGACTTACACCATGTACATACCACCGTTAACATGAATTGTTTCACCGGTGATATAAGCAGCTGCGTCTGACGCTAAAAAGGCAACTGTACTAGCAATTTCTTCTGGTTTACCTAAACGGTTAGCCGGTACTTGTGAGAATATACCTTCTTTTTGCTCATCTGTTAAGGTTTGAGTCATGTCAGTATCAATAAAACCAGGTGCAACGGTGTTAACCGTAATGCCACGAGAGGCAATTTCGCGCGCTAACGATTTAGTAAAGCCTAATAAACCCGCTTTTGACGTAGCATAATTAACCTGACCGGCATTTCCCATTGAACCCACAACAGAGCCAATATTAATAATTCGGCCATTACGTTTTTTCATCATAGGACGAATAGCCGCTTTACTTACCTTAAAAACAGAGCTTAAGTTAGTATCAAGAATATCTTGCCATTCATCGTCTTTCATACGCATAAACAAGTTATCGCGCGTAATACCGGCATTGTTAACCAAGATATCAATAGCGCCATGAGCCTCTTTAATCGCAACAAACATAGCCGCGATAGAATCATCACTGGTCACATTTAACACTAAACCCATGCCTTTTACAGTATCAGAGTCGCCAGAGCTTAAGTATTCTGAGATTTTATTTGCACCATGCTCAGAAGTAGCTGTACCAATAACCGTAGCACCTAACGCTTGTAGTTGTGTCGCAATTGCTTTACCAATACCACGACTTGCACCCGTAACTAATGCAACTTTTCCTGTTAATGAAAACATATTATTTCCTATTTATTCTTAGTTATTAAATTAGCTTATAATTCGCTTGTTTGCGTCAATTCTTTTGCTTTATTTAAGGTGTCAGTTGAATTAAATGAAACACAAGTAATCGCTTTATTAATACGCTTTACTAAGCCTTGCAATACTTTACCCGGCCCCACTTCAACCAGTTGAGTTATCCCTTGCTCGCCCAGTACAGTGATGATTTCACTCCAGCGAACAGGGCTATATAGTTGCTTAATTAAAGCCGCTTTAATGGCTTCGCTACTAGTTTCAATACTGACGTCAACATTATTAACCACATTAACATTGGGTTTAGTAAACGTTATTTGTTCAAGATCTACTGCTAATTTTTCAGCGGCATCTGCCATTAACGCACAATGAGACGGCACACTAACAGGTAAAGGTAATACACGCTTAGCACCGGCTTCTTTACAACGAATACCCGCACGTTCAACCGCGGATTTATGTCCGGCAATAACCACTTGGCCAGGTGAATTAAAATTAACAGCTGCTACCACTTCTTCCATTTGAGATTCAGCACACGCAGCAATAATCGCTTGATCATCTAACCCTATAACAGCCGCCATAGCGCCAACACCTGCAGGAACACACGCTTGCATGTACTCACCGCGTTTCTCTACTAATTTAACTCCTTCGGCTAATGAAAATACACCCGCACAAACCAACGCTGAATATTCACCTAAGCTGTGACCGGCAAAAACACTTGGCATCACATCAGATTCAGCTTGCCAAACACGCCATAGAGCGACACTTGCTGTTAATAATGCGGGTTGAGTAAAGTTAGTTTGATTCAGTTGCTCTACAGGACCTTGAGCAACTAACTGCCATAAGTCATAACCTAGTGCGTCTGATGCTTCTTTAAAAGTTTGCTGAACAATGTCATTTTGTGCAAAGTCACTTAGCATAGCAACTGCTTGGGAACCTTGACCGGGAAATATAAAGGCTAACTTACCTTGGGAAGATAGATTTTGCATGTTATTTTCTTCTTTATAAGTGAATTTTAGGGGAGTGACAACCCTTGTTCTAATGAGTTTTTTATTTTTGTCGGTACTTGTCGTTCTACTTCTTTAACAGCCTCCATAATGGCAGAATAAAATGCTCCAGAATTAGCGTTACCGTGACTCTTAACTACTATACCGCGTAATCCTATCAAACTAGCACCGTTGTACTGGTCGGGGTTCACCGATTTAAACAACTTTTTTAAGCTAGGTTTAAAAATAGTGGCCATTAACTTAGCTAAAAAGTTTTGACGCAGAAGTACCTCTGACTTTTTATAGACTAAGCGTGCGACTCCTTCACAGGTTTTTAACGCAACATTACCAACAAAACCATCACAGACGATAACATCCGCTTTGTTAGAGAATATATCAGAGCCTTCAATAAAACCGATGTAATTAATATCATTATTGGCAGACAACTCAAGCGCAGCCTGCTTTATATGATCGCTCCCCTTCATTGCTTCTTCACCCATATTGAGTAAAGCGATGCGGGGATTTTTGATTCCATCCACTTGCGCAGCCATCACAGAGCCCATGACCCCAAACTGATACAACACATGTGAATCACAAAAAACATTCGCGCCTAAATCCAACATAAAAACATGTTTGTCATTATCATGTGTAGGTAAAGAAGAGATTAATGCTGGCCGCTCAACACCGGCAAGTGTTTTTAAGACAAAATGTGCCATAGAAAATAAGGCACCGGTATTACCAGCGCTGACACAAGCTTGTGCTTTACCTTCATGGACTAAATCTAGCGCTTTACGCATGGACGAATTTTTTTTCGAACGTAAGGCAAAAGCAGGTTTTTCATCCATTTCAACCACTTCTGTCGTCGGAAAAATAGAGAGCTGTTTATGCTGGACTAAGTCTTGTTGAGTGATATTTAAGCGAGCAAGCTCTGTTGTAATGATATTTTCATCACCACAAAGAATGAGGTGCAAATTAGGCAGGAAATTTATTGCCATTATTGCAGAGGGGATCGTTATAAGGGGGCCTTGATCGCCCCCCATAACATCTAACGCTAAGGTTAGTTTATTTATACTATTCAAGCGTAAATGTATTAGCTTTAAATAGGTTGCTTAAAGTAATAGCGCTTAACTAGCGATTACTTTAACGCCTTTGTAAAAGCCATCAGCTGTTACATGGTGACGACGATGCGTTTCACCTGAAACTGGATCTACTGATAAATGTTCTGCTGTTACAGCATCATGTGAACGGCGCATGCCACGTCTTGAACGAGACTTTTTGCTTTTTTGAACTGCCATGAGTTACTCCTAAATCGGTTGTTAGTTAACGTGCTAAATACCCGTTAACTATTTAAGTTGTTTTAATGCATCAAATGGATTCGGTTTCTCAAGCTCAACAGGCAATTCACCCCAGACACTATCAGCATCAGCTGAACAGTCTTCGATTTCATGCCGTGGAATTAATGGTGTGATGAGTATAAACTCTTCTTCCACTAATTCTCGCAAGTTTACTTCACCATCTTCATTTAATTCTATTACGTCATAATATGACGGTATTTTTTCAGCTGCTTCTGCATTTTTCGCCGGACTAAAAGTAAAATCTACTTCAAGTTTATGGTCAAAAAGTTCATTACACCGCTGACAAGTTAATGCAACTAATGCCGATGCCGTACCTGACATTACTGTCAAACCACGTTCATCCACATCAAACTTAACATTAACTTGAACATGTTCGCTACGTTCTTCACTAGTAGCCAACAGTCTAGTCATGTCCGCTAACTTAAAGACACCGTCGCACACAAGCCTGCGCTGCGCACTACGAGATGGGTTAATTGTTATTGGAAGTTTAAGATTCTGCATAGGTCGCGCATATTAAAGCCCTGAAGGGCTACTGTCAAAAGAAAATTAGCTTATTTTGTTTAAAAACTAAAGATTGTCCTCATAATAGCACTAATAGTTTATTTTTTGACTAAAGCGCACTGATTTTTACTGAGGCGCACTAATTATAACACGTTAGTATGTTAACGTTAGCTACATCAAAAATTAAATCAAAATGACATTTTCAGGATTTATATGAAAACCTTAGTATTAGGCTCAACCTCTGTATTTAGGCAAACTATTTTAGAAAAACTTAATCTTCCCTTTCAAACTGCCAAGCCCAACATTGATGAAACAGCGTTAATAAATGAAACACCCCAAGCATTAGTTGAACGTTTAGCGATTGAGAAAGCAAAAGCAGTAGCACACAAATTTCCCAATGCACTTATTATAGGTTCAGATCAAGTCGCCGTATGTGAAGGTGAAATTTTGGGTAAGCCCCATAATTTTGAAAATGGTGTTGTACAGTTAACAAAATTTAGCAATAAAGCAGTGACCTTTTATACTGGGTTATGTGTACTGGATAGCGCAAGCAATACGGTAAAATCATTAGTAGAACCTTTTGTTGTGCATTTCAATGAATTGTCACCATTAGAAATAGAAAGCTACTTAAAAGCCGAACAGCCTTACAACTGTGCGGGTAGTTTCAAAAGTGAAGCTTTGGGTATATGTCTGTTTAGAAAGCTTGAAGGTGATGATCCCAATACATTAATTGGTTTACCACTTATCAAGCTAGTGAGCTTATTAAAACAACATGGACTTGATGTACTAGCCGAGCAACATTCGGTGTAGTTCAACTAAAGAATCAACAATAGCTTTGGGCTTGTATCGACTAAGTACCTCTCGGTCATGCACGCCAAACGTCACACCAATACTGTCTACACCCGCATTTTGTGCCATCTTTAAATCGTGACTGGTATCACCAATCATAATGGCCTCATGTGGGGCTATTTTTAATTCGTCTAAAATACTATTTAGCATTGTTGGATCAGGTTTTGATGGCATTTCACCTGCACAACGAGTGGTATTAAAAAAAGTAGTTGTTTCACTGACATTTAGTACCCGATTCAACCCCTCTCTTCCTTTACCTGTAGCGACAGCTAATAGCTTATTCTGTTGCTTTAACTGAATAAGCAAATTAGTGGCATTGGCGAATAAAGGTGTCGGGGTATTATCTCCTTCTAAGTATTCATATTTATACTGTACTAACATGGCTTCAATTTGTTCAGCTGTTATAGACGTAAACAAGGTCTCAAGTGCTGTTGTTAAACTTAAGCCAATGATTTGTTTTACATCATGATCAAGTGGCGAGACTAAACCAACAGTTTGTGCGGCCGATTGCATTGAAGAAACAATGCGATCAACCGAGTCCATCAAGGTGCCATCCCAATCAAATATTACCAACTTATAATTTTGCATACATCTCATCTATTTATCTAACACTATTCTCTAACACTATTCTCTAACTAATTTAGTTAGTAGCTTTTCTAAACTTGGCTCAAGTGGCGCTTCAATTTTTAAGCGCTCTTCTGATAAAGGGTGAGTGAATTCAATACTGGCCGCATGTAAGAATAAACGTTTTAATCCCTTACCCTTCATGTCAGCATCAAAATCTTCATGACCGTACTTAGAGTCCATAGCAATAGAATGGCCAGTCACCTGACAATGAACACGAATTTGATGAGTTCTGCCTGTTACAGGAAATGCACGTACTAGTGTTGCACCACGATAGCGCTCTAAAACTCTAAAACGAGTTTCTGACTCTTTACCATTAACATTATCAACAATCACCACACGTTCACCGGATTTAAGATCATTTTTCCTTAATCCTTCAGTAACACGGGTCAGTTTAGTAGGCCAATGACCCTTTACTAAGGCATGATAAAACTTTTGTACTGTTTTATTACGTAACTGCTCATGCAAGTGTCTAAGCGCTGAGCGTTTTTTAGCAACCACTAAACAACCTGACGTATCTCTATCTAATCTATGAACCAACTCTAGCATGCGCGCATCGGGTCGAAGTGCTCGAAGCGCTTCGATTAATCCAAAGCTTAAACCACTACCACCGTGAACAGCCATGCCTGACGGTTTATTAATAACAATTAATCTTTCATCTTCAAACAGTATTTGTTTTTCTAGGTTGGCAACAATAGTTAACCCGGTAGAAACTGTATCTGCTTTTTCAGAGACACGAATGGGTGCAATACGTAAAATATCATCCACAGCTAATTTATAGACTGGTTTAATACGTTTTTTATTAACACGTATCTCTCCTTTACGCATTAAACGGTATAAATGACTTTTAGGAACACCTTTTAATGTTCGTAGTAAGAAATTGTCAACTCTCTGCCCTGCATCTTCACTATCAATAGTAATAAAACGAACTTTAGGCCGTTCATCACCCTGAACTACTGTTTCATCTGGTTTTTGTGACATTTGTTTGTGCTTTTGGGTTCAATTCTTTAATGGCACGCAGTTTAACACATTTTTTTTATAGCATTTCACCATTTGCCCCGTTTTTTATTAGCTTATCATTCATTATAGTGTGATAATGAAACGTTAGTGTTTGAATGTTAGCTAGCTTAACGAGACAAACACTGACATATGAAGCTTTACAGAGAGATGTAAGAGGCAAACTGCGGCCACATTAATGTGCACCCACTGAACAGTTTAGTTTTGTTATGACAAAAACCAAACTAATACAAACCAGTAACACAAGGTGACATATTAAAGGTACGGCCTATTGCAACGTTTAACGCGTGTAACTTGTTAAAAATAGCATAAACAGTTTTATCACTAAAATAGTGTTAGCCCTACTCCATAAAGCAATTTTATTAAATTATTTAGTAAAACTCATTTGACTTTTTTAACGAAGGTCAATTAACAGTTTACTTTAGCAAAAGTAAGACGTAAAAAATATCGTCCGCTAATTTAAATTACAAAAAATGAGATTACTAAAAGCACGGCACACTGGCTGGGCGCATAAAGAAATATATTGCACTGTTCACCAAGCTTAAACAGCATTGTGAGCATATTATTGAATTAACAATCAGAATTTAGAACAGCTTGATCTGGTATAATGACAGATCAATTTTATGACATCCGTGAGGATGACATCTTGCTGTTACCAAAAAACAGATTGCTTTGTGTGTAAAGCAAATGGTGTGTTGTGACTAAAAATGAGTCACACAAACTATGAAACGTATGTTAATAAACGCTACCCAATCTGAAGAATTGCGCGTAGCACTTGTAGATGGACAAAAACTTTACGATTTAGATATCGAAAGCCCTGGCCATGAACAAAAAAAATCTAATATTTACAAAGCAAAAATCACTCGTATTGAACCTTCTCTAGAAGCTGCTTTCGTTGACTATGGTGCTGATCGCCATGGTTTCTTACCCATGAAAGAAATCTCTCGCGAATATTTTCCAAAAGGCTATAGCTTCCAAGGTCGCCCTAACATTAAAGAAGTGTTGCGCGAAGGCCAAGAAGTTATCGTTCAAATAGATAAAGAAGAACGCGGTCAAAAAGGCGCAGCTCTAACAACTTTTATCAGCCTTGCGGGTAGCTACTTAGTCTTAATGCCTAACAACCCTCGTGCTGGTGGTATTTCTCGCCGCATTGAAGGTGATGAACGTACTGAATTAAAAGCCTCTTTAAGTAAATTAGAGCTACCAAAAGGTATGGGCTTAATTGTTCGCACCGCTGGCGTTGGCAAAGCCTATGAAGAATTAGAATGGGATTTAAATGTTCTATTACATCACTGGCAAGCTATTAGCGATGCTGGCAAGAGCCGACCTGCTCCTTTCTTAATTCATCAAGAAACTAACCTTATTTTACGCGCTATTCGTGATTATTTACGTCGCGATATTGGTGAAGTGCTTATTGATCGACCTAAAACATTCGAAAGTGTTAAAAAGCACATTGAAATTGTTCGTCCTGATTTCTTAAGTAAAATAAAGCTTTATGAGAGTGATGTTCCTTTATTCACCCACTACCAAATTGAAACTCAAATTGAAACTGCTTTTCAACGTGAAGTACGCTTACCTTCAGGTGGCTCTATTGTTATAGACCCGACTGAAGCAATGACGTCAATCGATATTAACTCTGCCCGTGCAACTAAAGGTAGCGATATTGAAGAAACAGCATTTAATACTAACTTAGAAGCAGCAGAAGAAGTTGCCCGTCAATTGCGTTTACGCGATTTAGGTGGCTTAGTGGTAATCGATTTCATCGATATGACACCTGTTCGCCATCAGCGTGAAGTAGAAAACCGCATGCGTGATTCTGTTCATCAAGATAGAGCACGTATCCAGTTAGGTCGTATTTCTCGTTTTGGCTTATTAGAAATGTCTCGTCAACGTTTACGCCCTTCTATTGGCGAAACTAGCCAAGGCGTTTGTCCTCGTTGTAGTGGTACTGGCCAAGTACGTGGCGTAGAATCGTTAGCTTTATCTATCCTTCGTTTGATGGAAGAAGAAGCAATCAAAGAAAATACTCAACATGTTCAAGCCCAAGTGCCTGTTCCTGTAGCGACTTATTTATTGAATGAGAAGCGACGCTCGGTAATGCACATTGAAAAACAGCATGGTGCTCGTGTATTGATCATTCCAAATCCGCACATGGATACGCCTCAATATGAAGTATTACGTGTTAAGAATGATGAAACCGTTACTGAAGCGAGTTATGACATATCAATTAAACAGGCCGAGCTTGAAGAAGCAAAAATGCCTAAGTTTGATAAAGAAGCCGTAAAACCTGATGAGCCAGTAATTCAAGCAATGGGTCAAGGAATGGCGGCACCTAAAGTTGTGCCAACTGAAGAAGCACCTGCTGCACCGGTAATTGTAAAAGCTGAAAAGCCAACCGGTTTCTTTGCGTGGTTAAAAAGTTTGTTTGCTCCTGAAGAAGAAGTAAAAGCAGAGCCTGTTCCTGAAGTTGAAGCTGAAGAGAAACCTAAGCGTCAAGATAACCGTGGTCAACGTGGTCGACAAGGGCAACGTCGTAGCAACTCTCGTAATAACCGTAATGGTAATCGTAATGATGATCGCACAAACACTAAAAATGTAAAAAGCGATGATGCAAACAGTAATACAAACACAAACACACGTAATGAGCGTGAGGAACGTGAGGAAGTTAAAAAACCTCAAAACAAAGCTAAACCTCAACCTCAAGCGCGTAAGCCTGAACATGAAAAAAACAAACCAGTAGAAGTGGTAAAAGAGCGTCGTCAACGCAGAAGTAACCGTAAGAAAATACGTGTTAATAAACCTGAAAGTATTACGGCTGAACAGACCCTTACAGCACAACCTAAGGATAGTAAAGAGAACACTACAGAGCAGATAAAAAGTGCTGATGTTCAGGTGACTACAGAAGTTAATAATGCTGAAGTTAGCAATACTGACGTTAGTAATACTGAGGTAAGTACTTCTAGTGAATCGACTAGCGAAGAACGTCCTCGTAATAGACGTTCACCTAGACATTTACGTTCTAATGGACAACGTAGACGTCGTGAGAAACAACCTGAAGACAAAGTGCAAGAAGTATCAACTGATGAGCTATCAACTGAAAATGAACAAAGTAATGTTGCTATTGAAGCACGCTACCCTGCTCATCAAACAGTACAAGCGGAACCAGTGACTGAAGCATTAGTTGTGGAAAGTAAACCAACGGTTGAAGTAACAAATGAAGAAAAGCAACAAGACCTACCTTTTGTTGATGTTGAAGAACAACCACAACAAGCAACAGTAGCCGCTGTCAAAACACCTAGTGAAGTACAAAAGCCAGATGTTGAGCCAACTCAAGTAACACCTGTTGAAACAGCCGCTGAAGTAACACCTGTTGAAACAGCCGCTGAAGTAGCACCTGTTGAGGTAATCACTGAAGCACCAATCGTTGAAGCTGTAGCGGAAGTAGCCCCTATTGAAACGGTAGCTGAAATAGAAACACCAGACGTTACGGATGATATTGCTAGCGATAGCACCATCACTGAAATACAACCTGAAGTTGTAGCCAAAGTAGAAAGTAAAACACCTACCGAGACAAAGACTGATGTTCAGGAGCCTGAATCAGTTAAAGAGCCAGTTGTCAAAGCTAAAGCTAAAAAAGTTGTCACTCAAGCCGTGAAAAAGTCCCCCATTAAAGATAAAAAATTGGCTCGACAAGTTAAAAAAGCGAATCGTTTATCTGGCAGAGCTTCTTCACCAATGACGAAAACTGAAACTATTACTACCATGAACGAACTTCCACGCAGCGCTATGGCAAATGAAGACCGTATGGCACACCAAGTTTCAGGTCGAACTGCAATAGCTGCTGATGCAAAAAGCAGAAGTTCAGCAATAATGACTAAAGCAAGTTAATTGATGATATATATCCGTTTTACTTAAAGGTGCATGGTTCATCTGAAGCGGTTATAAAGCCTTAGAACTTTAGTTCAAGCCTTTATCATTTAACTAATAAAAAGGTAACTGTTACTCGTAACAGTTACCTTTTTTAATGTCTAAACAAGGAATATACCCGCTTCACTTGAAGAGGCTAAAATCAGACCCATTTCAGTTGAATAACATGTTTATGGTAGAGTAAAACTGGGCACAGATTTATATTCAGGCTAATATATACTGATCGTAAATAAATAAGGGAAGTGTGGTATTAATTATGATAAAAAAATCCAATTATTCACCTCGAATAACTGAAGTAAATAGCGGTAACCATATCGGTAATCTAAACATACTTGCGTGGTTTGAAGATGCAAGAAGCTTTATCACAAACCTATTTCAATCTAATGAGGAAAGCATAAAAAAAACCAATTCTGTCATTGTCAATATTGATGCAAACTTCATTGCAGAAGTTCATTATGGTGAAAATGTACAAGTTAACTCAGGTATTGTTCAACTTGGAAAAAAATCCTGTAGTATTTATCAGGAAGCAAAACAGCAAGGTGTTTTGGTTGCTAGTATTAAAGTGACTTTGGTGAATTTTGATATGTTACAGCGACAGTCAATATTAATCAGTAAAGAATTAAGAGAACAATTGTCTGCTTGGCAAATTGACACGCCAGATTAATATGTTTTAACTTTAAAATTCAATAGCTTAATTGGTATGAGTGTAGAGTTTATAGGCATTGAATAATGCTGTCATTTATTTAGATCTGCCAACTAACATCTGGTTTCCACTCAGCCACCCACGCAGGAATATCACTGCCCGGCATCGGTTTGGCAATGCCATACCCTTGTGCCAGATCGCAGCCCAGTTCCAATAGTGCCGTACCGTGTTCAATCGTTTCAACTCCTTCAGCGATCACGTCACGTTTAAATGATTTAGCTAAGGCTATCACACCTTCAACAATAGCCAAATCATTAGGATCATCTAACATATCTCGCACAAAGGTTTGGTCTATTTTAATCAAGCTGGCAGGTAAGCGTCTAAGGTAAGTAAGGGATGAATAGCCTGTGCCAAAATCATCTAGGGCAAACTTTACGCCCAGCGCCATACAGTCAGTCATGATAGTAGATACATGATGAACGTCATCTAAGGCACTTGTTTCCAACACTTCTAACTCTAAATAACGTGGTTCAACATCGGGGTGTGCTGCTAGTAATGTTGTTAATCTCTGTGTAAAGTCAGGCTGCTGTAATTGCACTGCCGCAATATTTACGCTAGTGCTAACAGGAAGTTTAAGCCCCATGGCTTGCCAGTGACTTATTTGTGTTAGCGCAGTATCAATAACCCACTCACCCATTTCGATACTCATGGGGTTATTTTCAATGACAGGCAAGAACTCGATTGGATTTAATAGCCCTTTTTTTGGATGTTGCCAGCGAATTAAGGCCTCAGCACCTATCACCCTACCTGTTCGCATATTAATCTTAGGCTGATAATGAAGTACAAATTGATGATTATCTAATGCACTACGAATAGCATCTAAGCTTGCCCGTTGCACTTTTACCGCATTATCTTGAGCCGTATTAAATAAATGATAACGATTTTTACCCGATTGTTTAGCCTCATACATGGCTTGGTCAGCATGGCGCATGAGTTGGTCTGCGTCCACGCTATCTTGTGGATATAGAGTGACACCAATACTGGCTGATATATTTAATACAATGTCGCTAATAGTGACAGGCTCAGACGCGGCTAATAATAATCGCTCTAATACAGGCTCACAATCTTTAACGGTGGTTAAATTAGTTAATACCGCCACAAATTCATCACCGCCAATACGGGCTAAAGTATCCCCTTCACGCAATGCCTCTTTCATACGAATTGATACTGAAATTAGGAGTTCGTCACCCACATTATGACTATGGGTATCGTTGACTTTTTTAAAGCCATCTAAATCTAGAAATACAACAGCGAGTGATTTCTCATGACGGCTGCACTGCATCATCGCTTGAGATAATCGGTCGGCCAATAAGACACGATTGGGTAGACTAGTCAATAAGTCGTAATGAGCAATACGCTCTAATTGCTCCTGATGTTCTTTTATTTGTGTTATGTCATTACCTAAGGAAACATAATGGGTAATGATACCGTTTTCATCATGTACTGCACTGATAGTTTTCATTACAGCATACACTTCGCCATTTTTGCGCCTATTCCAAACTTCGCCAGACCAGTAGCCATCTTTTAGTAGGGCTTGCCACATACCATTGTAAAACTCACCAGATTGTCGACCCGATTGGAGAATACTTGGATTTTTGCCAATAACTTCTTCACGACTAAAACCCGTTATAAGAGTGAAAGCGCTGTTAACATCGATGATAGTTGCTCTATTATCAGTAATAATGATGCCTTCACGAGCATGACTGAAGACACTGGCTGCCAATTTAAGTTTTTCTTCAGCACTTTTTAAAGCGGTGATGTCTTCCTTTATTGCAACATAGTGACTAATATTTCCATTTCTTTGTTTGACTGGTGCTATCGATGCAATCTCCCAGAACAGCTCGCCATTCTTTTTACGGTTCTGGAACTCCCCACGCCAAGTATTCCCGGCAGAGAGTGCTTTCCAAAGCGCGGTATATTCTTCTAATTTAGTATCACTAGATCGTAAAATACGAGGATTTTTTCCAATGAGCTCTTCCGGTAGGTACCCTGTATTATCGGTAAAGGACGGATTGACATATTCAATAGAGCCATCTGTATCAGTAATGATTATCGATGAAGCTGATTGATTTACTGCAAGGGAAACAATGCGAAGTTCTGATTCTAAGGCAGCATAAGTCAGTAAAATAAGAGTTATCGGGCTTCCTCCTAGGATAAATATTCCCGCTAGAAATACTAATGATGACGACATACTAGAATGCATAAGAAATTGTTCGATAGGAAAAGTCAGTGCTATTACTCCTCTTATTGTATGAAAAATGCCAAATAAACCAAAAACTATGGCGACGGAAAATCCTGCGAATCGCCAAGGTGCTTTTTTATCACCCAATAATGTGATTACAATAGCTAAACAAGTCAACATGAATGCGACAGAGAGAACAGCTATTCTGATATTTATATTTTGCTCGACAAAATTAAAGTAATAGAAGAGCACCGCAGCGATGGGAGGTAAAGCAAAATCAACTAAAAACAAGGGGGGACGATGCGCAAATACACGAACTCCCCGTAAGATAAGTACAAACCCCAATACATAAAGCGAGTTAGCCAGAACTAATGAAATGGAATCGGGTAAAGTTCCTCTACCCGATATTAAAATACTTGCAGTCGCAACACAGGACATACCTACAGCCCAGAATCCAGAGCCGTTACGGCGATACTGCGATAACCATAGAAAGACTAAAGCCACAGCAGAGCCAATCGAGGCAAGAGCGGTTACAACGAGTAAAGTGCGGATATCCAAATCAAGCATTATAGATCCATTCTAATAACAAATTACAGTACATTGGTGAGCCAATGTTGAGCTTAATATTAATAATATATATTATTTTAAAAGCTTAATAAAATTATAATTTAAAAATCAGATCTTAGTTTGACTATTATACCAATGGCAATCAGTTAGTGATCAAATATCAATGAGGATAAATTTTCAAGAACAAGGCGCTTGATTGACCAATAGCAAGCTATTGGGATTGAAAGCAACGACGTTATTGATTATTTATACCCGTTCCACTTGAAGATGCAGTTTCAAGTGGAGCGGGTATAGACCTCTTAAAAAGATCATATATTTAATTCCTTTGGATAAGCTATTTAACGTACGCAAGTGCCTCATTAGCAAGTTTAGTGATAGCTGACCAGTTTTTCTGTTCAACCGCATCATTGGGAACTAACCAAGAACCACCGCAACAAGCAACGGTAGGCAATGCTAGATAATCACGGACATTGTTTAAATTTATGCCACCTGTTGGACAAAATTTAATATCTGGAAATGGACCACCAATTGATTTAATTGCATTCACACCACCAGACGCTTCTGCCGGAAAAAATTTCAAATGATCATAACCAAAATCAACCGCATCCATTAACTCTGAGATTGAACAAATACCCGGAATTAATGCAATATTTCCTTCATTACCCGCCTGTAATAAACCTTTCGTTAACCCTGGGCTGATAGCAAACTTAGCACCCGCATCAACTGACTGCTGTAATTGTTGGCGGTTAGTCACTGTACCTGAGCCAACAATCGCTTCAGGTAATTCTTTAGCAATAAGACTAATTACATCAAGTGCCACTGGGGTGCGCAAAGTAACTTCTAGCACTTTTATACCTGCTGTTAATAAGGCTTCAGCAATTGGCAAGGCATCTTCTACTTTATTAATAACTAATACAGGCACAATTGGGCCCATAGCGAAAATGTCCTTTGGCATAATTTGCCAATTTTTTGATACTGTCATAAATCCTCTATTCTCTATTGGCATCAGCAATGCACTGACACGTAAAATTTTTTGCGGCTAAGTGTATTTTTTTAAAGAGAATAACTTAGCCAAATATCTGTCAATTTTTTCTATTTATCAAACAATGAACAAGCGCCGGTTTCAGCTGAGCTTAAATTGCGTCGCATAGAACCAAAGATGTCACGCCCAGTACCCTGGTGATGTCCATTCACTTGAAAGATTGCCGTTTCACGATTTGCTAGCTCATCTTCATCAACTAGCAGTGTTAATTCGCCAGTTTCACCATTAAGATTGATCATATCACCCGTCTTAACTTTAGCAATCAAACCACCATCAAGTGCCTCAGGACACAAGTGAATGGCTGCAGGTACCTTACCTGACGCACCAGACATACGTCCGTCGGTGATTAATGCCACTTTAAAGCCTTGGTCTTGAAGTACACCTAACAACGGCGTTAATTTATGTAACTCAGGCATACCTCGAGCTTTGGGTCCTTGAAAACGCACTACAGCAATAAAATCTTTTTCTAGTTCACCGGCGTCAAATGCAGTTTGTAATTCATATTGGTCTTCAAAAACAATCGCAGGTGCTTTAATAACAAAACTACCTTCTCGAAGTGATGACGTTTTAATAACAGAAACACCCAAATTACCTTTCATTACCCGTAAACCACCCGTTGGTTTGAAAGGTTTAGCAACTGTTGCAATAATTTCATCATCAAGTGATTTTTCTACGCAATCAACCCACTTAAGCTCACCATTATCTAAAACTGGCTTTTTAGTGTATCGGGTTAAACCGCGGCCACAAACAGTTTCAACATCTTCAAATACTAAACCTCCTTCAATCAGTTCACGGAATAATAACGCCATGCCCCCGGCTTCTTGAAATTGGTTTATATCTGCATGGCCATTAGGATAGATGCGTGTTAACAGTGGCACTGCTTCAGAAAGATCATTGAAGTCGCCAAAATTAATAATGATACCTGCCGCTTTGGCAAAAGCAATAATATGCATGGTTAAGTTAGTTGAACCACCTGTAGCAAGTAACGCAACAATGGCGTTAACAAATGAGCGCTCATCAACCATTCTGCCAATCGGCATATAGTTACCCGACTGTTGTGTTAGGCGTGTTACTTGGCGAGCAGCGGCTTTTGTTAATTCTTCACGAAGTAGTGTATTAGGTGCAATAAACGACGCACCAGGTAAATGTAACCCCATCACTTCAACTACTAATTGGTTAGAGTTTGCTGTGCCGAAGAAAGTACAAGTACCTGCAGAGTGATATGATGCAGATTCAGCATCAAGCAAGGCTTCTTCATCTACTTCGCCTTTAGCATGTTGCTGGCGTACACGAGCTTTTTCTTTGTTTGGAAGACCTGATGGCATTGGGCCTGCAGGAATAAATACGATGGGTAAATGGCCAAAGGTCATACTTGCGATCATTAAACCCGGTACGATTTTGTCACAAATGCCCATCATTACAGCGCCGTCAAACATATTGTGTGATAAACCAATAGCGGTTGCCATTGCGATAACATCACGGCTCATCAGGCTTAGATCCATACCTGGTTGGCCTTGTGTTACACCATCACACATAGCAGGTACACCCGCCGCAAATTGTGCAACACCACCCGCATCTTTAACAGCCGCTTTGACGACTGCTGGATAGGTTTCATAGGGTTGATGAGCACTTAGCATATCGTTATAAGCAGAAATAATAGCGATATCTGAATGATGTAAACCACGTAAAGATGACTTATCGTCTTTGCCACAGGCAGCAAAACCATGTGCTAAATTACCACATGATAAACTGGCACGATGAACTGTACCTGATTTTTCTGATTCTATTTTAGCGAAATACGCAGCTCGGGTATCGATACTTCGAGCAATAATTCGCTCAGTAATATCTATTATTTCTTGTTTCATCTTACTCTCTCAAAATTTATGTCATGGCTAGTTTTAGATAATTCCTACCTATGCTGCCCAATATACTTGAGTATCAATATTGTCAGCTTGGAGAAATTTACGAATTGGCATGTCAAAGACATCGTCACCGTTAAGTGCTTTAGCTAATACTTGCTTTTTGTTATCGCCACACAGATGCAAAAAAGTGTTTTTGCTTTGACTTAATGAGGCAAAACTAAAAGTAATTCGTTGATGTGGCGCGGTTGTTGGCTCAACTTTCATTAAAGCATTGTCATTATTAATGTCTAGTGCTTGCTTAATTTGTGCACTACACGGAAATAATGAAGCCGTGTGACCATCTTCACCCATACCTAAAATGAGGACGTCCAAGGGAAGTAAAGTACTGTTTGCCGCAATATTAAGATCGGCTAAGGTTTCATCACAAAGGTCTTCCCCTTGTTTTAAGTGAAAAAACTTGGCTGCAGCTGCCTTATTTTGTAATAAGTTTTCATGCACCAAACGGGTATTACTGTCATCAGAATTAATATCAACCCAACGTTCGTCAGCTAAGGTAATAGTGACCTTGTCCCAATCGATATTTTTATTTGATAACACCTTAAAAAATCCTTTCGGCGTAGAGCCTCCTGAAACAGCAATACTGGCTTTACCTTTTTGTGAAATAGCTTGTAGAAGTATCTCACTGACTTTATCTGCCAACGCTAAGTCTAATTGTTCACGAGTATCAAAATTATTTTGTTCAAACATAGTTATTCTACCCACTGGCGATCATCACGCGCAATTAATGAAATAGATGAGACTGGTCCCCATGAACCAGCAGCGTATGGCTTTGGTGCTTCACTTGTTGCTTGCCATGCATCAATAATGCTATCAGCCCATGTCCAAGCTGCTTCAACCTCGTCACGACTAACAAATAGTGACTGGTTACCATTTAATACTTCAAGCATTAAGCGTTCATACGCATCAATGACACGTTGATCTTGATAAGTATCATTGAAACTCAAATCTAATTTATTTTCTTGAATATTCATTTGCGTTGCGATGCCAGGAATTTTATTCATCATTTGTAATTCAACCCCTTCATCAGGTTGCAAACGAATGGTTAACTTATTTGGCGGTAAGTCACTATAGCTATCTTTAAAGATATTGTGTGGTTGCTCTTTAAAGTGCACAACTATTTCACTGTGCTTGACTGGCATACGCTTACCTGTACGTAAATAGAAAGGCACACCAGACCAACGCCAGTTATCTATTTCGGCTTTAATTGCGACAAAGGTCTCTGTTTTGCTATTAGTATTAGCACCGTCTTCGTTCAAGTAACCCGGAACTGCAACACCATTTAAGTAACCATCAGCATATTGGCCGCGAACGGTTTTTTCTTTAACATTAAGACGATTAATAGGTGACAACGCTTTAACCGCTTTTAACTTTTCTGCGCGAATACTTTCTGCACTTAAATCAGCTGGAGGCTCCATTGCTAATAAAGACAAAATTTGTAATAAATGGTTTTGGATCATATCGCGCATTTGGCCAGCTTCATCATAAAACCCCCAACGGCCTTCTATACCAACACTTTCAGCAACGGTAATTTGAACGTGGTCTATGCTATTTCTGTCCCAGTTCGTGGTAAAGAGTGAATTAGCAAAACGTAACACTAAAAGATTTAATACCGTTTCTTTACCTAGATAATGGTCGATACGATAAATTTGATTTTCATTAAAAAAGCGCGCTACTTGATCGTTAATCACTTTAGATGACGCTAAACAATGTCCAATAGGCTTTTCCATAACAACACGATCATCAGCACAAACCAGTGCAGCATGATTGAGGCCATCACATATATCGCCATAAATAGCCGGTGGTGTGGAGAAATAATATACGCGGGTACTATTTCCACCTGATAATGAATCGGCTAAATTCTTATAAGCAGAGGCATTTTTAAGATCAAGCTCTTGATAAACTAAGCGCGCAATAAACCGTGCTAAAATGTCTTCATCTAATGCTTCCTTAACAAAGTTGTTAAGGTTTTCTAAGACAATATTTTTAAACTCTTCAATACTGTGTGTTGGGCGGGCAACACCAACAATACGGCTTTTTTCATTAATGAAACCACACACTTCTAATTGGTATAAAGCAGGCAAAAGCTTACGGCGTGATAAATCACCTAAAGCACCAAAAATAACGATTTCACTGGCAGACTGACAATCTGATTTATTCATAAAATTTTCTGACCTTATTTTCAAACTAGGGCTCTGATGGATAAGTTCATTTTATTAATAACTGCATATTATGATAATAATATTAAACTGCAGTATTGTAACTAAACTACATATGCATCTAATTTAGCGCCTGAGCGTTAATCAGTAAAGAACTTTCTGTAATTTTATTACATTTCTTTTGAATATATAATAAAAATAGCAGATAAACATTATTAAACTGAGTTATCAGTCGATTTTCATAGCCCATTGTTTTATGAAAAACATCATGCTAAACACGAGTTATTAATTAAATACTTGCAAAATTCACACGTTTTACCTTATATTAACCATAATTATGAAATAAAATTTCATTTTTTATGTTACTTAAGCAGAAAATAAATTACAGTAATAAAACAATAATTAATTGCTGGCCATTAAAATTTGCCTAAAAATAGAAAAGTTGAGGGCTAATTAATAAGTAGATCTAGGATCACAAAACAATGAATATATTAGAGAAGATCACAAACGAACTAGACACATTTAGTAAGTCAGAGCGCAAAGTAGCTGAGGTTATATTATCTTCACCTAATACCGTCATACACTCAAGTATAGCTGCGCTAGCGAAACAAGCTAATATAAGTGAACCTACGGTGAACCGCTTTTGTCGACGCTTAGATACTAAAGGCTACCCCGATTTCAAACTTCATTTAGCGCAAAGTTTAGCTAACGGTACTCCCTATGTTAATCGCCATGTAGATGAGAATGACACCGCTGAAGAATATATGTCGAAAATTTTTGAATCGACTATGGCTAATCTTGAGTTAGCGCGTAAAAGTTTAGATGCCTCGTTAATAAACCGTTCAGTTGATGTGTTAACCCAAGCAAATAAAATTTCATTTTTTGGTTTAGGTGCTTCCGCAATTGTGGCCCGTGATGCACAGAATAAATTTTTTCGCTTCAATGTGCCGGTTATTTGTTTCGATGACATATTAATGCAACGTATGAGTGCTATAAATAGTCGCCAAGGTGATGTTGTTATTGTTATTTCTCATACGGGTAGAACGAAATCACTGGTTGAAGTAGCAAGCCTAGCAAAAGAAAATGATGCAACCGTTATTGGTATCACTACAAAAGACACACCATTAGCTAAAGAATGTAGCATCGTTTTATCAGTAGATGTAAGTGAGGATACCGATCTCTATATGCCAATGGCCTCTAGAATTGCTCAATTAGCACTAATAGATGTAATGGCTACTGGCTTTACTTTACGTAGAGGTAGTAAATTTAGAGATAATTTGAAAAAAGTAAAAGATAGTCTACGAAGCTCACGCTTTGAGAGAAAAGATTAAGCGTTAATTTTATATCAAAAACAACGCAAACTAACGTAAAACCATTTAAAAAAAGATAAGGATTAACATGCCTAGAAGAACAAAAATTGTTGCCACGCTTGGTCCGGCAACTGATGATAGAGCAATATTAAAAGCAGTACTAGATGCGGGTGTAAACGTAGTGAGACTTAACTTTTCTCACGGGATACCACAAGATCATATCGACAGAGCTAATAATGTTCGCGAAGTTGCCAAAGAATTAGGTATTTATGTTGGTATTTTAGGAGACTTACAAGGACCTAAGATTCGTATTTCAACCTTCAAAGATGGTCCGATAAAACTAGCTATTGGTGATAAATTTGAACTTGATGCTACCTTAGGCAAAGGTCTAGGTTGCCAAGAAAAAGTAGGTATTGATTATAAAAAATTAGTACAAGATGTTAATACTGGCGATATTTTATTGCTTGATGATGGTCGCGTACAGTTAAAAGTTTTATCTACTTCTGATAATTCTGTCTTTACAACCGTTACTGTTGGTGGCCCATTATCTAATAATAAAGGGATTAACCGTCAAGGTGGTGGTCTAACTGCGCCAGCATTAACAGTTAAAGATAAAGCCGATATTATATTAGCGGCTAAAATCAAAGTTGATTTTTTAGCGGTTTCATTTCCTCGTGATGCAGCAGATATGCGTGAAGCACGATTACTAGCCCAAGAAGCCGGTTGTGATGCTCGCCTAGTCTCTAAAATAGAGCGTGCTGAAGCGGTAAATGATGATGATGTCTTAGATGGAATAATTCTTGCGTCTGATGTTGTAATGGTTGCTCGTGGCGATTTAGGTGTGGAAATTGGCGATGCTGAACTTGTCGGCAAACAAAAACACATCATTGCGCGCTCACGCCAACTAAACCGTGTTGTTATTACTGCCACACAAATGATGGAAACCATGATTGAACAACCTATGCCAACACGTGCTGAGGTTATGGATGTGGCGAATGCGGTATTAGATGGTACCGATGCGGTAATGCTTAGTGCTGAAACGGCTGCGGGCAAATACCCTGTTGAAACAGTATTGGCAATGGCTAGCGTTTGTGTTGGTGCTGAAAAACATCGCTCTGTAAATATCTCAAATCACCGAATGGATTCAACTTTTACTGAAGTGTCTGAAACGATAGCTTTATCCGCAATGTATGCAGCAAATCATTTAGAGGGTGTTAAAGCGATTATAGCGTTAACTGAGTCAGGTCAAACAAGTAAGTTAATGTCTCGCGTTACCTCAGGTTTACCTATTTACTCTTTGTCTCGTCATGCTAAAACATTAAATAAAACCGCCATTTACCGCGGTGTTTACCCTGTTGCCTTTAATTCAAAAGAAAGCAATAACGAAAGCTTAGACAGCGATATACTTAAAAAAGTCTGTCAAGAAGCTGATTTAAAAGTAGGTGATAAAGTGATTGTGACTCATGGTGATTTAATGGAAACAGTGGGTGCATCAAATACATTAAAAGTATTAATCATTACTAAAAAGCACTTAAGTTAATTTAGGTTAGTTTAAGTTAATAAAGTGGGCAACCAACTTTGAGAAATAGAAGTTATACCAATAGCAATAAGTTAGTAATCAAATATCAATGAGGATAAATTTTCAAGAACAAGGCGCTTGATTGAGCAATAGCTGGCTATTGGGATTGAAAGCAACGATGTTATTGGAATATTTAGTCCATTTAGAATGATCACATATTTATTGCCATTGGTATTAGTTGCCCGCTTTATTCATTGTTCGTCACTCAAAAACAACGTTAGTCTAATTCTTCTATATAAATTCCAACTAGATAACATCCTTCATATTCTTGATCTATTCGCACAACTTTACCGCATATATCTAGATCCTGTACAAGGTCTGATGCAGAATCAAGTTTGATTTTTACCTGAGTATACATTGCCAGTGGGTGTTCCATTTCAATGGCCATACCGGTAACACTTAAATCACGACAAGTAGCCGTTATTTGGCTATTAGCTTCATCATCAATAATGGTAACAATAACTTCACTATTAAGCATCATGCGGTAAAAATCACGCTTGTCATCAAAATTTATCATCTGTACTCCAATGGTATATACCTACTGTCATCTTGAGGTGAGAACTCTTAAATCATCAACTCATCAACAGTTTCGTTATTTATACGTAGCTTAAGTCTATACCCGTTCTACTTCAAGATGCAGGTATCACTATGAAAAACTTTTTAAGTGATTAATAATTCGTTTCAATGATATTGGCTGCGCTGTACCTAAATTTTGGGCGAATAAAGAAATACGTAATTCTTCGATCATCCACTTAGTCACTAAAATTTCTTGTGCTACCGGTTTGTCTTTTCGTTGAGTTGACAACACACTAGTATACTTATCTACCGCTTTATTGACTTCAATTAGCTTTAATCTATCTTGGTTAGGGTCTATTGGTAATTTTTCTAAACGACGTAATGTCCCCTTCAAATAGCGAATAATATCATCTAGCTTTTCAATACCTGACGCACTGACAAAGCCTTTAAAAACTAGCTGTTCACTTTGTTGTTTTACATCACCATGGGATTGAATAATATTAAGCGGTACACTGCCCTTTAATTTTTTAGCAACATCGTGTCGTAAGCTTAATGCTTGCTCTACTTTAATTGCGGCGCTTAACACGCAATCTGAAATTTCCGCTCGGACATAATCTCGCATTAGCACAAAATCAGATTCTGAACGTGGTAAGTGCGCTAATGCCTTGTTTTGTAAATACTGTTTAACTAAATAAACACAAGCAGCTTGAATACAATCTTGCAATAAATCAGCAATGGAGCCAAAAGGATTGAAATATAAACCTAGCTTAGCTTTATTTGGTAGCTTTTCTTGTAGGTATTTCAGTGGCGATGGAATATTTAATAAAATTAAACGACTGACACCCGTCAACATGGCTTGTTCTGCATGCTCTTGTTGCTCAAACAGTTCAATGGCAACACTACTGTTATGATCCACCAAAGCAGGAAACGCCTTAATAGTTATATTGGCGACCTTTTTCTCATAACTTTGTGCTAAATTACCAAAATCCCATTCAACTAATTTACTTTTTTCAATGCCCTTCTCTGCCACTTGTTTAATTGACGCTTTTACTTTTCCTTGCAGCTCAGATTTGAGTAAATTAAGGTCTCGACCTTGTTTTAGTAATTGGCCTTTTTCATTAACAATTTGAAAGTTCATCGTTAAATGCAATGGTAACTCAACATCATGCCAAGCATCCTCAGGTAACCTAACCCCAGTCATTCGTAATAACTGTTTTGCTAAGGCGTCCACTAAGTTTCCTTGCGCTTCATTCATATTGGCTAAACAGGCTTCTGCATAATTAGGTGCAGGCACAAAATTACGTCGTAATGCTTTGGGTAAAACCTTAATTAACGCCACCACTAAATCATAACGAAGCGCTGGAATTAACCAGTCAAAGCCCTCATCTTGACACTGATTTAACAAGGTAATAGGAATAATAACGCTAATACCATCATCTAAATCACCCGGGCTAAAATGATACGCTAAGGGCAAGGTTAAATTATGTTGCTGCCAGGTATCAGGGTATTCTTTAATCGATAACTCGTTTGATGATTCATTGAGTAAAAACTCTTTAGTAAAATTAAGCAATTCACTATTTTGTTGTTTCGACTTTTTCCACCAGGCTAAAAAGCTACGTTGGCAAATAATCGTTTCAGGTAGTTTATCTGAATAAAAATCAACAAGCTGTTGCTCTTCAATAAGAAAATCTTTACGACGCGCTTTTTGTTCTAGGGCTTCAATACTGGCAACTAACGATTGATTTTCTGCTAAAAACTTTTCCTTAATAGTGCAATCACCATTAACAAGTGCTTCGCGAATAAACAACTCTCTACAGGTGTGTGGCTCAATTTGATTGAAGTTGATTTTTCGCTTAGTGACGATGCTCAAACCATAAAGACTGACTTGCTCAAAGGCCATTACAGCCCCTTGTTTTTTCTCCCAGTGAGGTTCGCTATAACTACGCTTTAATAAATGTTCCGCCAGTGGTTCTATCCAAAGAGGATCAATGCGGGCATTCATTCGCGCAAATAAACGACTGGTTTCAACCAATTCGGCTGACATCAACCACTTGGGTGGTTTTTTAGCGAGTGCTGATCCTGGAAAAATAAAGAACTTACTACCGCGAGCGCCTTTAAATTCTCTGTTTTCGTCTTGCTGTCCTAAATGACTTAATAAACCCGAAAGCAATGCCTGATGAACCGACACTAAACTGTCAGGAATAGTCGCCTCTTGTTTTTTCTCATTATTACTATTAGCTTCATCCGTTAAAGAGAACTGATAATCAACTGAGGTAAGCGTTATCTTTTGCTCTTTCAATGTTAATTTAAGTTGGCTAATAATATCTTGCCATTCACGTAAACGGACATAAGATAAAAACTCTCGCTGACATAGCTTTCTAAAATGATTTTGCGATAAGTTTTTCTGTTGAGCGTTAACATATTGCCATAAATTAAGAATACTAATAAAGTCGGAATTCTTATCTTTAAAGCGATTGTGTTTTTCATCCGCCGCTTGCTGCTTTTCGTGCGGCCTTTCACGAGGATCTTGAATGCTCAGCGCACTAACAATAATCAATACTTGTTCGACACAGCCCAAATCAATCGCGGTTAACACCATTTTAGCTAAACGCGGATCGATGGCAAATTTAGATAATAATTGTCCTGATTTTGTTAATTTAGTATGGCTGTTATTACTATTAATAGTGTTGTCTACCGCAGCCAGCTCTTCTAATAGTTTTACACCATCATTAATATTTCTATTGTCTGGTGGCTCAACAAAAGGGAAGTTACCTATTTCACCTAAATCTAGTGCCAGCATTTGTAAAATAACGGTGGCTAAATTCGTCCGTAAAATTTCAGGATCGGTAAATTCTGGTCTGTTCAGAAAATCATCTTCACTGTACAAACGTATACAAATACCAGACGATACTCGACCACAACGCCCTGCTCTTTGATTAGCACTGGCTTGAGAAATAGCTTCTATCGGTAAGCGCTGTACCTTAGTACGATAACTGTAGCGAGAGATACGCGCGGTTCCGGGATCAATAACATATTTAATGCCTGGCACTGTTAGAGACGTTTCGGCAACGTTGGTCGCCAGTACTATATTACGCCCAGTATGTGGCTTGAAAATTCTATTTTGTTCACTAATGGTTAACCTAGCATACAAGGGTAGAATTTGTGTATGAGGTAAATTAGCTTTTACTAGTGCAAGTGCCGTATCACGAATCTCTCGTTCACCATTGAGGAAAATAAGAATATCCCCTTGGCCTTGACTGCCATGAGAGAGTTCTGATAATTCATCAACCGCATCGAGAATACCACTAATAATGTCTTTGCCTTCATAAGAGCCGTCTGCAGGTGAAAACGGCTTTTCATCGCTGTCATCTTGTTCAGGACTTTCATTTAAGGGTCGATAACGCATTTCCACCGGATAAGTTCTGCCAGACACTTCAATAACCGGTGCCGGTTTACCTGATTTATCGGCAAAATGATTTGCAAAACGTTGGGGATCAATGGTGGCTGACGTCACAATAACTTTTAAATCAGGACGTTTAGGTAAAATTTGTCGTAAATAACCTAAAATAAAATCAATATTTAAACTACGTTCATGCGCCTCATCAATAATGATAGTGTCGTATTGACGAAGTAATCGATCCCTTTGCATTTCAGCCAATAAAATACCATCAGTCATTAATTTTATATAACTTTGACTGGTGACTTGATCGTTAAAGCGAACTTTATAACCGACCTGCTCACCTAGTTTGGTATTCAGCTCGTCGGCAATACGATTGGCAACGGTTCTAGCGGCAATTCTGCGCGGTTGAGTATGACCAATAAGGCCGTCAACACCACGCCCTAAGGCAAGACAAATTTTTGGAATTTGTGTGGTTTTACCTGAGCCAGTCTCACCCGCAATAATCACCACTTGGTTATCACTAATAGTCTGAGAAATTAGCTCAGCATTGTCACTAATAGGTAAGCCTTCTGGATAGCTTATCTTGGGTACATTCTGTAACTTTTTTTGCTTTTCATTAATAGATTGTTCAATAGCTTTTGCTGTTCTACTCAGCTGCTTTGCTTGTTGCTCAAGCTTGGAAACAGCAGAAACATCAGACGGTTTTAATTGACTAATGATTCTTTTGTGGTGCAATAATTGTTTTTTTAATCGGGGTAAATCTGATTTTTTCACTTGCGCTAAAAGATCAAATAAAGCTTGAACATTGGGTGTTTTAATGGGGGGTTTATCACAAAGCAAACTAGACTCTACTACTAATAAAAAGGAAAATACCAGACATAAAATCTATTTTATCAGGTATATTGCAGATACCCAAGCCACTTCAACAGGTGAGTTTCAGAACGCTTGAGCAGAGCATAATCAAAGCACATTTTTTATCGACAAATCCCAAGAAAATCCAGTGTTCTTTAGTTGTTAATGAGCTGCATTTTTTTTATCTGCTTTTAAATTAACACGCAAATGCTTGTCTATCGCATGTAAAACATCATTACGACAAATAGTCCCCAATAGGTTACCGTTATCATCAATCACAGGATAAACCTTCGGCTTATCTTTCAACATGAGTTGGCCCAATTCAAGAACACTATCGTAGGGCTTTATTGTTAAAACATCTTTACGCATTAAATCGGCGACATTAGAAAGGTGCTCATTGTAATAAATGTTTTCTAGCATTTTGGCTAAGACATCACTTTCTGATAAAAAACCGATTAGTTTACCCTTGTCATCAATGACTGGACCGCCAATTTGTTTGGTTTTTAGAAAGTTTAGCGAAGCTTCTTCTACCGCCATTCCTGCGGTAAAAGTCACCGGATAATGGTTCATGTATTCTTCTACTTTTAGAGATTCCATTATAAATCCTTAAACATTGAATATTAAATAAAAAATAGTTTATACCCACTCAACTTGAAGAGGTTCAAATTTCAATCTGAGCCGATCATCCTAAATCAAGCTAAGATGAGGGTGACCATTAGTGAAAAACAGATAAAAAGTTAACCTATTATTAATGTAGATAATTTTTTTGAAAAACACCAATTTTCATAGCTTTATCTTAATGTTTTTCATCAAAAAACGTTCAAACTCAAATATTAATAAGAGAATTTATTAGCCGAGTACAATATTGCGGCTTTTAGCCAAATAGGCCCAACTTTACCATCACCAACTACTTTACCGTCTAGCTGAGTAACTGGGGCAATTTCTTTTGAGGAACTTGTTATCCAAATTTCATCCGCCGCGTTCACTTCATCAATCGTAATCGTTCGTTCTTCAAGTGGCAGAGAACCGTCTTTAGCTAAGATATCAATAATTAATCGACGAGTAATCCCTGGTAAAATTTGATTATCTTGAATAGGCGTAGCAATAACACCGTCTTTCACAATAAAAATATTAGAGGCACTTGCTTCCGTTAATTCGTTGTTACTATTATAGAGTAAGGTTTCTTGACTACCGGCTTCATAGCCTTCTTGAAAATGTAAAACATTACCGAGTAACGAGGTTGATTTTATTTGACAACGTTTCCAGCGTAAATCTTCACTGCTAGTCAAGGCGTAACCTTTGCCGACAGTAGCTAAATCCGGTATTTTGGGTACCGGAATTTCAAAAGTCATGGCAAATACTGTTGGGGTAATATTTTTTGGAAACGCATGAAAACGTTTAGTGTCAGTACCACGACTTACATGAAAATAAAGTCCTAATGGGCCTGTACCATTTTTTTCAATTAAGTGGTCACACAATGCTTGCCATTGCGCATCACTCCAATTTAGCTCAATACCAATGGCATTAAGTCCGTCGTTCATTCTATTAATATGGCCTTGAAAACCAACCATTTGACCAAAATATGACGGAATAACTTCATAAATACCGTCACCAAATAAAAAACCACGATCTAGTGGAGAAATTTTGGCTTCTTCAATAGGCATATAATCGCCATTTAAAAACACTGTGCTCATTTTAATTTCCTATAATTCTACTATGGTGATTAATAAAAAAAATCAATAACTTATCAATAACCAATTAATGTTCTAATTCGTCTAATTAGGGCAATACCTTCTGATGCCGGTAGGCTATCTTCAGTTAATTCGTTTTTACGGGTAACGCCATCGACACTGCCCAAATTTGAAATGTATTTTAAGATCTGCTCTGGGCAAGTCTCGTTTAATAAATCATGTTTAGACCAAATACTTAAGAACGCTAAAATACCATATGCGCCCCAATTTGACACATCACTAATAATCAATTCATCACATTCAGTTACCGCAGGAATAATGTCTAGTGTTGTTAAAAACTCTTTAACATTACCCATACCAATTTCATTACCCCCATCACCAATGGCAATGGTTGGACAACTTGCTTCATCCATAAAGAAATCAAAACAAGCAGCCCGAGCACTAATGTCTTCACCACGCATATTATGATAACAACCATTTTCAGCTAAACCAGGACGCTCTATTGAAATAATCGCTTCAGGTTTATAATGCGCTAATGAGCGTTTTGCTTCTGCCAAACCAAATTCTTTTTTACCGACACTGATCACGCAAATGCGGTAGTCATGTTGAAATGCGGTTGCCAATGGTGTGCCACAAACAATTACGGGGGTTGCGCCTAAAATTTCCAATGCGCGATATAAAATCAATGCACCAACCGGCCCATCTGTTTCGAAGGTGTCGACAACAGGAAATCCTGTGCCAATCAGTACCGTACCTTTAATGCCACGTAATGCTTTAGCTGCCCGCAAGCAGTAACCTGCACTCAGCTGAGTTTGTAGCTCTTTCATGCCGCGTAAATTACGCTCAACCAGCATATTTTCAATTTGTTCGCTAAGTAATTGTTCATCTAAAGCGTGTTTATTCATTAATATAGTCTCTATTTATTCTAGTCTCTATTTTTGCTATTTAGAGTTTTTGCTGGTTTAATCACAAACAACTAATTCAGTTCGATTAAAACGGCTTAAATTTAAATGAAATAAATTGTGAGCCTGTTCCATACTAATGGCTTCAAAACGTATTTTGCCCCCTTGACTTAATTGCCCTAATTTAGCCGTATCGATAGAAGACACTGCGCCAATTTTGGGATAACCGCCAATGGTTTGTCTGTCATTGAGTAAAACAATCGGTTGACCGTCAGCAGGGATTTGTACTGCGCCATGACAAATTCCTTCTGATAAAATACCTTCAATGTCACAGGTAATTGCCTGGCCTTCTAATCGATAGCCCATACGATCAAAGCTTTTACTCACTGTATATTCACTAGAAAAAAATAAACGTTGTTGATGTGAACTAAAGTGATATTGTTGATAGCTTGGTACGGTATGTAATAGTATTTCATTGGTATAGCTAGGAATTAATTTATCCACTAATAATAGATTTTTCTTTGCCTCATTATTTGTGCGATTTGGAGTACAGGCTAACACATCACCTGCCACTAGTTTACCGCCATGTAAGCCACCAACACCTTCACGACAAACCGTGGCTGTACTACCAAAACTTGGCGAAATACTAAAACCATCAGCAACCGCTAAATAGCAACGCAGACCTTGAGATGCAAAACCTAAAGCAATAACATCACCGGCTTTAACGTGATAACTACGCCATAACGCTTTGACTTCGCCATTAATGGTTAGCGGCATGTTAGCACCGGTAACAGCTAGGGTGGTATCAACTTGCGCCGTTAAGGTTAAACCGCCTAGACTAATTTCAATTGCGGTGGCGTTTAAGGTGTTGCTACATAAACGATTGGCCCATTGGAAGGCGAGTAAATCTACCGGACCCCCATTGGTTAAACCAATATTGAACGCACCAAAGCGACCTACATCTTGAATAAGACTTAACATACCCGGTTGATCAACGACAAAACCCTGTGTTGATAATGCCTTAGTCATAACTCACCTCTAGCACTCCGCCTAATTTTAAAAATTCGTCTTTAGAAATAGCAGTAAATTTCACCCTATCACCCACGTTGACTGGCATGCTAGGACTTGCTTTCGCGTCAAACATATTAATAGGACAAAGACCGATTAAATTCCAACCACCGGGAGAAACACTCGGATAAACAGCCGTTTGTCTATCGGCAATAGCCACAGCCCCTTTAGGTACTTTCATTCTAGGAGTGCTCAATCTAGGCGCAGCAATACGTTCATCAACCTCGCCTAGATAAGCAAAGCCGGGTGCAAAACCTATGGCATAAACACGGTACTCTTGCGCTTGATGAAGCTCAATAACCTGTTCAACGGTTAATTGAGCACGCTGGGCAATAACAGATAAATCAGGCCCAGATTCATGGCTATAGTAAACCGGTAGTTCAACTAGATTAGCTTGGTGTGTAATCACTTGCTCTGTTGAGTTTTGACCAATTGTTTGCAACAAAGTACGTAGTTTGTTTCGTACTTGATGATGATCAGTGGTCAACATATTAAACATCACCATCAAAGAGGCATAAGATGGCACTAAATCGATTATGTCTTTTGATAATTCGTGTGCTAATTCTTGCGCCATCACTTTACGTATCAGTTGCTCTGCTTGCTGAACTTTAGCAGAAACATTGGCACTCAATTGGCCATCACCTTCCTGAGAAAAATAGATAATTAGCGCGTTTTCACCAGCAAGATGAATAGTAAGATGTTGAGGCATTAATCTATCAGCTCCCTGATCGCTTCAATAGCTTGAACACCTTCAATATTGTCACCGTGCACACATAAACTATCCGCGTTTAATACTAAGGTATGGCCGCTGATCGTAGTAACACACCCCTGCTCTTTTAACTGTTTAACTTGGGCCAGCATCTTTTCCTTATTATGCACTGCACCTACTTTGCTGCGTGCTAACAATGTACCATCATCGGCATAACAACGGTCGGCAAAGGCTTCACTTAACACCTCAATACCAAAGGCTTTAGCTTCTGTTCTATGTTGATCAATATGTGGCGTTGCTTGTAGCATTAACTTAAGCGGTTTATGATAATTTGATAATGCCCTAAGTATCGCTTCACGCACAGCCACTTTAACCATCATATCATTGTATAAAGCACCATGAGGTTTAACATAGTTAAGCTCAAGTCCTAACGATTTAGCAACACCGTCAATCGCAGCAACTTGATAAGTCACTAGTGCAATAATCTCTTCAGTAGAGCAATTCATCGAGCGGCGACCAAAACCAACAAGATCAGGATAACCCGGATGAGCACCAATAGTAACATCGTGAGCTTTAGCTAATTCGAGGGTTTTTTGCATCACTAAGGGATCACCCGCATGAAAGCCACACGCAATATTAGCTTGATCGATGTGAGGCATGACTTGTTCGTCTAAGCCCATAGTCCAGCTACCAAAGCTTTCACCTAAATCACAATTTAATTTCATCTTCTTTCCTATTTCTAATAGTCTTACAGTACCGCTAATGTTGAGTTGGCGATATCGGTCACTAACATTTTTCCCGGACTATGGGTAATACAAAATGGTGGTTTAGTTTGCTCTAATGCTAATTGAGGCGTAACCCCACAAGCCCAGAAAACCGGCACTTCGTGATCGTTAATCGTCACCGCATCACCATAGTCCGGACTATTGATGTCACCAATACCAATCAGTGTCGGATCGCCAAAATGTATCGGCGCACCATGCACTGACGGAAAACGACTACAAATTTGTATCGCACGTATTGCATCTTTTGCCAGCATAGGACGCATGCTCACCACTGTTTCACCACTAAAACGCCCTGCCGATTTACAAGCGATATTGGTGCGATACATAGGAACATTTTTACTTTCACTGAGGTTACGTATTTCAAGTCCATCAGCAATAAGCGCTTCTTCAAAAGAAAAGGAACAGCCTAAAACGAATGTCACTAAATCATCGCGCCAAAGGTGTTTAATATCGGTTAACTCTTGCTTTAATAGTCCATTTTCAAACAAACGATATCCGGGGACATCTGTTCGAATATCAATATCTTGACCCAGCTCAGGTAATAGAAAATCCCCCGCATTAGTTGACATACCAATTAACGGACAAGGTTTTGGATTAAATTGACAAAACTGTAAAAAATCCCCCGCCCAATCTTTAGGTAAAATAACAATATTACCTTGCACGCAACCTTGAGCAAATCCAGAGGTATTACGGGTAAAGTCTTGTAAACGTATCAGCTGTCGTAATGCATAAGCACTTAGCGATGAAGAAACGTTATTGGTATCACTTATTGACATGAAAACTCCACATTTTATAAATTGATAAGGAATCGTAGATAATAGTAATAAGAATAGTATTGCGAAAAATCGTTTCAAAATCTATTAGAAACAGTCGGTAATAGCTAAAAGAGTTGAAAACTCTAAATTTGACAAAAATAAAGAATAAAATACCAATAAAGTAATCAATAACTAACCTGTAGTTTTACTTAATTGCAGAACTAAAAAAGGCGTATCATTTCTGATCCGCCTCAAATAAAATATTGTTGCCAACTCACTAATTAAAATTTTACTCGTCTATCTCATTTGCTTCAGCTATGCGTTGTATTCGATCTTGTTCTTCCATAAAAGCAGCTTTTATTTCTTCTATCACGTTATCAACATCAGCAGAAACAGTACTTTCTTTAAATAAGCCGGTAAGTTTTGTTTCCAAGGTTAATTCGCCACTTTCATACAAGGCCCACATCTCTTGACCGTACTTACTTGCCAGTAACTCGGGAGCAAATTGGCCATAGTAATGGGTAATATTTTCCACATCACGCATTAGCATCGCTTTAGCATTATTATTTGCTGACGCATCAACCGCTTGAGGTAAATCAATAATAACAGGACCATATTCATCAACGAGTACATTAAACTCTGATAAATCACCATGAACAATGCCCGCACATAACATACGCAAAACATAGTCCATGACTTGTTCGTGATCTTCGATGGCCTGCTCTGCTGACATAACCACGTCGTTTAATCGCGGCGCAACATCTCCGGCTTCGTCGGTGATCAATTCCATTAATAATACGCCTTCAAAACAACCAAAAGGATGAGGCACTCTAACGCCAGCTTCTGCTACTGTATACAGTGCATCCACTTCAGCATTTTGCCATGCTTCCTCTTGTTGATTACGACCATACTTAGAGCCTTTTTCCATAGCTCTAGCACGTCGGCTGTTTCGACTTTTTCTACCTTCCTGGTATTGAGCCGCTTTTTTAAAGCTGCGCTTATTAGCTTCTTTATAAACTTTGGCACAGCGAATTTCATCGCCACAGCGAACCATAAAAACAGTGGCTTCTTTGCCACTCATTAGTTGACTAATCACTTCGTCAACTAACCCGTCATCTACAAGTGGTTGGATACGTTTTGGTATTTTCATAACAACGTTATACTGTAATATTGGTAAATAATAAGATTTTAAGCTCTCTGTTTATTTAATAGTTTAAAAAGTTAAGCTACTTTTTTTGCACTTATTTCACTGGCAAGGTATTCATCTAATGAACCTTGGAAGTTTACTAACTGCTTATCCTTGATATCAATAATACGCGTCGCTAAGCTTGAAACAAAGGCGCGATCATGGCTAACAAAAATCAAAGTACCTTCAAAGTCTTTTAATGCATTATTTAATGCATCAATCGCTTCTATATCCATGTGGTTAGTTGGTTCATCCATTATCAACACATTAATATCTGCCATCATTAACATGCCAAATAATAAACGGTTTTTCTCACCACCTGAACAGTTACGTGCTTTTTTATTGGCATCGTCATCAGTAAATAATAAACGTCCTAACATACCACGAACACTTAAATCATTATGACATGGTCTACGCCATTGTGACATCCAATCCATCAATGTTAAGTCATTATCAAAAAATGAACCACTGTCTTGTGGGCAATAACCAACTGCAGCATTTTCTGACCATTTAACCACACCTTCAGTGTGTTTTAATTCGTTCATTAAACAACGTAACAAAGTGGTTTTACCCACGCCGTTTTCGCCAATAATTGCGAGTTTAGCACCGGCTTCAAGTAATAAGTCACCCTGTTCAAATAACATTTTACCATCAAATCCATGACCAAGCTTTTCAAGCTCTAACGCTTGACGATGCATTTTTTTACCAGGTGCAAAAGCAATTTTAGGGGTAATACGGCTTGATGATTTCACATCATCAAGTTTAATTTTATCCATTTTCTTCGCACGAGAACTGGCTTGTTTTGCTTTTGAAGCATTCGCACCAAAACGGTTTACAAAATCTTGTAGTTCAGCAATTTCTTCAGCTTTTTTAACATTACCTGATAATAACTGCTCACGTAATAAACCTGACTGCTCTAGGAAAAATTCGTAATTACCCGGGTACACACGTAATTCACCGTAATCAATATCAGCCATATGAGTACAAACAGAGTTAAGGAAATGTCTATCATGCGAAATGATAATCATGGTGCATTTACGTTTATTTAACTCACCTTCTAACCAACTGATGGTATGAATATCCAAATTGTTGGTTGGCTCATCCAATAATAAAATATCAGGATTAGCAAACAGTGCTTGGGCAAGGAGAACACGTAGTTTCCAACCCGGCGCCACTTGTTGCATTGAACCATAATGAAATGACTCGTCAATGCCTGCTTCCAATAAAATTTCACCTGCACGACTTTCAGCTGTGTAACCGTCCATCTCGGCAAATTGGCTTTCTAAGTCGCCCACACGCATGCCATCATCTTCACTCATTTCTGCTTGTGCATAAATAGCGTCACGTTCTTGTTTTACTTTCCATAACGCCATATCACCCATAACCACAGTATCAATAACATTGTACTCTTCAAACGCGAACTGGTCTTGACCTAACGTGCTTACTTTGTTGCCCGTACTAACCGATACATTGCCTGAACTTGGTGTCAAATCGCCACTCAGTATCTTCATAAATGTAGACTTACCACAGCCATTTGCGCCGATTAAACCATAGCGGTGACCGTTGCCAAATTTAGCGGAGATGTTTTCAAACAAAGGCTCTGCGCCAAATTGCATTGTAATGTTCGATGTAGTGATCAAAAGGGATTCCTAAATTTTGCTAACAAATACTGAATAATTCATTGTTAAATAGTGCTAATTTCCTTTTAACTGAACAGGTAAATAACAAAAACACAACAACAAATACTCGAAATAATAAGGTCGCGCATTATACAGCAATAGTGCAATGAACTATATCAAATATTTATAATAAATTGATGTATTTTTCGGCAATGTCGCTTAATCAGCGAAATATTGGGGTAGTATTGAGGTAGTAATGGCACTAAAAAGGCGCTTACACCTGACATAAGCCACCACTCACTTTATTTGTAATCAATAAAATAGCTCGCATTGCACAATGGTATAAAGAGATAATCAGTTTTATTTAGTAAAAAATAATTGGTTAAATAACTTCTTTTAACTGACATGAAACGCCAGCGGGGATAGCATAATTTTTATTGGGTAACTCTAAGCGCATTCTAAATGTTCCACTTGCAGAATCAATAATGGGATCAATAATCGTAATGTTAGCTTTGTGACTACTGTTTATTGGAAAAGGTAACGATATGGTCAGCTCCTGGCCCTTAGCAAAATCACTAAAACGTTCAAAAGGCATTAACACTTCAGCATAAAGTGGATCTAATACTGCCACTTCAACAACAGGATCAGTACTAACATATTCACCCGCATTGTTATGGCGTTCAATCACAACACCATCAACGGTAGAATAAACACTTCGCATTGCTAATTCTTCTTTTTTTACCTTAAGCTCCATCGCAGCAACAAGCATTTCAGTTTCAATTTCATCGCGCTCATGGCTTGATAATAAATCGTCACCGAACAATTCCTCATTACGTTTAGCACTTCGCTCAGCAAAATTAGCTTTTGCCGTCGCTAA
The DNA here is from genome assembly GCA_047633255.1 of Colwellia sp. GTDB lineage: Bacteria > Pseudomonadota > Gammaproteobacteria > Enterobacterales > Alteromonadaceae > Colwellia. Next base: position 42,651 of record JBLIEW010000010.1, read on the forward strand.
AGACACATTGGCAATTTCAATACCTGAACGCAGTGCAAAAAGCAGTTGACCTTTTTTAACCGTTTGCCCACGTTTTACCGGTATATTATCAATAACACTGGCGATTGGGCTACTCACTGCTACTTTTTTGCTCGGCTCTAGTATACAACCTAAAGTCGCTACCGAATTATTAGTTAAAGCACTATTAGCTAAAACACTAAGGGGTAATAATAAAGTACTGATTGATAATAGTATTTTGTATTTCATGAGTCGTATTCACTTTTTCCTGAGAAAGATAACATGCGTTGTCGTTTAATATCTGAAGCCAATAATTGCATCCGTTGTTTATAGTGTAATTTTTCTAAGCGATATTGGCACAGTCGTAATAAAAAATAACCTAATTTATTACGCCAAACCCGTAAACTGGCCACCCTGACTAATATTTTTCGAAGCGAAGGTTGTATTACTCTCATCAAAATATCATCTTCTAACGATAACATAAGGCTGAAGTTACCCGGATCCCCCTGCCTTGCTGAACGACCATAAAACTGCCGATCAATGCGTGATGAATCTTGTAACTCAGTAATAATAACATGCAAACCACCACTTTTTTTAGCTTGCTCCGTTAATTTAATATCCGTGCCTCTACCGGCGATACCTGTTGCAATGGTAATGGCTTGATATTGGCCTGCCTGTGCAATAATAGTGGCTTCTTCTTTATCTTGTTTAGCGTTTAAGACCTGACAAGATAAACCCGCAGCTAAAAATGATTTTTCTAACGCCTCAGAAGCCGATACAGTGGCGGTACCAACCAGAACAGGCACACCTGTTTTATGAAGGGTTTTAATGTAGGCGGTAATTGAGTTAACTTTATCGGTTAGAGTTAAATCAACATTGACTTTTAAACGCTGCCGCTGACTCTTTTTTAATAATGGAATGGCACTACAGTCCACACGAAATACATCGCGTAACTCTTTTTTTACTTCAAAACACGTTCCTGTCATTCCTGATAGCGAGAAGTATTTACGGAAAAAATTTTGATAACTAATTTCAGCTTTTGTTTCTCGTGGTTTGGTTAATTCAAGCCCTTCTTTTATTTCAATCATTTGATGCAGCCCCTGACCCCAACTTCTGCCTGGGGTAACTCGGCCAGTATAAGCATCAACAATTTGCACTTCGTCCTCATCATTAATAATATAATGCTTATTAAGATGATATTTGTGATAAGCGGTTAGCGCCTGATTGACTAAACTTTCTCGATATTCTCTACTGCACCATAAACCACCATAAAGGGTTGAGCCTTCGCTAAGGTGTTTTTCTCCCTTTGGCGTTAATTGCACACCGCCTTGTTCATTGATTGAAAAATGCTGCCCAATCACTAATTCATCGGCGATGATCATTGCCGTTCTTAATAACTCTTCTTCCGTCTCACCAAACTTTTCTTCGCCTGAAATTATTAACGGGGTTCTAGCTTCATCAACAAAAATGCTATCGGCTTCATCAATAATTGCAAAATGATAACCTCGCTGCATTAACGTATCAGCCGCCTCAGGCGCACAGGTTAGTTCACATTGAAATGCAGGGTTAGTGAGTTTGTTATTACGGGCAATACGATCTTTTAAATAATCAAAGACTAACTCTTTGTTACTACAGTAGGTTATATCACAGTAGTAGGCTGCTCTTCGCTCGGCCATTTCCATATCGTTTTTTATAACACCAACACGTAAACCTAGTGCTTCATACAACACCCGCATTTCTTCTGCATCACGCTCAGTTAAATAGTCATTTACACTAACAACATGAACAGGTATTCCCATTAATGCTGCCGTTGAAGCGGCTAACGTCGCTGCCAGTGTTTTCCCTTCGCCTGTTGCCATTTCAGCCACTTCGCCCCGTAATAAAGCGATAGATGCTCTAATTTGGGTAGGGTGATGGCGCATGTTAAGTGTCCGCCACGACACCTCTCTTATTAACGCAAAGGTTGCAATAAGTGCTTTATCATCGAGTGCATGACAACATAGCCATTGGCGCTGTTCTGATAACAGTTGATATAATTTTTCATCCGCCATAGTTACTAAGGTTTCACCGCGTAAGATGACTTTTTTAGTTAAGTATTTATCATGAGAAATAATTTTACTAAAAAAGTTTTTACAACTTGAGATCACCGAAAAAACAGTTTTATCAAACAGGTTTAATTCAATAATGGTTTTTTCAATAACACCACCTGACAATAACGGTTGCTTAGTTACATAGCTCATTTTATCTACTACCTAAACATCGAAATAACTAAGGAAAGTTCGACGAACGATGCGATAGGCTCTAAAGCCTATCGGCTCCCCTTGGTGAACAAATTGCAGATAGACCCTTTGATTGATATGTGAATGTAAGGCTTCTTTAGGCAAAATTTCGACAAAGAAATAACTCTCTATTGTTTTATTGTCTTGTGATGGATCAAGTTTAATATTGCCACCCCCTTGCTCTGTCAGTAATTCACTAACAACTTCTCTGGAGGTAGAAGGAAATATTTTCCATTCTTTTATTGTCTCAAGTGGCTGAAGATCACTACTGACCATTAATCGAATATTATCAACTTCGTTACGCACTTCTTCAATCAGATATTCTGGTAACATGGCATTGATTTTTAGTTGCTCTTTACTGACAACAAAACCTAATACGTCACCGCGTTTTAACCAATCCCCCATTCTATCTTTTTCATTATCTATAAATAATTCACCATCAACTTGGCTATTGATTACCAGAGAAGATATTCTTGCTTCGAACTCTTTAATCGTATTAGAGAGTAAGTTTATTTCTTCTTTTAATACATTCATTTGCACAGGGTCACTGTAGCTCCCTCGCATTTTTGCTTTAACTTCTTTTAATTGCCATTGGCTTGCCAAAAGCTCGGTTTCAAGCTTATCATTGTGACATGACACAATGGGATCACCCGAGCGTACTATACTACCTGCAGGCTTCAGCCAAGCATCAAAGAAGCAACCTTCATTCACCACTAATCGGCTATCTTTTTTTGCTAAAACAACCCCTTCAATTGAGGTTGTTTTGGGTAAATCAACTTCAAATAAAAGCAGATATAACACTAACCCAAGGCTTAACAAAACAACAATGGGGCTCCTACTTCCTGAGCTTTTTTCTTGGCTTTTCACTGTTTTGTACAACATTTTTAGTAACGGCCAAAGCCATACCATAACAACAGACCAAATAGCCAAAATCACGCCAACAAAAAAGTACTTACTTGCTACAAATAAAGCGATGGTGATTGAAATAAAAATTCGATAAATAAAACTAGCCGCACCGTAGATAAGGAAGATAAAAGCTTCAACGTTACTTTTTGCCGGTGTCGGTAAATTACGGATACCAAATAATACTCGCTTACTGATGTAGGCCCAATATTTGTTAGAGTTTTGTGCCAAATTAGGCATTTCTAACCAATCGGCTAACAAATAATAGCCGTCAAAACGCAGTAACGGATTGCCATTAAAAACGATGGTAGAAACACCGGCAATGAATAAAATATTATAAGCAAATGATTTGGTTAATCCGTCCTCCGCACTAAGCCAAATGAACATAGCAATGGCTGCAATAAATAACTCAACCATCATACCGGCAGCATCAACAAACATACGTTGATATTTACTTGCAAAACTTGTTGAAGAGGAAGCATCAACGTAAGGCATAGGGAAAAAAACCAGCAGCATAATACCGATTTCATGCACTTCTCCGCCATAACGTTTTACTACGTAGGCATGTCCTAATTCATGCAGTATTTTTATAAAGGGGTAAACAAGCCATAACAAAAATAAGTTATCGGCTGCTAGAATTTGATCTGATAAATTGGAAGTGAGTTCATCCCAATGCCTGCCAGCAAAAACCAGCAGCATAGCGATCATTACTAACCAAACCACGGCAAAACTTTTGGTAAAAAAAAGATTAACCCAGTTTTTCGTTCTATCTAAAAACTTATTGGGATCAATTAACGGTATTTGTACCGATAAGGGTGAGCGTAGCTTACCTAGCCATTTTTTTCTTTTCTGTTCATTACCAAATCGTAACGATTCAGCGGCATCACCCGCATGATCCATTTTAATAATATTGCCACGATAAAGGTCGCCAACTAACTGCACAACTTCTTCATGTGTCGGTAACTCATCTTTTAAACGTTCACTTGCTAATGTCCAAATAGACTCGATGGAACGTTTACCATCCATTAAGGCGACTAACAAATAGGCTTGGGTTGTTAAACGACGGAATTGGCCGGTACTGTGATTTTGAAGTAAGTAAAAACGTTCACCACGATAATGATGGGTATGAACTTCTACATGACGGCGTAATTGCGGCTTCAATTGCGCAAGCCGATACCAATCGTGTGAAAATAAGACGGCGGTCATAATATGCTCAACTGGTTATTTACCCCCAAAAACGCCACCACTGCATGGTTAGCCAATCCCGAAGGCTTCTGGTCCAAATGGATATAAGTAAACGTTCGTCTATATAGACTTTAGCAACCCCTTCTAAACCCGGGCGAAGCAGTGAAACATCGGAGGTAATCTCCGCTTCGACACGATATACCGATTCACCATCTTTTGCTTGGGCGATAGGGGTTATTTGTTTGATTTTAAAGTCGACATATTGGGCTGACATCGCAGCTAAAATCAGTTGACCTGTTTGACCTTTTATTACATCGTTAATACGAAATTCACTCACAAAGAGTGCAAGGCGATAACGATCATTAGGTGCTAATTCAAAAAGTACATCACCTTGTCTAACGGAGGCACCAATACGTTGACTTTGATCACCTGAAACCACAATAGCATCAAATGGTGAGGTCATTTGAGCTTGCTCCAGTTGAAAATCAACCAGTGATAATTCAGCTTTTGAGCGCTCCATTTGTGCAAAATAGATTTGTACATTGGAGCGATCATTTTTTGATAATGCATCTTCATATTGTCGCCGGGTACGACTTTGCTCACTGATCCATTTCATCCGTTGTAAACGTAATTCACGGGTATCCAAGCTGGCAATGTTATCCCCCACTTTAATCTCATCGCCTGCTCGCACTAATGAGCGCTCTAGAAAACCATCAAAAGGGACAACAACGGAACGTAATTCTGCGCCTTCTAGCACGGCATCGGCTGCCAATTGATAGTCAGCTTTAACAACAGAGAAAAATATTAACAAAAATATTGAAATAATAAAGCTGACTTTACGGGCAAGATAGCCCGGTTTAATCATCAGCGTTAATTGGTGGCGTAAGCCATTAAAAATAAGTTGGCTCAGTGGTAATTGAGATTGACGCTTTTGTTCTAACGCTAAACCAACCATATTAGCTAATGCTTCAGCACGAATACGTTCATGCACCGAAAAAGGTTGGTCTATACCCCTTTCAATTAACACAACACCGTAACAAACTTCTCTCTCAACTAAAGGAACAGACAAAATGGTGGCTTCACCAATATAGGAACTTAAATTTTGATGGGCTAAATTGACTTGATGTCTGTCTTCACGAGAAGGCCAACAAACAGATTCTTGCTGCTCTAATGTTTCTTGCATTGCTAATTTAGTTAGCCGCATGGTGGCGAGGCGTTCAACATATTCATTACTATCAGATTGACAACAAACGTTTACGTTGCCTTTAAGTTCATAACCTAAAACAACCCGTTCACAATTTAATTGGCGGCTAACGTAATTACAAAAAGCCATAGCTGTGGCTTGAAAGCTTTTCTGCTCAATAATAGTGACAAAGCCATCTAACAATAATTGTTGTTGTTTTAATGCATATTTATCTTGTTTAGCTTTATCACGTAATAATCGCAATTCTAACCAAGCAGCACACCATTCTAATTGCATGAGTTGCTGCTCTAAGCCAGTTTTATCTTGTTCTGGTAATATTAACGTAATAATCGCTAATACCTTGCCGTTATTAATATAAGGCCAAGCAGCAATATAATTATTATCATCTAGCGGTGACACAACGGCATGTTTATCGGTTATCGCTTGTTGTGCTGCACTGTGCAGTAATTCACTATAAGGGGTGTTATCAGGGCGTAATTCAATGGCGATGAGTTCGCCCGTTGCCTGTTCATCAACTAGTAAATAGGCGGCCTGATAATCAAGGTAAATAGCCAGAAAATTAAGCCAGGAGGTATACCAAGTATCATCTTGGCAATCAATTAACTGCTGGAGTAATACCGACGGAATTTTTTGATGATTAATCGATGCGGCAATAGTGACAGATTCTGCCATAATTTTTATTTATCTTTTATTATTTGGTGAAAGACAAGGGAGATAAACTCCCTTCACAAAAAATACTTCGCTTAGCCTAGTTAGCTGCGCCCGTTTCACCTAAACTACCAAAACGTTTTTCATACTCATCTACAACATTGCCTAACAAACGCTGCATACGTTTAGCTGCGTGTGGGCTCATCATTATGCGATCTGACAAATCAATTGCTATTTCTTCCTGCCCTTGTCGCCAGGCTTGATTGGTACCAAATAATAAGGTTACCTCTTCTTTAGTGCTTGATACGTTACACACATTTGCATAGGTATTACGCATATTAGCGTCGTTCCAACGTATTTTAGGCCCTGTCGCTTTATTTTTATTTTCTTTTGTTGTCATATTTTTTCCTTCAAATAACGTTTTAATAATGAATAATGATTAACGTTCCCAAAGGCGGAAACGACGTTTAGTTGATTTAACCGCTTCTTTTTTATCAACCGCATTAAGGCTACTTAACTGCCACGCTGGGCGAGATATAGCGATTAATAGTAAACTTTCAGACACTTCAATATCATCGGTAAAATTGTCTAACTCAATTTTATATTGTTCTAATAGTACGTTAAGTTCTGCTTTCATAACATCTAATTGATTAACCAGTTTATTATAGGCTTCTATTTTTCCGATACTATTCAACTCATTTTCAACTGACGGGTCTATTTCATAAGCTTGTTTAGCTAATTCAATATCTTGTTGTCTATTGGTAATTTCAGCTTGTAAACGGCTAACACTTCCGCCTGATGCATACAGTGCTAATTCTACATCCTTAATTAAGCTTGAAATACGTTGATAGGTTTGAACTAACTTATCACGTTGTTTATCTTCTATTTCACTCACACGGCTAATCACTGATTCGACCGACTTAACCGCGGTCAAATTAGCGCGATCTGCAGGTAACGGTAAACGTCTTAAAAAGTCTCTTAATTGTGCGTTACTCATCGCCTTAATATCGCGAACATCGGTATCCAAAAGCGGTTTACGAAAAATAGCCATATCATTTAAAGAGTCATTAGGACCTTCAGATCGACTTGCAATTGAACTGGTATCATTAAGCGATATAAACGCCTGATGGTCTCTCATTAAACTAGGTAATTCTATATGATCAGCAGGACCCGAAGGGAATGTTAACGTTTTGTCATCCGTTGTTAGGCTTAATACAATGTCTAATAGCGTATCGCTATAACCACCAAGTTCATATTTATTAATACCACCACTCAGTTCATATTCATTGATACCCTTCCCCCCTAAGAATAAACCAGTACCCTGAATACTGTCATTACCCCCCACTAGAGCAGACTGTTGAATGATAGTATATTTTCTATCCGCATAACTAATTTGTCCGGCATCACCAATCACAATATTTTTTCGTAAAGCGCCGTCATCCATTGAAATAACATCATCACCATAACCGCCTAAAACGATATCATAATCACCATCTATATGGATTATATCGTTACCATCTTTGGCTGAAGCTAACGTTGCCAGAACAAAGTTATCGCCATCGTATTGAATAAAGCCATCATCGCCAAAGACAATATCTGTTTCTTCAATACCTGTGATACCATTTGTTATCACGTCATCATCACCTAAGCCTGCAGAAATAAAACTTCCACCCGAGCCTGCGCTAATAATGTCATTACCTAAATCATTGTCTGAAATAGACTCTAAACGTTGATTTATTTCATCCCAAAAGCCATTATCTCCAAGAATGATATCAAAACCATTACCAGTAGATATGCTATCACTGCCGCCACCAGCAAGGATAATGTTATCACCATCGCTTGAGCTAATCATATCAGCAGCACCATTAAGCCCCTCTGCAACGGCTTTAGCTAAAGTTAATATGGGTAAGGAGGCATCACTGTTAGATACTGCTCTGGATAACGTTTGAGATGATTTTTGAGAAAATGGTTCAACCGTAAATTGCATCGTTCCGCTATCACCGAGAATAATGTCGTTGCCATTGCTGGTGGTGATTGTATCGCCACCGTAACCGCCTAATATACGTTGATTACCTGCGCCCGTTGTCACCACATCATCGCCACTGCCATTTTCATCGGCGGTAAATAAACCGGCGGCATAATCAAGTGATCCGGTATCCGCCAGAATGTCATTATTACCTGCACCCACAGTGATCGTATCGCTACCATCACCCGCGGCTATACGGTTATTACCATCCAATGTTTCGATGGTGTCATCACCCGTGCCCAGTGCATCCGCACTGATGATCAGTTGTGTATCATTAACAAAACCAGTATCACTTAAAATGGTATTGTTGCCTGTTCCCAACGTAATGGTGTCACTGCCATTACCCGCCAGAACACGATGATTACCGTTACCTGCGGTAATAATATCATCCCCTGAGACACTATTATCAGACACATAAATTAGGTTCGCGTAATCCAATGAGCCATTATCCGACACGATATCACTGTTGCCATTACCTAAGATGATTTCATCACTACCTGCACCCGTGAGCACGATTTTATCGCCATCACCTGAGTTGATTATGTCCACATCACCGTCTAAACCAGCTGATATAGCTTTCGCTAACACATCACCACTGAATTGGAATGAGCCGGTATCGCCTAAGAGATAGTCATTACCATTGGTTGTGGTGATTGTATCGGTACCGTAACCGCCAAGGATACGTTGATTACCTGCGCCCGTTATGACCACATCATCACCACTGCCATTTTCATCTGCGGTGAATAAACCATTGGCATAATCGAATGAGCCGGTATCCGCCAGAATATCATTGTTACCTGCACCCACAGTGATCGTATCGCTACCATCACCCGCGGCTATACGGTTATTACCATCCAATGTTGCGATGGTGTCATCACCCGTGCCCAGTGCATCCGCACTGATGATCTGTTTTGCATCATTAACAAAACCAGTATCACTTAAAATCGTATTGTCACCGGCACCTAATGTGATGGTGTCACTACCATTACCGGCTAGGATGCGATGATTACCATTGCCTGCGGTAATGTTGTCATCTCCTGAAACGGTATTATCAGACACATAAATTAGGTTCGCGTAATCCAGTGAGCCATTGTCAGACACGATATCGCTATTGCCATTACCTATGGTGATTTGGTCACTACCTGCACCCGTGAGCACGATTTTATCGCCATCACCTGAGTTGATGATGTCCACTGCGCCATTCACACCAACTGAAGTGACTTGCGCTAATTCAGTGCCGTTGTACTGTAATATTCCAGTATCACCAATAATGATGTCATTGCCATCAGTGGTGGTGATTGTATCGACACCGTAACCGCCTAATATACGTTGGTTACCGGCAGCCGTGGTGATCACATCATCGCCACTGCCATTTTCATCGGCGGTGAATAAACCATTGGCATAATCGAATGAGCCGGTATCCGCTAAGATGTCATTATTGCCTGCACCAGTGGTGATGCTGTCTGAGCCATCTCCCGCTAATATGCGATTATCGCCACTGGTGACCACTATCACATCAGCGCCGTTCCCCAGCTCATCTGCTGTATAAGTTTGCGCGGCTTCATCGACCATTCCGGTATCAGCCAGAATCGTGTTGTTACCTTTACCCAAGGTGATGGTGTCACTGCCATTACCCGCCAGAACACGATGTGCTCCGTCGCCAGCAGTGATAACATCATCACCTGACACAGTGTTATCTGACAAATAAATTTGGTTCTCGTAATCTAGGCTACCGTTATCCGACACGATATAAGACACATCTCCTGCGGCAGAATTAACCGTTATTTCATCATCTCCCGCACCAGTTAATATAGCTTTGTTACCCGAGCCAGTAGTGATGATATCTTTCGAACCTAAAACTCCGCTTGATGTCGCATAAGCAAGCTCACCAAAGGTATACAACAAGGAGCCGGTATCTGCAATAATGGTTCCAGTGCCTGCAGTAGTGATGATGGTATCAAGCCCAAGACCGGCTAAAATCCTTTGCTCACCCTCGCCTGTAGTAATAATATCATCGCCTGTGGTCAGTTCATCGGCGACATAATTGCCCGTGGCGTAATTGATATAACCGGTATCAGCAATCACGTCATGATTACCCTCACCGAGATTAATCCTATCTACATCACCACCCGCTAACACTCGACTATCACCCTCTAGATCGGTAATTTCATCTGTGCCGCTAGCGGCGCTGTCGGCCCTGAATACATTATTGGTATAATCAGCAACACCAGTATCACCAAAAATAGTGTCGGTACCGATACCCGTGTTAATGATATCTAGGCCTAAATCATTGCCTCCAGCCATAACCAAATCACTGCCTTCACCGGTGATAATAGTATCGTTGCCACCGATTGCTCCGGTGGCAGTAACCGCATCTAGTTGGCCTTGAACATATTGAACTGTGCCACTATCACCTAAAACGATATCCTCGCTCGCGCCAGTGGTAATGGTATCGCTACCCAAACCACCCAAGACAATATTGCGACCTTCGCCGGCAACAATTTCATCATCGCCCGCATTTAAAGAAGCCACGCTTGTAGCGCGGTCAAGCACATCAGTAATGACTAACTCACGCTCGTCAAAATTGACTGGCTTACTGGCAATGGTGTAGGTAACGAAGTTACTGTCGACAACAGCTACTTCACCGTGATCACCGAAGAGAATATCACTGCTAATATTGATTAACGGATCGGCGCCATACACTTCGCCAAACAGGTAATCGTTACCGTCTCCACCAAACAAAATATCGCGTGCATCGCCGCCATAGATAATATCAACGCCCTCACCGCCCTTAACGATATCTTCGTCGTTGCCCGAACGAATAGTCACCGCTAATTGTGATGTTGACGCATCAATAACATCAGCACCATCACCACTTTGTACCTGCAAGGCGCGTTGGCTAGTAAACAAGTATTGCTCATGCAATGGGTTAAGGATATCGTCAGTTACATTGATTTCAATATCATCATTACCGGCACCGCTATACAACTGCGTGATAGTACTGCCGGTTAGCTCGATACTACTCACCGTAATACCATCATCACCTTGGCCAGTCCATACAACAAAACCATTGTTGAAATTACCAGCGCTGGCCTCGTAGTTAATGACTCCAGTGGCAAAGCCACTAATGGAGCCATCTGACATTTGGATATTTGTATCGCCCACCAGGCTGTCGAAGTCGCTGACGTACAGCGCGTTAGCGTCTGTGCCTGCGTCTATATTCAAATCACCCTCTATGCCGTCCATGACACCGTGAGCTAACAACCCATTAGTAAAGTCTCCATCGGCGGTTGAGCTAAGATGGAATTGATCGGCCCCTGCACCAGAATTAATATTAGTGATGGTATCTATATTAGTTGAACGCACATTAATCTCGTCACTACCTGCACCCAGATTAATAGTTAGCTCATCTATACCATAATAATTAATGCCGTTTGCCCGTGTCGCAAGCTCGGCATCACCATTGAGATGAATCGTGTTGATACTGTAATCCGCGTATTCACCCTGGAAGGTAAAGATAAAGTCGTTACCTGCTTTAATCAGCGAAAAATTATCGGTTTCAGGGTAGAAGCTGCGGCGCGCTTCAGTGTTATTTGGATTTAGCAGCGCACTCAGTTTATCAAACAGTGACGTATCCGGATCACTCGGTGAGGCTTTAGGTACAACACTGTCGCTGCTATTAAAGATCACAGAGCCCAATTCTTCAATACCGTCAGGGCTGAAAAGTGTAAGAGTAATATCACCGCTGCCAACAGTAATTGTTTGCATTGTATTCAGGTTCGGCGACGTTGTTCCCTCAGCGAGATATTCGATCTTGGCCCGCGGCGCAAACGCCGTGGTATCCGAGAGCGTCAAATCTTGCTGAACTGCATCAAGGCGACTCAAGTCTAACTCACCATCAATTGGTATGTATGTCACTGTATAAGTCTGGTTATTAAGTCCAACAGTCAAATCACTGCTAGCGGCATCAAGACCAAGCAAGCTCGCTACAGCAGCCTTAAATTCGGCCTCAGTTGCAGATGAAGAGAGCAATTCTTGCGCCTTAACAGCCCCCGCCTCATCACGCACAAGCAATGTATAGGAGGGAGAAACATTAGCTAACTTAAGTGAATAGTTGGTCGTTGCTGTGCTGGTGCCGGTCAATTGTCCCACATGAGCGACAGAAAGCGGAGGTACCACGAAATACGTTCCATTATTGTCATAGAGCGGTGCAATATCCACCGTATAAATACGTTCCATGCCTATAACCTCGATAGCAACTGAAACCACTAGGTCTTGTTGTTCTGCCAAAGCTTTAACAGCGGCTATCACCGCGGTTTCATCCGCATCCCAGTCAAGTGTCAGGGACATATCATTCCCGCTACTCAGTTCATAATTGCCATCAGATAGCGAACTCTTCAGAGTGAACTGTTGAGTAAATGCTAATCCATTAGTGTTTGGAATCGATGACTTAATATTGGTGATATCCTTCCCTGCAGACTCACCCACAAAAGTAATCAGGTACTCTTTGACTTGATCATCTTCATTTCCGCTACGTAGCGTCACAAGTATGTTGGCAACAGGCTCATCTGTAAGAATGCTCACCGCATTTTTTAGCTCATTAGTGGTTGCATTCCAATTCAGCGTTTCACTCACAGTGCTATCTAACGACAACTGGTACTGTCCGATTTCCGCCTGAAGTTCAAGAACGAAAGACTCTGGTACACTGGGCATATCTAAACCAGTAATCGTTGTATCGGTTATCTGTAGCGTATTGTTGTTAGTGTCACCACTGTCATCAATGATGAGTTGATTATTCCCTGCGTCATCACCGGCCACAGTTAAAAGTCCCATAATTTGATCAACAATCTGGTTATCGCTACTCACTGTAACAATATTGCTATTAGCCACACTCTGGTCACTTTCCAGGTGAATGAATGTATGACCAGAGATGGTCTTAATATCAATCTCGCTTCCCCCTTCACCAGTGCTTATATTAGTAACGCCTGCATGAGTCGATTCGATCGTCACCTTATCTGAACCGCTACCTAAGAAGAGGTTCAAATCTTCTAAGCCTGAATATCGAACACCGCCAGGGATTGTGATACCCGCAAGTTCAATATCAGATCCCATGCCAAAGCCGGTAATTGAATCTAAGGTTAACACCCCATATTCATCAACTGGGCTGTCACTGTTATTAAAGTTCAAGCTATCAACTTGATCGGTTTCAATCACTCGCTCATTACGGTTCAACGGTCGATAGAAGTACTCATCATTGGCTTCAAAGTCACCGACTGGCCAATCACCCGCAAGTATAATGCGAGTGCCAACCGCCGCAACAATGTCGAATCTCGCCAACTCTTTGCGGCTAATTTTATCAATAAAACCAATCTCGTAAGGTGCGATATTAGACCGCGGCTCAAACCCTGGAACCTCGTTACCGTCACCGTTATTGGCGTCCTCATCAAAGTAAGTTTCATCCTCATCAACGAAGGTAGCAAACTCAGTCACATCTGGATTCGCCCCCAAATACTCTACCAATATTAAATAGTCACTGCTTTCAACCTCCGGCTGCGCGAGGAAGGCCAACAGCTCTACTCTTGTAATAATTGTTTTATCGATATCCGCCAGCTCGATTTGAACACCCTCGTCGACGAGTGCACCGTCTTGAATACCTGCAGTGGTTTTGGGCGCTTTCGTACCGTTCGGTACGGGGTTATTGGTTTCATTAGGCAGGAGTACCGGATTATTAAGATCCACATAACTCGCTGCTATAATGCCACCTTCGATGCTAACAGGGCCACGAATTATGTTGACGCGGCTCTCTGCCGGCGCAAAGACTTGCAGATCCCCCCCATCAATTCTGTCATCTTGATTCGCCAACACTGTCACTTGGTTGCCGATGATTGATGAGGTTGTTTGAACGTCATCAGCCAAATTGTTAGACAAATCCCTGAAGTTACTAGTCGCTGTGGGCAGATCAGTGACGGTAATAGCATCGCTAGTCAATTGTGTTAAAGCGATCTGATATGAATCTGCCAGATCTGATTTCCATTCGGAAAAAGCGACTTTATCGTTTGCAGGTATGATCTCTTCAGTAACAGCATCATAGATTTCGTAACGACTTTCCGCACCTACTAATATCCAGTCCCCCGCAGTTCCTCCGGTTTGGTTGATCACAAAACGGTTAACTTTTTGACCCGCTTCGTTGTACGCTGTGAATGTGTCTATATCACCTACAGCACCCGCACCTGGGCCTGAAACAACACGTATTTTCTTACCTTCAAGCGTCTGATTATCAGGATTGACATCATGCTCTTGAATCGACACATTCAATTCATAGGACGCATTCGAGGCAACACCACTCCAGACGTTACCGTAAGGTCCATAAGCATAACTGCTCGTCTCAGAACTACTGGTCCTGTTAGTACTAGTGAAAAGCCCTAAAACAGAGGTCGTTGTGGTGGTCGTCGTTACAGCCAAAATATCGTATTCATAGCCGGTCGACTCAATATGGCCAATTTCAACCACATAGGTCGCATCCTGCAGATTGTTAAAAGAGTTTTCTATAAACGGATCCGACGATGCCTTTACGGCAACAGGGCTTAAAACCTGCCCGTCTATATCTTCACTTTCAACGAGATCAATACGGTTCAAGAATCCTGCCCGTTGTTCAGGTGCAAGCGCCTTAACAAGCTCCGCGACCTTAGCGGTATCTAACACATCGGTCAGCTCATACACAATTATAAACGGCGTTTTTTCGCTATACACAGTGCCAGAAACAAAGTTCTTAGTTTCACTAACCGTATTAGCTTGCGGGTAGGCAACGTTAGTATAGTCATAATTAAAGGTGTAAAGCGTATCTTTAATCACGTCGACATTATCTAAATCAAACAGTGAACCCACACCCCCTTTGGTATTAAGAGCCACCTCGACTACCGCATCATTTAAACTAGTAATGGTTAGCGTTCGACTATTAACCCCCGTCAGATCAACGGTAAAATTCTTAGCCTTGAGCTGCTGTTCCAACGACTGTAGCACTGTCTCAATAGACGGCAGGTCACCATCGGCGTTGGACGTTGCCGTAGCACTAGCCTGCTCGACACCATCAATGACTACTTTCCACGTTTTACCGCTATAGACAGTTTTCGCATCATCGGCGAAATTATGTGCATAAGTATCAAAAAAGTGTTGAGTTGATAGTACCGGAGGATCCGATACTATCTCTTCTAAGAGCTGTACCGAATCAGCATCGAAAAACGTCTTCGACGTATTCGAAATACTCAGCATATTGTTGAGTTGATCAAATTCAAAATCATAGCCTGCGAAAGCTGATTCAAGATCCGCATCCAACTGACTGTATAAGTCAGTCGTTGCATCCAACGTTATGGTGCTTGATGCTCCGCCAATACTGAACGTCCAGCTATCATCATGCGCAAAATTACCTTTAATGTCGTTAATATTCAATTCGACTGAATACTCATCGTCATTAATTTGAGACGCAAAGAATTCAATAAGCTCGTTTACCGTGTCTGGTTGAGTAGCCTTCTCAAAGGTGATAGTTTCGGTTTGTCCTAAGGCCGTTAAATCTTCGCTAGCTTGATAAACATAGGCGAAGGACGCGCCGGTAGTTTTTTGAACCAAGTAGTTGCTATTAGCTAACCCTGTAAGATAAGGCGCAACGAGGTCAAGTAGCCCACTGTCCGTAGCTGATGACGTTGAAACGCTGTCTTTGGTCAGTTCAAACTGACCAATACTGGCGTTACTCACACTCAACTTGATGGCGCTATAAGTTGATGTTGCACTGGATATGTAGGTAGCTGAGGTTACCGTAAAGGTATTGGTTCCGTCGTGACTTAATGTAAACGTCTCGCCAACCCGAACTAAGGTGTAACCGCTTATTATTGCCCAATCGGCATCCCCTGTACCCGAGGCGATAAAGGTTAGCGTGGCAGTATCTACAACTACCTCTAATGTATCCCCAGAAGCCTGTTTGGGTAGATCGACCATATCGATGATGGCAGATCCAAACACATCTGAATTGGTCGATGTTTCAACGCTATACTCCTGATAAGTCATAGTGTTTTCGTTTACCACCAAAATAGCTGATTGATCAGTCGAAGAGATAACACCGTTCTCATCCATACTATATGCGATGAGAGAGGACTCCCATCCATCATTGTCTGTATTGCGGGTAAACGATATATCGACAGCAGATCCGCCATTATCGGTCAGGTTGACCACAATGATGTCTTTTGCTTCAGTGGTAGATAAAGACAAATCTATTGTCGGCAGCAATGGTGCACTAATAACAGTCAATGTATCATTGGTAGCATTGGCTGCATTATCGAAATTATAAAACACATCCCCGAGTGCCACTGGGCCACCCGGTGTACTCGAGGTTATCAAATAGACTTGACTATCACTCGTTGGGCTCAAGCTGAATCCCGCAGGAGTACTCGCCGACCAGCTGCCTTGCTGAGCGCTAGCATAGGTGAAGAGAATATCAACAGTATCATTAATCGTTGCTTTAATCGTATCAGTCTTACTCGGCACACTTGGCAGTGTGATAGTACCGGCTCCATATTTTGGAGAAGACGCATCGAAGGTCAACGCAGACTGCGCATATAAGCTAGCTGAAGTAATATCTAGGTCAACAACACTTTGAGTCGCCGTTAAAACACCACTGCTGCTTAGCGTATAATCGCTACCGGAGATAAGTGTCCATCCAGAACTATTGCCTTCAAAAATGAGGCGATTATTCGTCGTCGGACTAGCACCAGCATCCTGGTTCGTGTTAACTAAAATATCGAGTTGGTAAGTTATAGTTGTCGAAGACGGAAGGCTCTCTAACTGGGCTGTGCCGCCGATGACAGCTGGCGGTGTTATGCTAGCCTCACGCTGTTTTAAACTAGCATCAGCACCAATAAAATTATTCGCGCCGCTTCTGATAGCACTAGAATAGGCATCCTCCAACGACTTAGCGAAGTCATCTCCGTCTCTATCTGTGACCTCAAAGGAGATTTCAGTACTTCCACTTACCCCATCATCAATTACCCACCAAGTCCCGATCACAGCGTTTGCAGGTGTTAATATGAGTGTTACAGGATCTTGAACAACTAATGGTGGCATAACACCGCTGTAATCAATACTTGCAGCGAAGGTGTAACCTTCTCCAGCTGGGGCTGTTATCTCTAATACTGATCCATTTACTGTCGTTGCGAAGCCAGCAGCATCGAGCAGACGATCAAATTCCGACAATAGCGCCGCTGAGTTTATAAATTCACCTGCAGCTGTTCCAGTCGTCAGTGTCTGATTGAAAGCTACATTACTTGAGCCGTCGGTGATAGCAACGTTCCATGTTTCTCCATAGTAATTGACCTCAGCCGTAACAAAGTCAATCGCCATGACCTGCCCTTCGCCAACACTAACAGGCTTACCTGATAAAACGGCAGTGGGTAGCGCAGTAGTTGCGTCTCGACTGGTGCGGGTATGTTCAACCCATACCGATATAGGAGCAGTCGCACCAAGGTAGCTAAGCTCGTTAGGTGCAGAACTCGACAGACCGGCAATAGACAGACCCGAAGCATTCGCTAGGACGAAGTCAGGGTGACTACTATCGATTAGCTGACTTATCGTCTTCTCACCCACTTTTATAAACCAGGTATCGCCCTCATTGAGATTAGAGAGAGACAGGGTCGCATCAGAAAATAGAATGTTTCCTGTCGCATCATGGTTATCAATAATATTCGTAAGGGCTGCTACTGCGTTTTCTGGTTGAGTAACAATTACGTCAGAATCGATATAGAAACCCACATTAGTAGCGGCTGTGAGGGTAACCTCAGAGCCGTTATATGACAGCACAATATCGGTAGCTGAAAGACCTGCAGCCTCTAAAGCAGCACCCAAATTAAATGCGAGTCCATTGACCGGGTCAACGGCAACGTTATTCACCGATATGAGGGTATGTGCGGTCACGCCCGGTTTATTAATAACGAGTGTTGTACTTAATTTTTGACCCGCAATAGCGACACCAGACATATCAACGGTTGCAGATGAATACCAAGTATCTGCACTCTCTATTGAACCGGCAAACTTGCCCGATCCAACACCACTTCCATCACCCAAGTAGGCCGTAGAGCCTGCATTGACCATGTCCGCTGTAATGACAAAGTTGTAACGATCGAACGAACCGTCACCTACACCTGTAATTGTGGTGTACGGCGTTGACGAGTCAATATTAAGATTACCCTCTGGCACCTCATCACCAATATTGGCATTGGCAAAGTTATACCAGTTTTCAGAATCTGTGTTCATGGCAACAGTTAGGTCATCAGGCGCATTTAGATCTCTCGTCCAATCATCGATATTAACACCTATACCGGTGTTATTAAGTAACTCGCGATCGCCCTCAATAATACTCTCAGGTTTAAATGCCCAGGCATCTCTTTTATGATCTTCAACCGATACCTGCAGCTCATAATCAACGCCATCTGGGGTACCCCATTTAAAGCCCTCAGCACGGTTGTAATACCATTGATATTTACTGTCCAACTCAATGACATATGTTCCAGCTTCGGTAATTTCATAGGTATTAAAGTCATCATAATAGTACGAATCACTGCCATTACTTTGCTGGCCAAGCTGTCTCTCTCCACTTATGCTGCTATCCAGATACCATTCATAGGTATAGAAATTTTTATAGGCCCATTTTTTATAATCGCCGAAATATTTTTGATTAATAACTTTTGTATAGACATAACTATCAGTCTCAGATTCAGACTGCTTATACAAATCGAGCTGACTGATCCAGTAAGTCTCATCGCCGTAGTTAAAACCACCATCAACATCGAGATTAACTGTGACAGAATTATTGGCATCAATTAACATCTTATCCGTGACAACAAAACTGTAAAAATCGGCCGAGCCTTCTAGCTCACCCTTAATACTGATATGTGGATTATAGTCAACCTTATTGTTATTGATGCTGTTAATATCACTATCGACTTCAATACCCCACTCAGAATCCTCAAGATTCTGCGCTTTTAATACTGTATTATTTTCCCTATTTTCTCCGATTTCAGGTAAGCCAAACGTTCCTTCTAAAGTAAACGTATCACTACTACTATCTTCAGTCGGGCTTTCTATAAACTGACCTTCAACATAAATAACTTCTTTGGCCTTTTCGGTAACAATAGTATCGCCACCGGTTTCGAGGAAGATAATATCTTGAACTTCGTTATCACCAATTTTCACATCAACCGATTTAACGCTGATACCACTATATTCGTTCGTTGCTGTTGATGTCGACACGGTATGACGAATACTGCTGTAGTGTATACCCTCACTAACTTCATCATTGATGGCGGAAACACTAACGGTTATCGGTGTACTCCAGTGATAAATACCTGCTGCACGATCCTCATCCGCTTGATTAACGACAAACGTAACCGACGTAATATCTGGCGTAATCTGAGTATTACCAGCAGAGTCTATGTAGACTAGATCGGTTGTAAGCTGCGCACTGACATTCAGATCTACATCAGAATAGGGTGATAGATTTACCGTAATATCTTCTGTTGGTGCCTTGGATAAGGCTAATTGATAGGTATCGTAACCCTGTGCATAGTTAGCCTGCCCGCTATCGAGTTCACCGACAATGAGCTGTTTCTGAGCTGGAATCACCACAACATTTGGCGTCTGCGAGTCAACCACCTCAACAACAACGTTATTGACCTCTACATAGTCATATTCGTCGCCATCAACCGCGCCATCTTCAATGATCTTGTGTTGAATCTCGTAAGCTTGCAGACCTTCAACACCGTTATTAAACGCCGTACTATCTGCAGGTGCCGTTACCGTGATGATCTGTTGTTTGAACCAGTTACTCTTATCAAACAACAGGCTAGCACCGCCCTCGTTACCATTAAGTAGTATTCCCTTAGGCTGCTCTATTACCTCATCTCTTAGGCCATCTTCTGCATCTTCTGCCACTGCTACCGCAGCTTTGAAGGCAACTACACCTTTGGGTGGACGTGTCAGAACGACAGCATACTTAACATACGTTAGCGCCCCTGCGACCAACGTGTCGTCTTCAAAGATAATATTGCTGTTCGACAAGGGTATAATACGCACGCCGGCTTCATCTTCATCATACACCTTAGCGCTCAGCGTCTTAATGACCTCCCCTGCTGTGTGTTCTATCAGACTGTTATAACCCTCCAGGTCATTTGCATCCACTACAACAGACCCACCATCGGAACCATCACCGACATTAAACGTATCAGAGCCCAGACCACCGATCAGTTTTAACTCAGTATCAGCAGGTGTACTAAAGATAAAGAATTCATCATTGCCTTCAAGGCCATCAACGATGAGCTGTTCAATGCCCTCGTAGGTGTTGTAACGACCTGCGCCATATACGCCTTCGTCTGTAATAACGTAATCATCAGCAAATTCTGTACCCACAACCGTCAACGTATCTAGGCCATCACCCCCCGCAATGCGAACCGGTGAGTTAATCGCGTAGGAGATATAATCGGCACCATCACCACCGTTGATGTTAGTAATGGGTGCAAGCGGGTCGTTGGGATCAACAAGTACGAAAGAACGAACTAAGAAACTGTCATTGTCAGCACCACCTTCAAGTTTAATACTCTCCTTATTGCTATACACGGTGAACGTATCATCACCGTCCCCCCCAAGAAGAGTCGCCGCGTAACTAACCCCATTAGATAAATAGCCCTTGGTTGTGAGCTCAGTATCAAAATAGTCGTTTGGCTGTAAACCCGCCAACATATCACGTTCAGACTCAAATACTTGACCAAGCTGAAAGCTATCATCACCGGCACCTGCGTCGACTGTTACTAGGGTATTGGTGTCATCAAAGACAAAATTGTCATCACCACCGTAAGTTGAGAGTGACAACGTGGTAAAACCGGAATAATCGATGCGCTGATTGGTATCAAATCGATATAGTAACGCGTCTCGGAACAGGAAGTTATCTGACTCATCTTCTACATCATTGGTACTTATAACGAGGGAGTTCCCGGCAGAACTTGTTTCTGTCGCTTCGGCATCAACAACCTCAATATCACCTGCCGCCGTTGCGTAAAGTTTCAGCTCATATCTATCAGCCTCTTCGCCACCTATTAGCTGAATATGTTCCACTGCAGCGATTTGCGTCAGGCTAATATTGTCTTGCCCTGCACCCGTCTCAACAACGATTTCTCCAGATTTTTGTGTAATATTTATTGCTATATCATCGTCTTCTGCACCACTTTTTATTGTTGTCAGGCCTTCGATACTATTGTTTAGGGTGAGTTCGTCGGCCCCAGAGCCCATCTCTAAGGTCAGGTCTAAAAGATTAGTAAATGTTATTAACCCGCCGCTAACCATACCTAAGCCAGTAAGCTCGGTATCTGAAAGCAGACCTTGCAGGGTGCCGGACGTACCGCTGTTATCTAAAATCAGTGAGTCAAGTAGATCGGTACTTGCTGTAATATTCAACTCACCCGCAATGTCTGCTAATGTGCTGTTGCTGTTAGCGACAGTAACGGTATCGGCACCCAACCCAGTGAAGATATTTGTCTCGTTTGTGTAAGTACTCTGTACAGAAAAGTCATCACTAGCGATGCCTAACATGATGTTAAGCTCTTCAGCAGTCGCTGAGTACACGATACTACCAGCCATATCGAGTCCAGTAATTCGAGTACTGGTAAGCGTGCCAGACGATGAAGACGACGAGCTTGCATTGTTAATATTGATCGTATCTGCGCCGTTACCCGAATCATTACCACCATCAATAGTCAGTTGTGCCTGCACATCTTCTAACGTGTCATCGGAATTACCGACGTTAATCGTATCGTTATCATTCCCGGTATCAACAGAGGTCGCTGCATTGATTGATTTGACGGTAACGGTATCTTCGCCCCCATTGGTATAAAGAGTCGTTGTAATAGCGGTGCTATTGATATCAAAAATATCCGCCTGGTTACCCAGTTGTATTTCAATTGCTTCCAGTCCCATGCCCATAAATAATGGCTCAAATCCACTTACAGTAGTTGTATTAGTGAACGTGTTATAATCTAAATCACCGTCAACTGAAATTGAAGAGTTACGGTTGTCAATGATTAACCTATCAATACCCCCATCATTAGCATCTGACTGATAAACTTCCAGTGGTCGTATCGCCACACTCAGTCCTAAGCGATCAACCGGAATAATTGCCTGCTGATTATCGGCAAGCTTATAGAGCGCAGTGCCAGGTGAGTCCTCATTATCACCCACCTGCGGCACAGGTAGAGGATCACCCGTTTCAACATCAAGCCCATTGGAGTTATACCAAATTAACGGTGCGCTATTATCATCAGTAGCTATATAAGCTTTATTTGCTGTAGGCTGAGTGGTTTTATAACCGTTTTCATCAAGGTATAGAGGCTGTGAACTCGCTGGATAGTTACCCAATACATTAGCAGACACGAGAACTACGAACGGATTTCTGATCCGAGTGGTCTGATTATCTTCGGTATCCGTATAAAGGGTCTCATCTGCCCGAACAAAGCCATTAGCATCGAAGTCATGCAGAGCCCGAGTTGCATAGGTGTTACCATTTACAATCCACTGAGGATTATTGGTGGCTATAGTGCTAGGCGCGTCATTGTTATCTAGATATAGCTGTTGATTGGTAACAATAATCGCTTGCTGATGGCCCTGAGCCGAATCCGTTGTCAAGGTATCGACAGCAGTATTCGCTGATGTCTTAATATAGAGAAGGGGTGGAACATAGAAAAGGGCTGGAACTGCTTCTCCATCTGTGCGCTGATACCCCCTAAACTCAGTTACATCACCGGTATTAGTCGTAGTCAGATTACCATTATCATCAAGATATAAAGGATAATCAGCGACGTTACCGCGGTCTA
The DNA here is from genome assembly GCA_047633255.1 of Colwellia sp. Classification (GTDB taxonomy): domain Bacteria; phylum Pseudomonadota; class Gammaproteobacteria; order Enterobacterales; family Alteromonadaceae; genus Colwellia. Next base: position 65,793 of record JBLIEW010000010.1, read on the forward strand.
CGGTGATAGAATTAGGCGGTGTTTCGTTATCCTGCACAGTCACTAATGCAGCACCATGCTTAGCATTGTACTTTATATATTGGCGAGTGAATTCAATTTCGCCATCAGTTGTGTAATCGTTTTCTGACTTGCTCTCCGCTAGCGCAAGTCCTTTTGCAATAGCTAATGAAGTCAATGAATCACCATTGCTTCCACTGACATAAGTATAAGTATCGGTGCCACCAACCGTTAGAGTCCAAGTACGGCCGCCAACAATATTGTTGGTCGGTATAACAATTCTGGCAGTGCCATTGCTCTCAACAGTATCAGAGAAAGAATGGTTCTGTCCTGTTAGTGTAATGATAGTATCCGCTACCGCACCTTCGAAGTCGATAAAGGTTGCATCTTCAATATTCTCTGTGGTTATCTGAGTATTACCCAGAGAATCGGTACGAACATATAGCGGAACAGCAAAGGTATCGTTAAATGTCTCTACCAGCGTGTAATCTGCACCGATATTAGTTGTCGATTTTGTAACACCATTAGTAAAATAACCATACTGCTGGTAACCCTTAACTTGAAAGCCAGTCTGCACGCTACCATTCGTATTTAACAGCGGATGAGAGAGTGCTACATTGCCACTTTGATCGTATTTAAGCTGTACTGCATCATCATGCTGAAGTGCTTTCACATCAGTATGAGAAGCCTGAACCGTTGACGTTAGGGTTGTCAGCTCTTGTGCTCCACCTGCGATAACATCTTTATAATACAGTGGTACTGGTGTGTTGCTAATTTCCATCATTTGCAACGCTTGAACCCCACTGACGCTATTGGTCGTTAAGGTTCCATTTGCAGAAATATACAGGGCAACGGCAAAAGCAAAAGCATTATTCTGATCAGTCAGAACAATCGCTTGCTTACCTGTATCGGTCAGCGTCAACTCACCCATGGCATCTTCGTAGAGAAACTCCGAATTAGTCGCCGTTTTATCGATAACAATAGTACCTGCATTGTCATAACCTTTCAGGCCATAACCATAGAGTTGGAATCCGGTCGCTACATAGCCTTGAGCCTGCTCGCCACGGCGTTGAACAAAGTCTTCTATTGGCTTACCGGTAAACGCATCTATCGTAACGGTATAAATATCTAGATATTGATCTACACGGGTAGTAAAACCTGCACCTTTGATCTGAGTTTGCAAAGATTCTGCAATTTTCTGCAGCGTTGAACCTGTGCCCGTGTAGGTAGAATTCCCAACTTTTACACTCCAGCTTTGACCATTAACCGCACCTTTGAGCTCTAACTGAACAAAGTTGCTAAAGAGTGTACCACCTAGTGTTGCCGCAACATTCAAGCCGCGAATCATCTGAACCGTAAAGGGGTTGGTGTCTACTCTGCTGATATCAATCGCTTTAGTATCGTTAGTATTAACACCTAATTTGTAGGCATTACTCAGTAAATTTACTCTACTAACAAGGCCTGCTGCTACTTGTTCAAGAGTAGACTCACCGCTTTGAACCTCATAGTCGTAATCAACACCGTCGAGACGTAAAGTCCACTCATCACCGACAATAACAGTCCCCTGTAGTGACACGACAGTATCTGACCATAACTGACCAATAGGTCGATTGAGTAACTCAATACCGCTGCCTAAAGTACCTATGATAGGCATTTCACCTGCCGAGTTTGTTAAAATAGTCAGGTGCGCTGTACGAGAATTATCGAGAATAGCCTCTTTATATTGTGGATTTATAATACCATCGAGGGTATTAACAAATACCGATGGAACGGCATCCAAAATAGCATCATGAGTATCTGCGTGATAAACAATCGCTGAAGATAATTCAGCAATAGAGCCATCGCCATCAAATGTAAGGTTTGCCACAACTTCGTCAATCTCCTGACGATCATTAGCGACTGTTACCGTATCATCGCCAGTACCACCCAATATGCTAGTTTCACCAGAAACAGCTTTAACGTGAACCTGATCATTACCGGCATTCAATACCAATTGTACATCTGTCGGTGTTTCACCAACCTGCCATATGTCTAACGTAAATTCGTCATCGTACTGGCTCAGACGAATATCTATCTCATCCACACCACCAACTAAAACGCCGTTAAATGGATTGCCATTAACACTACCCTGTCGTAGCCCCACCCCTTGCAGGTTATAGTAGGCATTACCTTGTGCAGTCCACGTTGTGCCAATACGACTGATCACTTTCTGTTCGAAACTGTTTACAACTGCGGCTGAATTTAGTCCATCAGCAACATTTGAAATGTAAGAGAATTCATTACCGTCAATAGTCAAAATCCAAGAGTCACCGGCCAATATTTCATTCTCTGGCAGAAGAATTTCAACCTTGGTTCCCAAATTACTAATAACAGGTGTTTGACCACCCAAGTTACTTCCAGTCAGTGTGATTGATTGGGTCAACTGAGTATCATCAGCACGGGCTATTTTAAGATAGCTGGCATTAATCAAACCACCGGTCAGTGCCTCACTTTCACTGCTATGAACAATCAAGGTGTCAATGCCAGCGGTATCATCAACTAAAATACGCCCCTGGATGTCTTCCAGCGTATGAACCGCATCAATCTTCAACGCAAACGGATCAGGATCAACAGTTACTTGAGGAGGCGTTACCGTACGAAGCGGCGGCGTAACTTCTTTTCCGTATTCAACATTTACCATAGGCATATCAAAAGAGAAATCAAGATACGGGTCAAAACGCCACCAGTTACCCCACGAGAAGCTCCATTGGATGGTATTTAGCGTATCTGAGATCAAGCCATCTAGGCCACCTTCATAACGCACATCGATATAGCGCCAGCGCTCTTTGTTGTTCTGATACCAACTGTTAACCCAACTGGTTACCTGTCTTTCGACATAACCCACTACACCACCCGTATCCGCTTTAAAAAGATCCCAGTCAGATTCGTTACTCCACCAACTGATTCGTTTATGAATACGCGAAGGATCATATTGCAACACATTGAATTCAATGAAGGGTAAATCCTGCACGTCGAACGAAGGCGGCTGATAGATAAATTCAGGTGGATCAAAGAACAACGTAGGATGGTCACCACCCAGGTGAATTTGATCATCACCGTTGCCGCCACGAACAGTAACTTCTAAGTGCGCTGGAGCAGCAAGCACGTAAATCTCGTCATCTCCGCCACTGGCATTGACCTCAAGTTTTTCAATCCCTGAGAAGAATGTTAAGCGACCCGCGCCAGCAACGAATTTTTCGGTAATAACAAAAGTATCAGCAATCGCGGTACCGTTCACAACCACGGTATCAACGCCTGAACCACCAAAAATATTAACCGGTGCATTTTGCAGGTAAACATAACGGTTTGACCCAGTACCACCAAACAATTTTGTTAAGTTGGAAATAGAGCCAGGGTTATCAAGATCATCGTTCAATACCAAAAAAGTATTAACTATGAAGGTATCATCGTTTTCTTCACCAAAAAGGAATACAGCGGCTGAGTTATGATTAACCTCAAATTGATCATCACCAATGCCCGCATAGACAAATAAATCCGCTGAATTACCGTTACTCATATGCTTAGTATCAGCAATAGGAATACCGGCTGGATTGTTCAGATCAGCATTACCGCGATCAGGTATTTGCGGTACCGAGCCGATGACAATATTATCTGCACCACCACCCGTTTCAATGATGGTTTGTATCGCGGTATCGTTGACCAGAATCTCGTCTGCTCCACCAAAGGTACGCAGTGTTAACCGCTCTACCGCTGAAAATTTCACGTCTTCACGGTCGGGATTGTTACCTTGAATCAAGTATTCAAACTGAGCCGCAACCGACGCATCAGTATCTCCTTCCATCGTCGTATAACTGTATACCACACCACCTAAAGAAACTTTCCAAGTAATACCTGCTTCCATGAATCCATTTTCCGGATTTGCTACTTCATCTGGATCATCTGCAGTTAGAGTCCAATTAGCCGTATTAATACCACCTGCTGAGGTGGCGTGTTGTAACACAGAGCCGGTGACATTGGTTACACCTCTTACAATCTGTAAATCACTCAAACTCAAGGTAGACTGAATCTGAATTCTGGTACTACGTTCAGGGTTTGAATTTGACGAAGTCGGCAATATGCTGGACGCAAAATTTGCATCAGCAGTAACGCTGCTCACTTTATAAGCGAAAAAGCCCGTGCCATCAACGGTATTACCAGCAAAAAATTCGCCTGAAGAGACAATGCCTATACCTCCTCCTGCTGCATTTAGAGAGAATTTGTCAATTACGTCGGTGCCAAATACATACGTTTCATCGTAACCACTTTGTCCGCCATTATCTTCAATAAAGTAACTGGATCCAGTACCCGGATCGCCATTACCTTTGAGTGTAATCAAATAATATTCGTTGTCTGTACTGTCACTGCCTTTGTTATCCAGAATTACCTTTCCAGTCCAAGCCGTTACATTGGTAGTAATACCAGCGAAAGTTGTCGTATGTGGTACAGACTGGCCATCAACAGTAATAAAATTATCACTGTCGTTGACTACCAATACGTTGCTGCTATCACCACCAGACAATCGAGCATTTTCAAATATTTGCTCACCGCTGGCATTAATCAAACTTTCTACTTCAGCACCCGTAGCATAACGATCGCCACGGTCTTCATCTTTGAGGCCGAAAATAATGGGTTCAGGCGCGGCATCTTCAGCGGCATAACGCGTATTATCTTCATCACCGGTGTTTTTGAGTTTGTTATTAATTAAAGCCGACAGGCGGTTTGCTACAACGACCATAGACAAGGGATCTGTATCGGTAGTGTCATTGGTATCAGGGTTATCAGCACCAGCAGTATAGCTATAGGTTGTGCCATCAACTGTCAGAAGCCATACCTGATTAGTGATCACTTCACCCTTAAGCTTTATTTCCCATTGATTACCGGTTTTAAGTAGTGTGCTTTGACTCTTCGCCGAATCAGGTGCCGTGAGTGAAACCTGATAATTAGTTGCTGTAACAGCATCACCCGTATCACGAATAGTAATAGAGGCATTAGCATTTTTAGCTGCCTCATTCGCTTCTTGTTCAGCAATTTTGCTAAACTTAGTCAGCGCATTACCGTCATTACCTAGGATAGTACCAACTACAAAAGTATTGCCGAACAGAGAGATATCCTGATCGAACGTCTCGATCAAGGTGTCATTACCACTGGAATCTAAGAAGTAATCTACGCCGGTACCACCAGTTAGGGCATCATCACCTTCACCGCCATCAATCACATCATCAAAGTCAGAACCAATAATTTTATCGTTACCGATTTCACCTTGCAGGTGCAACGCAATTAGGTTGTCGTCAACATTTCTGGCGATAATATTATCATTACCTTGTTGGCCCACAATAGTCAGATTATCATCGGTAAAAGCGGCGGTATCACCTACGATGAACGGGTCATTAAGATCCCGCTGAGCATTCAAAATGGTAAAGTTCATCACACTGGAAGAGATATCATCGGATAAAATATCCGGCGTATCATTATCATTGATAACAGAACGCTCAATCTCTACGTTGCCGTTGTTAGTCGCTAGATCAAAGGCGTCATGGTCTCCACTATGATCACCATAAAACCCGATGTCGCCGAATAGTGATGTTGCTTGGCCACCATAGATCAATACAGAGTCTTTGTGATTATCGTTGCCACCAGCCATTGCTACCGCATCGGTCGCTGAACCGGAAAATCCGGTGGCGGCATAAATACTGCCAGTATTAATCGCTCGTGCCAGTCCGTTTGCCACCGCCTCACGGGTCAGACCGTCAGCAACGTTAGTTGTATAGGTATATTCTATATTATCAACATTGATCTTCCAGGTTTTACCGTCCGCAACTACAGTAGGGTCAATAGGCTCTGCAGCAGGGTCAATAGGTTGTTCCTGAACAGGTGCAGGCACCCCAATCTTAGTTGATAAACCGTTAGTTAATAGACCGTCATTTTGGAAAATAGTGTCAATTGTCGCGTCTGTTGGCGTCGTCAAAGTTATTACCGGCGAAGTATCATCGGTTTCACCGTCAGGGAAAGATGAGCGGGTCACTTCAATATAGGCCGAAACATCTAGAATGGGTGTTGTGGTGGATGAGGTGCCTAAATCAATAGACATAGATGCGACAGGATTAGCTACATTACCACGTAAATCGCCGACAATAACAGTATCGGCACCGTCGCCCACATCAATCGCAAAATTTTCAATATCTGTTGATATTAGCGTGTGAGTGCCCGTACTACCACTAATTTGGGTTTTTACCCCTTCATTTGATTGTGTCTCTGTTCGTGATATGGCCGTTGCTACTGGCCCTGCACCAGCAAAACTAAAGGTAGTAGGACTATCATTAGCACGTGCTGTCGCTATTTTAATTGTATCATCGGTAGCAGCAGATATTACGCCATACTGATCACGTGAATAAGTAGTCACCGCAAAACTGTCTGCGCCGGAGCCACCACTTAAATAGTTGTCTACGCCATCGCCCAAATTCCAATTGAACGTGTCATTGCCCCCTTCCCCCAGAAGTACATCAACACCTTCACCACCAGAGATGATATCTCCGTGCAGTATAGTGATATCATTACGATTATCATCTTGAACAATTTCAGCATTATTCGATTCATCGCCACCAAAGATAAAGTCATCTCCGCTACCGCCCTGAATTCTGTCATCACCAGTATTACCTAAAATCCAGTCGGATCCGGCCATGCCCAATACGGTATCATCGCCGATACCCGCATCGACATAGTCATTATCAGTCTCACCGATTTCCAAAGTAGCTTTACCAGCGACAATGGTATCGTTACCGCTACCGCCAAGAATATAATCATCCCCAACACCACCATCGATGCTATCGTGGTCCGTCACATTAGCGATATCTACCTCAGAGCCACCAATAATGTAATCGTTACCGGCAAAACCAGCAATGCCATCATTACCCGTGCCTCCATAGATAAAGTCATCAGCACTACCACCAACCAGTACATCATCACCGGCGTCGCCATAAAGTTTGGCCGCACCGGAGCCATTGACCCGCAGCGCATCATGTCCCGCGCCGCCATGCAATTCTACCTCAGCAGTAATACTGTCATCAATAACAACAACATCAACGCCAGAGCCACCGCTACCTTCTATTTTTGTAATGTTGTTTAAACGATGATTCTCATCACCTTCATGATCTATTTCATAATCATAAAAATATTGTACGAAGCCATTAAATCGAACAACGGTTGCAGCGCGTTTAATTGGGTCGCCATCTGCATTTTTCAGCGTATTACCAAAATCAATGGATTTTTCATCAAGGTTATACTGTGGAATATCATCATGGGTCACTTCATAAACCGTATCAATATTGATACCATCATGATCTTCCCAGTTTTCCGCCTTTGCCGGTTCATCAAAGTCGGGATGATTGCCAAAACGCTTCGATGCCTGATCACCCATATTCAGCACTAAGGTGCTGCTATTATTCGGATCAAGATGGGCAGGGATTGGCGGAGTGACCGGCGCACAATGATGGTCAAAACTGGCCAAAATAGCATCGTAAAAATTCCACTCGTTTTCATATAGCGTAATCTCAAATAGCCCGGTATCCAAGCCAACCCAGATAGACGCAAATAAGCGAGCTGCCAACTCACCACTTGTATCAATCAGACACAGTGGACCATAGTTAGTAATACGCTCGGTTAGCTCTGCCAGCGTAACTTTGCCATCTTTATAAGTGTCGAGTTGTGCAACGCCGTTAATATATTCAGACTCGGCAAAATCAAATTCAACTTCAGCGCTGACTTCACCATTGATCAGTATCTCAACTAAACCAGCAATACCTACCCCAACACCAGCGCCTAAGTTCATTCTAAACCAAGCTTCAGGGTTATCTATTCCAACCTCGTAAGCAACACTGCTATTTTTAGGTAAATCACTCTCTGTTGCGTAAATATGATCCGATAGGAACAAGCCATCGAGAATGGCCAATGCGTCAGCATCTGCAATATAGTCAATACCGCCAAGATCATTTATTTCATCAATATAGGTTCTTAGCCCTGAAGTATCGAAACCAAAGGCCAAATCAAACCCAACATCAATACCGCCAAAAAAGCGGCCAATTAATGGTCCGCCCAACTGGAAGGTTTTATCGATATCAAATTTAAGGCCAACCGATGGCAAGGTATAGACAAAGAGATCAACATCTTTGCCCATGAGTAGGTTAAATACCGTACTCGGCTTGGTTAAAATTGGAAACTCTAAGCTGCCGGATTCTTTACTAACACTGTCATTAAGAAAATCTTTTGTGGCGTCATTAGGCTTATTATCACCCGATGTTTCATCTAGCTTCTTATTGTGATCAAAACCGGTATCATCTGCTGCGTCTGCACTTTTAGTCTCTTTACCATCGGCAGAGATACCGACTTGGTAATCACCAAAATAGATCCGCCCATCAGCTGCAGAAGGTATGCTATTTATTGTTGTGATCAGCTCTACCAATGAATCAATGACTTTAATAAGCGTTTGTATGGCTTTAACACGAGGATCAATAGGTGGCAATGTTTGAATAAATTGTTCTGCGAGACTTTGCACACTAACAATTTCACCGAACAGTTCACTTAACATCGTTATTTCAGCAGTCCACAGATCAACAATCGGTTGCAGTGGTCCTGTGACCTTTTGAATATTGGCCAATACCGGGCTGATGAAATTGGTGACAAAGCTACCTAAATCGAGGTAAATATCCTCAAATAATATATCTGGCGGTGTATAACTAAAGCCAGCAGTGGTGTTATATTCCAAATCGGTATACAAATGAATATCTGTACCCAATTCGAAGAACTCAACGTCAGTAAAACCTAAATCTGCGCGTAAATCGACATCAATTGAACCCGATACGCCCGCGACAAAAATATCGGATATTGTTGTGCCGGTATGCGTTATTTCACCAAGTGTTAATCGTTCATCAGCACCGCTTGTGCCGGTATCCAAAATATCGAAGGTAAAAGCGCCATTAATACCACTTTTACGTTCACCTTCTTCATAATCATAGTCAAAATTAAGCGGATCATAATCTGTGATTTCTGTCAGGCTTGCTTCAAGAAAACCTAATGTGGCGGTCATCTTATCACCCGAGGCTAATTCAGCAGACAGCGCTAATTCAAACTCTTCGCCGCTATCGGTAACACCTGATGTGTCAAAGTAGAAAGCATCTAAAGCGGTCATGTTTGTATTCTGGCCCGTCGCCTGAAAACCAAAACCAAAGCCAAAGATATAATCAAGACGTAATGCTATTTTTGTATCAACTTGCAGACCCAATCCAGGCAGTGCCTTATCAAAATTTAGATCCACATCTTCATCAAAAATATTACCGCCTAAGACCACATTAAATTGTATGTGATCGTTTTCGACCACGAGTAAAATTTCGTCTGGGCTGGTTATTGCTCGGTAAACTTGTCGACCGTCATCTAATTTAAGTGAACCATCAGGGTTCGTATCTGCTATTTGTAATAAATTGACGCCATTGGGGTTAGACGCACTCTTTGGTCCAAGAATACTAAATAAGGCTTCGCGGATAATATCGATGGTACTTTTAGTCGAGATCTCAGCAGCCTCGCCAGCACCTTCAAGCGTGCCATCAACAATCAGTTTTGAGTATCCTGCACCAAGCACAATATCAAAAATACCTGGTGTAGAGACATTAACGCCTATCCCACCAGCACGGTTACCCAATGTCGAACCTTCATTATTAGGATCTGTAAATAAAGCTAGCGCATTTTTTATATTAACGGCGGTTTCAGCATCATTTGCACCCATCGTTATAACATCTGTCGTTTGATCGCCAAGTGCTAAGGTAAACGTGCCAGAAGTTGCGCCGTGTAGGTTAAGCTCTTGCACACCCACTTTAAGCAGTTCACCGATACCACTGGTGTAAATACCTTCGCCATCTGCTTGCGTATTTAAGCCAACCACAAGATCACGCAGGTCATCACCGCTTGTATAATCGCCATCATCAATAAAATCAGCCGCTGCTTGTAACTCGTCACCAAGCACCGGAATAATCAACGCGGCAAACTGGCTCTCTAATGCACTTTTGAATGTATCAAACATGGTATTTAAGCCATTCACGATGGCTTTAGGGTCATTAAGTATTGCAAACAGGTCAATTGATGGCAGTAAACTTGGGGCGATAAAATCTAAATCATAATCGTTTTCACCGCGAAACGCTCCCTCTATGTGCAGCACATTATCATTAATACCATCGGCATTAATGTCATCTTCTGTGCCACCCATCGGTATACTTTCTGTTGGGAAGTATATGGGTAGGTCTGCTTCTACAGAGCCGATTAAGTCAACGTTCCAAAGTCCGCTGTCGTCAATGAGTTCAGAGATAGCATACTTGTTGTCACTTGAGTCTTCGACCAGCGAAATACTGCCAGTAAGGTCTATATCCGCCGTTGCTCCCTTAATGGCTAATTCTAATACTTTTGTACCGCCCAGTAGCAGCGCACCACTGGCATCGACAGGCGTGATAGTACTTACCTTAAATCGGTTAAAGGTTATTTGGCTGTCATCATAAATAGACAGCGATGGGTTACCTAAGCTACTCAGGTCGAGTGTAAAGTTTAAATCGATACCAAAATCGGCATCGACATGCACTTTACCCGACGTCTCAAGCTCTAACGCGACAATATCACCCTGCGTTAAGAATTTGCCCAAACCTGGTAGGTCTTCTAGGCTAAAGGCAATGTCATAATCGCCTTTTACCGCTTTTTCAAGGCCAAATCTGATATCAAATACCGAGTCAACATATTCAACATCAATCGTCTTAACGGCATCGTAATGAGCAAGCACATCACGGTCTGCTTTGAGCATTTCATATTCGCTGCCGATGGCAGTATCAATTAGACTACGGGCAATATCTGCATCAGTGGAATTGACGTTGAGTGAATTCAATTGCTTCTGTAAACGTAACAGCGCATCAGCGGCGTCGATAATGCCCGCCTTGTCGATGGAAATATCGACGGCAGTGCCATCAGCACCGAGTTGAAGTTCGAATGTTTCGACAACTGACAGCGTTTGTCTATAAGTCGTACTAAGCTGAGTTGGCAAATTAATCTGGGTATTGCTGTCAAGAGATTCAAGGCCGTTTATTGGGAATTGTCCAAAATCGGCTAGGGTAAATTGTACAACCCATGGGTTGTTACTCGTACCGGCGCCCACAAGCCCCGTTACTGCCGCAACTTGACCAAAGTTTTCAATACCCGCCTTCAGCTCTTCTGCAAGTTCGCTGCGCATGTCTTTTGTCACTAAAGCGCCAACACTAACGTTATTATCAGCATTATCGCCATTAGTTCCCTGCATAAGCACATTGCTCAGCGGCGTATTGGCATCAACATAACTCACTTTCCAAGCCACGCCAGCGGTAACCTCAGTAACACTTATGCTGGTAATATCATCAAACTGTTTTTCTAAAAATTCGGTTAATTCGGCTAGGGCATCAGCGGTACTAATGGTCGCACGTTTGGTGCCCCAAACGATGTCGAAACTATCAGCAGCATCATTTAAGGTGATTTCCTGAGAAAAGCCCTGAGCTGATTCTATAATTCTATCATCGACAGTAAGGTTTGCATCGGATGTACCGAGAGTTTTAGTCAGTGGTATATCTGTACGGGTATAGGTTATATTCCAAGAATCTGTGTCGTTTGCGTTTTCAGTGACGGTTACATTAGTGATGTCATCGGTTTGGTTGCGTAAAAAGGCCAAGAGTTGTTCGGTCGCGCTGCTCGTTTTTGAAGGCCTAATTTCAACACTTGAGTCACCCCAAGTAAGGTAAAAACTATCAGGGGAGTTGTTAACCGTTAAGGTTGTGCTATACGCTTGTTGTACGCCAATAATCAGTGTTTCATCACCCAATTTTAGTGCCATACTGTCGGCACTATTGTTCAGATAAAGTTCCTGACTATGGGTAGAGCTTAGCACCAAACGATCGCCAATACTGACATTGGACTCTGTGGATGCAATGAGCTCTTCTGCAGTAGCCAGTGCTACTGACGCACTGGTGTACTCAACCAACCAAGGGTCTAACGTTGTGCCTTGACCACCAATAACACTTGCAGCTGAAATTAAATCAAGTGCAGTTAATTTGGTTATGATTTCAGTCGCTGAACTATTATTATCATCGCGATCAATACCTACCGTAAAGCTTGTAGCTGCTTCACCAAAAGTAAGGTTGAACACGTCCTTGAGATAAATTTCAATCTCGTACACGCCGTCGGTGACACTAGCAGGGGAAGGAATATTGACGTTTGAGCCATTCGACAACAGAGTTTCTGGCGTTACACCATGAGCAAACGTGTACTGAACGATCCAAGGTGTTCCAGTTTCACCGGTTCCGCCAGCAGCAACAGTAGCGGTAGCAATACCAGCAAGTGACTCAAGCTGGCTTTTAATAGAACCGCTCAGGTAATTAACCATTAAATCACGATCGGCATACAAAGGCTGCAATACCGTATTGCCAACCACTGTGGTCGCCAGTGACAGCAATGTTGAAGACGCCGATAGGCCAACATCTTCAAGTTGTTGTGCAGCAGAAGTTAACGCACCGGTGGCATTGGCTAATAATGCAACAGCCGTTTCGGCAGATGAGCGTTGCGCATTTAGGCGGCTAACAACTGTGGCTATGTCAGAATCAATACTTATTTGTGTGCTGTTTTCATCGACGAGTATGCCCTGCCTTGCCATAAAGCCTTGGGCAATTTTCAATGCTGTAGTTGCCTCTGTAGCTTCTACTGATTCTGGTGTCGGAGCAGGTACGGCATTGAGCACCGCTAATGCGGCAAGGTAATCATCCCTAAATTGTTCTGTTTGCGTTGTAAATCCAACCGTATCAAAAAGTGTATTTAGGGCTGTTTCTAACTCAAGTTCAGTTGCGCTATAGTCAAGGTCAAGTCGGTTGACTTCAGACCAAGCTAGCTCAAAAGCTGAAGGTGTTTCAGGCTCTGCATTAGTACGTTCGCCCAGTAATGTTGTGCGCGCCATACTTAATTCATCATAGGCCACTTTATAATCACTATTAGCGATATAGGTAGCTATCGCTTCGTCAGAAGCATTCGAATCAAGGCCTAGTGCTTTAATACGGTCATAAGCCGCGGCAACATCTCGATCGGTTTTAAGGGAATCAAAAGCGAGTAAATCTGCTTGTTCAGCAATAGCTATTGCAATGTCGTCGTTGTTCGTTTGGCCACTAAAGCTCGATGATAACCCGGTAAGACTTGCATAGGCGGCATCTAAATCAAACAATACCTCTGACTCAAGCGTGACTAGAGCAACGGGTAATGTGCCGGTTAGGGTGTTACTCTCTACGCCCAGTAGCTCAACATCCAAAGTGCTCGGTGCTGTAAATTGCAGACGCCAAGTACCGGGAGCTCCCGCTATCGGTCTAACAGCCACAAAAATACCGGCACCTATCGTACCAGAGTCACTTAGCGCATTAAGGGCATTTTCAATGGCGATTGCCATGGTATTTTCGTCTGCGACATAGGTAATATCAGCCGTTCTATTGTCTGGATTATCACCAAACTGTAGTGCGAAGCTACCGCCAGAAACACCTTGTAGAGACAAGGTTTGCACTGAGCTAAAGTGGTCTATATCTAACCCCAACGCAAGTACTCGGTTTAACTCTTGATTAAGATCTATTTCAAAACGATTTATATCCGAAAGGTTAGCCTGTACCACATCAATAGCATTCACAATTGATTGCACCACATCAACTGAGCCATCACCCATTAATTCTACTGCACTTTGGTTAAGAAATGGTAGCGGCTGAAACGCTGCTCCGTCAGGTGATATGGCAGACGTCAAGGCTAGTTTTATGCCTTCTAGTGCGGCATCAAGCGATACATTGGTCAGGTCTAGTAATGAGCTAAAACCATCGCCGTCAAAATTAAGGTTATCAGGTATCATCGTGAAAAATTGTGCTGCCGTCAGCTCGCTGACATCAGCCGTAAATGCATCTTCTCGATTAAATTCACCATAAATACGTCCAATATCTGCGTCTACGCCGGACAGTGCTCCTTGTAGCGCTATAGGTAAATCAATTTCATAACTGCTGTCAGGGTCAATACCTAACGAGCCCATATCAAAATCTGTTGTATCTAACGTTCCGTCATCTAAAAGCGTGGCGGTGCCTTCAACCGGTAGCAAGAACCCTGCTTCGAAAAATATAGTGCCCTGCTCAATACCAATACCGACAGGACCTACACTGAGCGATATATCCAGTGGATTAACATGGTCAACAAGGACTCGACCAACCAACGACGGATCTCTAATAAAGAAATCACCGTTACTGTCGATACCAAAATCAAACTGAACGTCGAGTGCCGCCTCAAGGTTCAGTGGTTCAGACTGGTTTATATCAAGAAAACCCGTTAGGTCTACGCCAAGATCTTTCAATGTTTCAAGACTGAGTTGCAGACCTGTTTGTGTACTTGTAATCTCAATATTTGCCTGAAATTCACCAAGACGCCCTGAACTTGAAGCACTAACTTCATCAAGCTCTATAAGCTTTTCAGCCGTTACCTGATCAGCAGAGTCAAAAACAGTCAGGATTTTATCACGAATGCCCTCATTGATACCCGCGGCAATAACGCCCCCACTGGCATCCCATAAATCATCAAGACCCAGGTCAATGAATGGTAAGTCAATAGGTGAACTTAGCATGGCGGATACATTGTCACTGAACGTTTCAGCCCAAGTGCCAAAGGTTGTTAAACCTTGTTTGAACTTCTCTTCATCAGAGCTATTACCTAGAGCATCACCGGGTTGCGGCGTAGTCACATCAATTTTTGATACATCATCAAGTTCGATAAACACACGGGTTCCGCTGTCTAGCTGTGTGAGCATTATGCTTGGCTCAAAACCTTGATGAGACAATCCGAGTTTATGCCCAATTTCATGCATTAATACGGTAAGTAAATCGTATTGATCCGCGATGATGGGGTCACTTGAAACAATAGAATTTCCAGCGCCATCAACCGTAAACTCACCATCGTCATTAGGAGTTATATCTACAAACCAACCATTCTGGGCTGCATCGCGATCAACCGTAATAGTATTGCCCGAAAGGTTGGCAAGTTGTAGCCCGCCTAGATCGCCAAATTCAAACTCAATGTCATCTAACGTTGCCAGTTCAGTTGTACTCAACCATGGTGCGTATCTACCGCCATTAGATATTGCCACCTTTTCAATAGCGCCAGCAACAACGTTTACAGTCCCTGTTGCAGCAATTCCTCTACCGGCAGTAATGGTTACAGTGGTCGCTGCAGTATAATCACTGCCTTGATTACTGAGTTCTATACCGCTAATAATGAAATTTTCTGCATTGCCAACACCTTCAGGAGCGATAATAGGCAATAATGCAGTACCTCCTGAAAAAGTAATTTCAGGAGCACTGGTGAAACCGGAGCCTGGATTCGTAATAGTGATACCAGTGACTACACCTAAGTTATTAAGCGTAGCTGTCGCTGTTGCATCGGTGCCACCACCACCAGTGATAGTCACATCAGGGGCTTCGATATAAACTGTGGCACCAGCACCAATAGTAAAGCTTTCTGCTGTCACCCCTAGAGTAACCGTAGCCTCGGCGTCTGTTCCAGCTGCATCAGTGAATATAACGGAAGGTTTGGATAAAGCGGCGATCCAATTATCTTTGGCACTTTGGGCAAGATCATCTAATTGAGCCTCAGTGATAGTTGTTGCCGTGGCATTACCCAGTTGATTAGCGAAAAGTTTGTCTTTGCCAAAGTTGAGATCGTTCTCAACAATCTGACGACCAAAGCCATGAACAACGAGTGTCAGTGTCAATTTTTCTTGATTTTCTTTATCTTCAGTAGATTGGTAAATTTTCAGTGTTTGAACCGTTGAACCACCTGTTCCGGCAAACGTTGTATAGCCAAAATCAACCTTACTGGCGCCATAACCTTTCATGTCGATTAAATCGGTCTGATTAACATACAACTGATATGTACCCAATTCTTTCATTCCGGTTGGATTAATCGTAAACGTTTGTATCTCGTCGTCACGTGTGATGAAGATAGCATCATGGGGTAATTGATGAGCATTGGTTAGCTGAATAGTTTCAATACCCGTGATGGTGTCCGTTTCAAAAGGGCTTAAACTAGCATCAATATTTCTCGTAATAGTTGCGGTTGGTATAGTATTATAGCCACTACCAAGATTTGTCATCAAGACACCGATAACAGCGCCACTGGCATCAATTGTTACTGTACCTTTAGCTCTATCACTTTCAACACCCGTTTCAGGTAAATCAAAGGTGATTGTTGGTGTATTAATATAACGACTAGAGCCTTTCGTTATATTCACATCCTTAACAGTTGTGCTTTCAAGTGTTACCGACACAGAGGTTGCCGTACCTGACGATACAACTAAATTAACGTTGGTATCTGGAATATAAGTATCAACGCCAGTCCCGCCGTCTATAATATCGTTACCCGTGCCTGCAATGAGTTCATCGTCACCATAGCCTCCGTAAAGTTTGTCATGTCCGGAGCCGCCATCAAGTTTATCGTTGTCAGTATCGTTTTTCCCTGTTATTGAATTGCTTTGTGCTACATCAAGGCCGCCGGTAATGGTGTCATTGTCTGCTCCACCAAAAATAACATCATCACCTGTAGCACCACTGAGAATGTCATCACCGCCTTCGCCGTATATCTTATTCGCTGTAATGTTGTTTCCGGTAATGTGGTCGATGTAGCTAGTTCCGGTAACATCACCGCCAACACCCACACCAAAGTTGCCGTTGCCGGTACCCGTCGCGTTGCCAAACTGATAAGTCACATTGGGGAAAAAATGAGCCAATGACGGGTTATCTTCCGCAATGTCACCCAAAGTTGGAATCACTTCAATATTAGCACCTGAGCCCAAATCAACAGTAATGCCATTAGTGCGATCGCCATATAGAGATTTTTCCTCGCTATAATCCATGGCCATACTGCCGCCAAAACCAGGCTCAATACGTCCGCCTAATGTTGCATCACCCACGAAATTAAAGATATTATTACCGCGTCCACCGACCACGTTTTCTACACCAACGGCAAGCGCAAAGTTCGGGAGCTTGTAGCTGAATAGACCTGCAAAATCAAGATCGCCATTGGCATCAAACTCTGCTTTCTCATCGCTGACCATCACCACGCTAACGCCAGCGTCCAAACCAACATTGGTTGGCACCGGTATGCCATCCCAGTGTTTCGAAAGTCCAACAATATCTTTAATCGACAATCGCCAGACAGTAAAATGAAGATCTTGATAAACGTTGCCGAAATCAAGAGTATCAGATGGAATTAAGCCACCAAGTATCGCGTCGACGGTTGCATTACTCGTACTGAAATCTGGTGTAAGTACGTCATCGAGCACCAATGCTGCGCCCCACCACTGGGTATTGAATTCATAAGTATCTCCGCCCGAACCACCCGCGAGTACATGCACACCGGGAGTGATAGAAAACGGATTATCGCCAACTTGAATAGTATCTGCGCCGCTCTTTAAAAACCCAAATGGATTATCTGCATTGCCCAAATCCGAAGGGACATAGTCTGTGCCGCGCACCAGATTAAATCCAGAGCGCACAATAACATTACCTAAATTCGCATCCGCGAAACCTTCCACATCCCCAGATAAGCCAGTAGTTTCAGCCCCGAATACATGGTCGAATAAATCGATCGCAGGGCCCGCTAAATTACCAGTAACAACCTGCGCTGTTCTTAATAAAGCGCTTTGACCATCAGGCCTTGCGAGCTTCTCTAGGTTGACATAGGTGAATAAATCCTTGAAGCCTGGAGTATTAATATTGAAGGGTGAAGTTGAATTACTGCCAGGATTTGAATAGCTCAGATCATTTTCGACCTGAAAATAAAGTTCAGAAATATCTTCACCACTGAGGCCAGTAAGATTATCTTCTATTAACGATAAGGTACTTAAAATGGTGTCGGTAGTGCGGCCAGGGAAAGTAACAAAACCACCAAATCCTCCACCATTGCCACCCTGTAAACGACCTTCAAAACTTACTCCCTTGTCAAAATTGAAGGTATTCTTGTATCCGCCACCGATAATTTCAGTATTCTTGTCGACGTTGCTGAACACTATTTTTTGATTCTGAATAACGGGCCCAAACCCGACAATCGGTAACTCTAAATCCCGCACTGAAGTGACTGTTAGCGTGACATTGTTGTCTCCAGCTGGGCTGAAGTTAAAACGTAATTCATGATTTATTGAGCTAAAATCGAGGGTTAATGGGTTATTGTCTTTAACCGTCAATTCTGTATCGATATGCAACTCGCTAAGTTGGCTACGGGCAATAACGTCTACAAGGGGGATTGCTTGCAATAACCCAAAACCAACGTCAGAATTACTGCTCCCCCTGTATTCATTACCAAAGATAAAGCTCTGAGCGCCTTCGCCTAGTTTGATAACATTAATGTTCTGTAAGTCGTTACTCTCACCAACCGCGACCGAGCGCACTCCCTTGATAGTCAATTCAATCTTTGCGGCGATAACCTTGCCATTTGCATCGAGCAACCCCTTAGGGGTTACTGATATCTGAAGCTTATTTGCTAAAGTGGTACCACCCAAGATGTTGGTACTCAGGGTAACGCTGAATCCGGCAGCATTAAGTGTCGTTGCATTTACAATTTCAGGATAGTCAGTTTTAAGCGCCTCTATCAATGCATACTCTAGCGCACTTTTTGCTGTAACTTCACCCGCCTGAACTGATTGATTAGGCTTGACTTCATAGGTCTTGCCACCATCACCACGGTCTACCCATAAAATGAAAGTCTGCCCGTCTTCGATCAAGGTGTTTTCATCGACTTTAGCAAAGGCTGTTATAGTCGCTTTTGCCGCTTCTATTGTACTTTTACCGCTGTCGCCACTTGCAACCTGATGTAAACCGAAGCCCCACTCGGTCAACACGGTACCAGACGAAGCCTCTTTGCGGCCTTCAATTGATTTATTTAATTTAATCGTTTCGGGTTCGCCGTCGTCATTAGTATTAGCTAAAATAATTTTAAAAGCATCAGCATTATTTAGATAGCCTGCAGTTGAGAACAAAGTGCCGTTACTCAGTACATGTACATAACTTTCATTGGCGTAACTCAGGTCGATAGTGTCATTTTTATCACCCTTGGTTTCCTTAATACTGGCCACACCCCAAGTACCGCCCAGAGTATAAGTATCGCTGCCACTGCCCCCATCGAGGATGTCGTAATCAGTGACTAAACCTTGCTCAAGCACAAAAAGGATATCGTCCCCAGCTCCACCTTGCAGAATGTCACTACCAGTACCGCCATAAAGCCTGTCGGCGCCGTCGCCACCCACCAGAAAATCAGCACCCGTAAGACCAAAAATATGATCTGACTGATCGCCACCAAAAGCAGAATCTTGGTCAGCATTTTGGCCGCCATCATGACTACCCTGTCCATACAGCACATCGGCTCCATCACCGCCATCTAAATAGTCAGAGCCAGTACTGCCGGCTATAACATCGGCACCTTTACCCCCCAACGTTGCTGCAGCATCGTTACCCAAAGGCGCAACCAAATAATCATCCCCCTTCCCCCCCATGACAGTAGGGACAGTTTTGAAGCTGTGACGAGTTAAGGAATCAATGACCGCTGGGCTCTGTAGTATTATCATCTCTCCAGAAGGCTGACCTAGGGTTGTCTTGTTGGCTTGTTCACGTGTTTGGTAAAAGCTGATTTCGCTCTTGATACCATTATCGATAGGGGAAACGCGCACGTAATAAACGGTTCCGTTGTACAGACCGTCTATCGGCTGACCAGCTATTGTCGGCACACCGTTAACAATTGTTTCATAGAGCACAGCATCACCAGTTCGGACAGATAAGCTATCTGGATTAGTGCCTAATTGCAGACGTTTGTTAGCTATTTTATTCTGATCGTCAGCGTTATCTTTCAGTATAAATGGTACAACAATGTTTATTGGCGTCTGTTGTACCCCGTAAATTCGGTCGCTCTTACCTGAGCCAATCACCTGAGTTATATGCGCCGATACACGATCACCATCACCGGCAATAGACGCTGCAAAACCGCTAGCCCAGTTTTTATCGATACCCGCAAATTGCTGTAATGGACTATCGGACGAACTGGACTGTTCGAATCGGGTTATTGCTCCCATATTGGCGAACGTAATACGCCATTTAAAACCTTCTGTCCCCATTCCATCGACCATAACGATCGGACGTGAATCAAAGTCGTAGTCTCCATCGTCCAGTGCTTTATCAATCTTTTCTTGTAAAGCTCTACGAACTTCATCTGGAGAGGCGTTAAAAGAAAAGGATTCAGTCGCTACACCCACTTCATTGCCTTTATTGTCAGAGAAATCAAGCGCGAGCCCCAACTTGCCTGCCCGCGCTCCGGTGAAAACGTCCCATGTTTCATTTACAGCGGCTTGTACTATTAGGGTTACATCTCGCGGAGACGTCTTATCGACTTTTCCGTCCTTACCGAGCGTGTTCAGAGTGGGCAACTCCTTTTGTAACAAGGCCGTTACCGATGAGAATTGGATAACAAATTTATTTGTTACCTTTTTCGCAGCGTCGAGTATATTGGTAACAGAAAAATCAGAACGCGAAAGTACATCAACCAGGTGATTTTTGATCCGCTGTTCTCTGGTGCTCTGATCCTGAGTGTTCAGCTTAAACTTTTTTTCATCCTTTATTTTATCAATAGAATTTACAAAACTAAGGTAAGTACTTTCAGTATAACCCTCAGGTAAATTGTAGGTAAATACTGGCTGCTGAGGTAAAACGCCTAGGGCAATGGAAAATTTCTCTGGTTGCAGGTTGTTTAATCCGCCAGAAATGGCTGTGTCGGTCAAATTGACCTCAATACTGGCGCCATAACTGGAATAATCAAGAATATTTTGTTTACCTTTTATTACTTGGTCATCTGTTCCTGCCGTTAGGTTACCTAGCAAACTGCCATTTTTGACGAATTGATAGATATTATTACCTTGACCACCCGTTAGGTTACGAACACTTTGTGCGTCAATACGTACACTGTCAGCCTTTAATTTCCACCCTCCTTTGCCGTCTGATTCTGCTAGACCGACTGTTAACTTGCCGTTAATGTCGATAGTAAAAATCAAATCAGCAGTGACCGCCGAAAAATCAAGATCATGGGAGAATTTATTCGAGGCACTATCCGGTTTAAAAATCTTAAAAATTGCTATTGTGGCGCTGGTAGATTCGAAGAAATTGTCCCTGATACTGACAACGTTAGCTGCATCTGCGAGTTTCACTTTTTCGATGTTTTTAGGATTTATTTTGAAAAGAGAGCCAAAATCATCAGTTCCATTAAACAAATCAACTCTTAAACCGCTTTCAGGATTGCCGATACTAAAATTTAATGAAATAGGTTTAGCATTATAGGTGGAAACGATTCCAGAAAAATCCAGAACGTCTTCATTTCCTGCTGAGGATGTACTCAACTCGGTGATTTCATCTCGATTAGCGAAAACAGAAGCGGCGGTAAGCTCATTATTAGTTAAATAATCATCAAGCGAAAACTGATATGTGTCGTTGCCATCACCCCCTATAAGACTATCAGCACCGGCACTACCAACGAAAATGTCGCGAGTGTAACCGCCGGTCAATACATTGTTTTTCTCATCACCTGCCAGAATATTTTCGTTGATCCCACCGACTATATTATCAATGTTTTTGACGCCACTTGGCGATGACGATGCAAACTGGTCATTTAGGTCAACAATTACTCGACCATTATTACCTAAATACTTAAGGGTATTAATGCCTCCTTTTCCATCAATGGTGCCCGTTAGCATTGCACCACTTAAAAACTCAAACGTATCGTCTTTGGTATTACTGCCAATAATATGGGTAATATTATTAAGGGTGAGAAATTTTCCACCTGCAAGAATAACAGTCACAATGTTATTTTTCTTGATTGTATAAATAAGATCGCTAGCGGTATAGGCGCTCATATCTAAGGTGACGTCTTTAGATTTACTGCCTGCTAATTCTTGTACTTTTGACACAACTAAGGATGAGACAGGGACTACTTTGTTGATGTCACCATATAAGTCAACTTGGGTTATTTTACCGTTGGTATCCACTTTAATAGTCATGTCATTTCTGATGGCTTCGAGGTTGGCTTTATTATTCCCCTCTGTACTGCCATCAATCTTCATCGTTTTCGACCTCCACAACGCGGTAAATGTAAAGGTGTCATTACCGCCTAACCCTTTAATTTCAACATTTGCATTGCCTATAAGACTATCGACGAACTTTATTGCTCCACCTGAATTAATATTGACTGAGTCACCATCGATAATGAACCTATCAGCAGTACCAGTACCTTCGAACTTAGGCGGTACGGCAGCGGTAGCTAATACCCCTTGATAACGCGGATCATTGGCAGCAAAAAAGTCTGCGGCACTCAATTCAACATAACCGCTTTCAACTTCAAAAATCCAGTCGCCACCGATAAAACTATTACCGGTTAAATTGTTAGAGGCGGCAATATCAGCATCGGTAATACCTGCTAGGCGATCAATAAAATTTATCCCTAATTCACCGGCGGCAATGTTACAACCATAAAGTAAGATATCGCCGTCTGCATTAAGCGCATTTCCCCAAGATTTTAATTGCTCATAATAACGTTCGATGTTTTCACTATTTAAATCGGTATTACCCAGCTGAGCTTTTCCTTGATCACCATGGCTTAATATATGTAAAGCCGCAATGTCATGCTGCTCTGCCAGTACTGCGCTTATTTGTTCAATACCATCTTGCTCAGCGCTTAATAGTACAAGTGTTACTGGCGATTGTCCGTCAACTGCTGCTATTTCGGCGACTTGTACGCCGTAATCACCAACCTCTTTATTCTGCCAATCAAGTTGCTCAATAGCATCAATGCCAATAAAGCTTTCAAGCAATATATTGATGTCGTCAACCGCGGGATCGATCACTACAAATTGATGACCATCAAGTGCTTGTAATTGATTAATTTCATTGTTATTGATGTTGCTCGAAACATAGTCGACGGCAAGAGGAGAATTTTCTAAATTAACAGGGATATCACTAAATTCTGATGCGGTATTATCACGGATAGATTCCCCACGTTTTCGAATCAGTTCGATTTGCGTGCCTTCGTTAGCTGCCTCGTTAATTAAACCCGTTTCAATAAGTTGTTCATACACTTCCTGCTCACTTAACTGAGAACGTAACAAATCGTCCATCGCCAAAGGAGCGCCATCAGCACTTAATAAGTGCCTGACTTCCATTTGCTCCGCTAAATACATATTACGATTTCTAGCTTTAATGGCACGCGTGTTCCAGATGAAACCTCGCCACTCTCTTAACTTTGCATAATGAGACTGTAATATACGACTTAAAAAAGCGGGCATTGAAACTCTCCGAGTATTCTTATAATCATTTGATTAACAAGGTGATTAATAATTTTTTTATTGAATTTTTTATTGAGTTTTTTATTGATTTTTTTATTGATTTTTTTATATGCTTGGTGTAACTGATTTGATTTTGTAAAACTAACTAACCGTTAACCAAGTATTCACATACATAATATCTTGTGTTGTGATAATACCCGCGGCAGCTTTTAAGCGGAGTATATTTAACACGTAATCGTAACGCGCTTTAGTTCGCCCTTGTTGCTGAGTAGCAAAGTCTTTCTGGGCATCTAACACTTCGAGTAATGTATATAGGCCGGCGTTATAGCCTTTTGTTTTAAGGTGAAGCATGCGTTTTTGCGCTTCAACAGAACGGGTTAATGCTTTGATCTGCATAATAGAGGCATTGATACGCTGATACGCATCACGAACATTTCTTTCAACTTGACGTTGAAGTTGTCTTAATTCATCTTGACTGCGATAACTATCCGCCAGTGCTTGCTGCACTCTTGATTTAACATAGAAACCTTGAAAAATAGGAATATCAAGGCGTAACTCAATGCGTTGTGAATCAATATCACTGGCACCTGAAAAGATTGACTCTTGGGTATCGAGGTTGCCATTGGTATAGGTTAAGTTAACGGTTGGATAATGTTTCGTTTTACGGGCAGACACTTCATGTTTAGCTTCTTTAAGCGCTTGCTCTTTCGCCATAATCGCGGGATTTAATGTTTTCGCTTTATTAACCCACCAGTTAACATCAGTAGGTTTAGGCAGTTGGTAATCAACTTTTTCAGATAATCGACTTAAGTTATCCATCACTGAGCCGGTAATTTCAGCCAAGGCATAATGACTGTCTAAAAGACGGCTCTCTAACTCAATTTCTTTCGCTACCGCTTCTAAATAACGCGCTTCTGCTGTATCAACATCAACCGTTCGGCCAAGGCCTGCACGTTTTTTTTGTTGAGCCATGGTGAAATGTTTATTGAGTGCGGTTTTCTCATCGCGAATAGTGTCAAGTTGATCTTCTCGTTCTAACACTAAAAAGTATGCTTCAGACGATCGTAAGAGTAAATCTTGCTCTGCTGTTAACAACTCAGATTCAGCACGACTGACGGTGCTTTTTGACAGTTGAAAGCGACTCCAAATTTCCATATCAAAAAGCGGTTGATTAATAGTCAAACCGTGATCAATAGTCCCAAAATCATCTTTTCCTAGCGGGCTTAAAAAATTAGCGCTTTCGTTTATTTTTTGACTGGTATCTAGATCTGAATATTTATACGATATCGTTGGCATGAATCGAGACAACGCTTGAGTATAATTTTCTTTATCGGAAGAAAATTTATGAATAGCGGATTGGTAAGTCGCATCTTGAGTATGAGCTAACGTAATAATCTGCTGAAGATCGCCAGCAAACAGTAATTGACTTGGTAATAACAATGCTATTAATGATTTTATATAAAAGGGTTTTATTGAAATATTCACTATTAAATTAATCCTTAAGTTTATTATTATTTTAACTTTTTAATAAGTGTCACTATTTATTTAGGCTGATGCTCTTTGCTAAAACTATCCTGTACTAAAATTAATTAAGATTTATTCTCAACAACTTATACAAAATTAGATGATAACTATTCATTAGTCAACTTTAAAAAGCAGCCAATGCTTATTACAATTTTCACGATATGATAAGGTGAACTGATGGGCCGTAACATTAGACAAACCAAACCGTTTAAAATACGGAAATCGATGGTTTTTTCATCATAAATAAGATATAGTTTACTAATTTCGTATTATACGTTTTATCGGGGATATTTTTATAATCTGACTAATTAAGTTATTTTTTATACTTTTTTAGGTTAATCAGTGACCCTTCGACGAGATAATGCTGAACGGAGGGTGAAACGGAAGGCACTTCGCCCCTTCGACAAGCTCAGGGGGAGCGGAATTTTAGCGTCTCCGTTTGGCCGTCAATTCAGGACAGTGAATAGTGATTTAGACCGTCAATTCAGGCCAGTTTATTTTTGACTTTTCTACGCCGTTTTTGCAACTCATTGGCTGGTTTCCTTGGTAATTTTCACAGCCCCAAAACTCCCCCTTTTGACTGGAACGTAAAACCATTTGGCCATTACATTGGCTACATGTGGGTATCAAGATTTTACAAGACTCATTTAAACAGAGCTTAAAACCTGGGTAGGGTTTTCTAGTCATTGGGCTTTGACATTTAGTACAAGGTTTTTCGGTGTAGCTGCAACGTGGAAAATGAGAGCAAGCGTAAAAAGTACCAAAGCGGCTCACCCGTTTTTTTAAGATGCCTGTTTCACAAACCAAACATTTTAACTCTTCCACCAATAATTGACTTACTGTGCTGTTAAACTCATTCAGTTCAATTTGATGCTCGTTCATCAATTCTTTAACAAAATGATTTGATTCTGCCATATCAGCAATGATGTAAACTCGGTCTTTCGCTCTTGTTAGCGCAACATAAAATAATCGTCGTTCTTCCGCGTATTCGAACACTTCTTTTTTCGCAAGTAAGGCATCAAGTAATGGCGGTGTTGCTTTGTCAGACGGAAACCCATGAGCCCCTTTTTTAAGTCCAACAATAATGACGTAATCCGCCTCTTTTCCTTTTGAACTATGAAAAGATTGTGACTCAATAGTCAGTAATGGGTATTGATTATTCAATCGATTGAGATCTGAGTGACTTGGCAAAAGAAACCAAAAACGGGCTAATAAATAAACCGTTATCGGCTGACAAACTTTAGCTGAAATAGCCGCTAGCACCTCATCAATAGCACCATTTGCCATTTCATCAATTAGTGTTGTTTGATGTGAATTAATTTGGCTGTTATCTCGCTTGAGCAGTGAAACCGCAGGCGCATTGACTTGTTTTAACGAGTAAATGCTTTTATTCAGCTGCGCCGGATTTTTACTAATAAAATCTGTGGCGACTTTGCCAATTTGGTTATTAAATCGAAACGTTTGATCTAATACCGATTGAGTGGTTGCGCCAAAATATTGAGCAAAGCCAGTAGTTAAGGTAAAATCAGCACCACTAAATCGGTAAATAGCTTGCCAGTCATCCCCCACCGCAAATACCGAACAGTCTTTATTATTGTCACGTAATGCTTTAACTAAACGTGCACGTGGCTCTGAGATATCTTGAAATTCATCTACCATAATATAACGCCATGGCGACTGAAACTTACCCCTTTGAACATAACCTAACGCGTTATTAATCATGTCTTCAAAATCAATTTCACCGTGATCGGTTAAGTGTTGTTGATAAGCGGTTAAAATGGGTTTAAGCAATGCAAACGCTTTGGCGGTTTGCTTTGGAGCACCTGAGTTAGCGATAACCTTATCTTTTAAAGTGCTCTGTAAGTTTTCTTCCACAGTACCGTCTAAGCAGGCGGCTTTATAAAGCCCCACTAACTGAGAAAATGTTTTACCAAGCGCGGTGATTTTGCCACTTTCATTGAGGGTTTCAAGTATGATCTCGGTGGGTAATGGCTCTAATTGCGTTTGTCGTGCAATCAATAAATCCATTAAAGAGCTAAGTAACTGATCTTCTTTATGCTGAGCATAAGTCAATTCAAGGCATGTTGTATTACGTCTATCATGCGTGGCACGGTTGGCCTGAATTCCCTCGTGGTAAGCGCTTTTATCAATGTAAGGCGCAATATCTCCGTTCTGGTCTATCTCATAATATTCAATATAAACATTTAGATCAGGAAGAAAAAAGTCAGGCTTATATTGTTTGCGATCAGCTGTTTTTACCTCAAAAGCGTATTTAGCTTGGTACTGATATTCTATGCCGTGAGAGAATAACTTATTGGCTATATAAAGCGCACCAAAGCTTTTGACCTGCTCGCCTTTAAAAGTACGAATGTCATTGTCAGTAAAGTACTGGTAACAATCACCTAGGCTGTTAAAGTCGAACGCACTTCGCTCAACGTAATAGTATTTGCTGAAATACTCCAGCACAAGCTCACGATAGTGAGAAGACTCGTTAATAAGCTTTTCAAAATAGCCTTGAACCCAGCTAGACTTTGCTTTGTCATCTTCTGAAAATACAGATAATTTAGGTTTTTTCCCTTCAACTTGAGCAATGATACTCAACCCTAAACTATGAAAAGTAGTCGCACTAATGTTAGTCGTGGACAACTTATCTTTGATTCTTTCATCCATTTCATTAGCCGCTTTACGGCCATAAGCTAGCAATAATAATTCATCATGCTGAGTTTGTTGACTATTGAGTAAATAACCGGCGCGCCCAACCATCACACTGGTTTTGCCTGTTCCCGCCCCCGCTAGCAACAAATTATTATCATTGTCAATAATACAAGCTCTGCGCTGATGTGCTGTTAAAGGGTTAGACTCAACCTGGTCAAAAAAGCTTTTATGGATTTGCAGCTGTTTATTGATATAGCGTTCACGACAATCAGCTGTTTCCTCTTCGGTCCAGTGTTGGTAATACGATAACAGTTGAAGCTTTTCAGCAATGTTTGCCCATATTTCACTTGATTCGCCTAACTTACCTAGGCGACTTAACTTGCTTAGCTTAAGCCATAAAAACCAACGTTTACATTCTTGATTGGCCGCTAATTTAATACGTTCAATAGTTGATTGGCGTAAATATCGAGTTGTGGTGAATTTTGTAATGTGGGTTAATAACGTTTCAACGCGTTTAATGTTGGCTGACGCCCAAAAACGTTCACAATTACTCTTGTGCGCTCGCTTAGCGTTATAAGCAAGCATGGTAAAAACATAGTTTCGATTGGCCGTTTTGAAAGTAAGAATTTGTCCAAAAAAACTGAGGTGAAATAAAGGGGGAACACTGAGCTCTTGCCATTGAATGCTGATCAAACGATCCTCAACGTCAATAGTTACGCCAGAGTTACTAATATTAATTACCGCTGGAACACCAATAAATCGGCAGAAAAAACTTGAAGAAATACTTTCCATTTACAACACAAATCCAAATAAGAAATAAGAAATAAGAAATAAGAAATAAATCAGGATCTCCCCGCTTTAATGAGTGTAATGTTCAAGTCAAACAATAAACCTTTACGATGAAATTTTTGATGGCTATAACCATCAAAATATTTTGTAATATTTGATCATATAAACAATTTAAATAATATTTAAACACTCATTTTACATGCAAAAAAAGCAAGGTTACTAACCAAATAATAATGTTACTCGTGTTAATTACTAAAGTGCTCAATATTAATACTATTCTCATTATTCAATGAAAGTAGATATCATGACTCAGGACGAATCACCTTAAATGTCATTCGCTATCTCTTCTTCTGACACCTGCTTTATTATTATCTAGCATGACCCGCTTTATACCGGCAACACCATTACGCTTTAATTCATTTGCAGTAATTGAAAAATAAAGCTCTCTTTTTTTGCATAATACAAATAACAGCACAAATTATAACATAACCAATAGCATCTATAGGATACTCTAGTTTATTTAAATGAATGCCTAGGAAGAAGAATTGGAATAATAGCTGGAAATAATGAAAGTATGAAATAACAAAAAACCCGCCATATAGGCGGGCTTTATTACACTAATAGCAGTAGTAAACTAGCTAGAAGTGCCGCCTGTAGCACCCGTGATTGAATCAAGTGGTACGTCGTCTAAAACAATGCCCGACAGCACGTCATCAGCAATAATAGTTGGAACATCATCTGATGCGATTACAGTGTTGCTTTCTACTTCAACAGCCGCTTTTGTTTCGGCTACTTTGTCAGAAATTTCAGTTTGAAAACCGGTAACGGCTGCAAACGCGGCTTGTGCAACAGCATTACCCGCTAAAGCGGCGGTTACATCTTCTTCGTTAGCAATGGCTACCGCTGCAGTTGCTGAAACAACGGCAACTTTTTGTACATAGCTATTGATAGTATCAGATATAGTACTACCTGCTTCGCCTGTAATTGCAGCAAACGATGAGTTAATTAAAGTTAATGTATTGGTGAGACTTGCACCATTGCCAGCATCAGTTGCCGCAGCAGTAAAAGCGTCGGTGTCTGTAGAGTCAACAATTTTAATATCAAAAACACTAGTCGTTGATAAATCAACACCTAGTAATGTACCCACTACAACAGAAGCATTTTTTTGTAATGCGGCAAAACCGGAAGCGCCAAGCGTATCGATTTTTATATTTGGATTAGCTGTTACTTGTGCCAATACGGCGTCAGTTGCCATAGTAGTAAATGTATTTGCATCAGCGTCAATTGGAACACTTGCACCACTTGCGTCAACTGTAGCTAAAGTGATAGTAGACAAAGATAGGCCGGCTATTTCTGACGTAGGGATCAAGTTACCACGAAGCGTTCCATCAGCACATGCTACTGCCGCATCACAACGCATTTGTGTGTCGTCATCAGTAGTAATATTAACAACTAAAGAACCAACAATCGCGTTACCGCTAGCGTCGACTACAGTCGCTGTGTAATCACCATTTTCATCAGTTTGTACGTCGATAGGATCTGTAGTCAACGGTGTAGTGAATGCGGTATCACTTGCTCTGTATATTTGAACTTTAGCGCTGATCAGTGAGCCTTTTACAATTGAACCCGTTAAATCCAACGTTGTTGGTATTGTTGGCTCTACTGGCGCTACATAATCGTCGTTACCACAAGCTGATAATCCAACTGCTACAGCTACTACTAATGTAGATTTCAATAAATTTTTCATTGTTGTTTTCTATTCCTTTTTGGTTATATTAACTGAGTTACTCTACTTTTGTATTACATCTTACTATATAGATAGCTAATTTAACTATAGAGAACTACCTTTACCTATTAATTATAAAAGACTTAATCGTAATGTCTATCTTAATCATTAAATAAATGATTATTTATTACTTAAAAAATCACATTTAATCGTTGACTTAAAAATACCCGCTGATAAAGGTTAAAACACTTACACTAATGAAATAGATAAGGATACAAAATGAGTACTAATGAAGCGATTAACAATCGCCCCGATTACGACCATGTCATTCAAGATATCGCTGATTATGTATTAACTTTTGACGTCTTTAGCGAAGAAGCTCTCGATACTGCACGTAACTGTTTAATGGACACATTAGGTTGTGGACTACTAGCGCTGCGTTTTCCTGAGTGCACCAAACACCTCGGACCTATCGTACAAGGTACGGTGGTGCCAAATGGTGCCCGAGTGCTAGGAACATCGCTAACGCTCGATCCGGTGAAAGCGGCGTGGGACATTGGTTGCCTCATTCGCTGGCTAAACTACAACGACACTTGGTTGGCCGCTTAACCGCCGACCATTATGAAGATGGTTTTCACGAGGCTCACCCCATCATAGATACACTGCGCGATAAAATGGAAGTTGTCGAAGATAAACGGTTCACGGCAGAATACTTAGAAGAAGATAAGCGCTCTATCGCCAATGCTATTCAAGTTTTCTTTAAAGACGGCAGCAGTACAGAGGAAGTCGTTGTAGAATACCCGGTGGGTCATCGCCGCCGCCGTGAAGAAGGGATACCGCTATTGGAATTAAAATTCAAAGCTAACTTAGCATCACGTTTTCCGGATCAACAGTGCCAAACAATTTTCACTCTTTGTAAAGATAAAGCCACACTTGAGGCCACGCCAGTAAACCGCTTTATGGACTTATTTGTTACCCACTTTGATTTTTCTTTAAGAGAACACTAATGAAAGTTATTAATGAGGGAACTACCGTAACAAAACTTATTGATTTAGATTATTTTTTGCCACAAAATAATGGCACCAAGTTAATGCTTTACAAATAAGCTAAAAGCAAAATATTTTAACCTAAGAAAAGGAAAACTTTATGTATAAACATATTTTATTTGCCACAGAATTTAATGAAACTAAAAGTTATATTGAGGATAAGGTAGCGCAGTTACAGCAGCTAACACAAGCCAAACTCAGTATTATTCATGTGGTGGAGCCAATACCTAATACTTATTATGGTGGCGGATTAGCTGTTGTTCCCGATCTAGACTTAACTAGTACTGCAGGCACTAGAAAAATACTAGAAGAACGCGCCAGAGAGGCACTACAACCTTTGGCTAAAAGACTCAATATTACTGCGCAAAACTTGCACACACCCACAGGGCAGATTAGTGGAGAAATATTAACTTTTGCAGGGAAAGAGGATGTTGATTTAATTATAACCGGCAGCCACGGTGTGCATGGTTTTCAATTGCTATTAGGCTCTACTGCTAACGCTATTTTACATGGAGCAAAATGTGATGTACTCGCCGTGCGCCACAAAGAATAGTAACAATAATAGGGTTTATTGCTATTTCGCTATGACTGTTTAGCAATCGACATAGAACAGGCTATATTTTTGGCCTGTTCCACTTCCAAATGCAGGTTTCAATAGTCTATTCCTTTACGGGAATACCTTCAAGTAGCTTCATGATGATAGGGTTGTTAGTTAATTGAGCTAAGTCAATGAGATAGCTTTTTTCAATATATATCATGGGTTGGTTAGTCAGTAAATCTTTTACCAACAGCTCTTCACCATTTGCTATAGCGGTTTTCAAGGCAGCAAAGTGAGCGATACCCTGTTTATTTAGATCAGACTTATTAGATTCCATTAGTTGTACTCCGTTAATTCTTATAGTCATAGTTCAGTCTGGCGACTGTTTCAGATCCCTTGCGAGATTACTTTAAGCGCTAAGCATCTGACTTATACCATTAATAGCTAGCTAGGTAATTAAGCTAAATCGAAGCGTTCAGCATTTATAACTTACCTCCATGCGGCGACAAAATTGTGAACAAATTTTTCCTTATTATCTTGTGCATAAAATTAGGCATAGGTCCGAAGAATTAAGTCGGAGCCAAAAATAAAGTCAACTTGCATCGCTGTCCACTTTAACTTGTTTGAACTTCGATCGCGAATTTCATCTGAGTCAGGTTAACGAGGTAGTCGTTTGGTAAAACACCTTCAGGATTGGTGAGGAGCTAAGCGAATGCGTGCGCTGTCGAATAGACTCAGGATATACTTGTGAGTTACTCTAGGTAAGATGAGCGAGCCAATAAATGAGAAATGATGAAGACGAATGAAGGTAAGCTTGATCGCATACTGCGCGTGAACGCCAGTCTAAAACCACAGTGTTCAGTTGGTGAGTGGTGAGCACAGTATCAACACTCCTCATAGATCCTAGCGAAAGCTCAGGCGATAAAATAGCGCTTATTGCTGAAGGTGGTGGTCAACGTGGAATATTCACAGCAGGTGTATTGGATGCGTGGTTAGAGAATGATTTTGATCCTTTTGATTTATTTATAGGGACCTCTGCTGGTTCGCAAAATCTCACAAGTTTTCTATCTCGTCAAAAAGGCTATGCTAAGCGATTAATCGGTGGATTATCACGTCGTAAGAATTTTTATCAACTAGGTCGTGGATTGGTGGGAGGCAATATTGTTGATTTGGATTGGTACTTTGATAAAACAATTAAAGGTCGTTTTGCCTTAGACATTAAGGCGGCAAAAAGATCATTGGGACAAAGAGAATTATTGATCACCGCAACAAACTCACGCGATAGAAAAGGTTATTTTTTTCGCCCAAACGGTGATAACAGTTACTGGCGCCAATTGCTTAAAGCGTCGAGTGCGTTACCTTTTTTGTATAAGAAAGGGGTTAAACTCACGCCTAGATTTACTGTTAATTCAACTAATCAGGCGGAAGCAAGGGGTGATTACCCTAAAACTGATTTCTACCTTGACGGTGGACTTGCAGCGCCCTTACCTGTACGAGAATCCTATCGTCGTGGGGCTCGAAAAATTGTGGTTATTCGCACTGTAAATGCAGACTTGCCTACTGAGTCTGTTTGGGTGCATAAACTCAAGTCATCAATTTATGTTTCTAGGTATTGCCCAAAAATAATTGAGTATTTAGTTCAGCATGAGCATGCTTATCAAAAAGAACTAGATTTTATTGCTAACCCTCCTGAAGATGTGGAAATCATTCAAATATTTGCTGAAAACAATCTTAAAAGCAAATTGTTAGGCAGTACTAATATGGATTTACAACATGATTATCGTGCTGGTATTGTGGCGGGTAATGCTTTTTTAGCGACTCAACAAGCCTTTTATGCAGCAGTGAGCGTTTGAGAACCATTTGTATTTGGATGGTTCTATACCTATTTTTTCACAGGGTAAATCCTTGCAGTGGTTGCTAACACATTCGTTTGAGGCAAAGTTTCTTGCCGTCAAACGGGTAACAGAAATAAAGGTAAGGATACACCTGGTATTGATTGAACTAACTCACTCCAGTAGTAAAATACAACGCTATTTTTTGTCTGAATGTGTCCCCTAGATGCAAAAGTATTTAGTGATTAGTGATTGCTTTTGTATTCTTTTATTTGAGACACAAGCTTTTTACGTTTATCACCCAGCTCACTTCGAAGAACGTATTTTTGCAATCGTTCTACCTCCTGTTTATTAAATTCGATGAAGCCATCTGGCAGCTGACCGGCACTAAAGTTACGCAACATCCAGTTAACTATATTGGCAAGTTCCTTACTTTTAAGGGGAGCTGTGAATACACCGGGTACTTGAATTAAAAATTCTCGTCCGCTGTGTTCTGGTTCTCCTTTGTGGAGCTTTCCATATCCTATAGAAAAGTGTTCACAAGTCGATTAAAAATAAAATAAATCGCCCTAAACCAGAAAAGAACACATGCCAGAAAAAAAAATTAAGTTCGAGTTTGAAAACAGGGCAATGCTTATTACTACCAAGTAAATCAAACGAAGCCATCTAATACTAAAATTTATTACAAAGTACACAAGCCAAAATTAACAGCAGCATTTCCCACAACGGCATTAAAGCAACACTTGATAAATTGAATCATGTAAATACAAAAAGTAAATAACGGCTTCATGCCCTGAGTCATTCAGCAAGAGTTTCTGTCATCAAAAGGGCGAATTTCTTTCTTTTAACACTTTCAAAATTTTGATTCATCATAAAGTGTTGGAATCTTTCTGTACGTATAAACAATGCGGACCCATTTGTATGCTAATGCTCTAACCGCTGCCTTATTATTAAACTTATATCTATATTGCCATGCTATTTTCTCTTTCGCTGAGACCCTAATACTAATAGAGTCTCGATCAGACACCTCGAAAGGTTTGTCATATGACTTACTTATTAAGTTTTTTCAATTCGGTATTTGTAAGGCTCATTCTTTCTGTACACACAATCATCCGTTGGCTTACCAGTGATTTACAGGTAAAATTCATATGTATCAACACGTTGTAATATAATCAATTGGACTATGGAACTTTGACCGTATTAACAGAGACAAAGTTATACTGACACTAAAAAACTTGGCTGGCGCAGTATTAGCTCTATTTTAACTAAATATAATTAAATGACATTAAATAGCTGGCGCTTTATTCCCTAGCCAATTTTGTTCTTTCAATCGATTCCAAGCGGCTAGAATATGAGCAGGTTTCATTTGATATTTTCGGTAATTCCAGTTATGAACCTTTTCAATTAAACTCTCGCTTGTTAATACTTCATGTTCTGATTCTTGTGTTGCAACCCAATGTACGGTAGAAAGTAGTTCCATGCCATTCTGAGATTCAAACCCTTCAATTAGCTTAGCTACTTTATCAAACCTTTGTTTCGTGGCTTTGTGTTCATTTAAATAGGTTAACGCTTCTTGTGCAGCACCTTCTTTCAATTCAATGGGGGTTTCAGGCTTATTTAAACCATCAGCATAACCACTGATAAAATGCCCTTCCATCTTATCTAAGACGTGACGTAACACATCAGCATAAGGCCCAAAGTGATGTTTTTGAAAAACAACTTTATTTAAAGGCTCTCCCACAGCAGTTAAAAAATAAACGAGTTTCTGTACTTCCAATAAAGATAAACGGTAATCAAAACCTGTGGATACATAACGGTCTATTAAACCAATTACAGCAGCACGCCCTATTGTCATTTTTGGACGTTTGGTGTTGTTAAGCATCACTTCAGCTTTCGGTGCCTCTTGTGGTGGATATAAATGCCATTTAACTTCAGGAAGCTCTGCTAATGAATTTTGTATCAATTGCTCAACTTCTTGCCACGGTAAACCACCTAAGCCACTCCCCAGTGCGGGTATAGCTATCGACTTAAGATTTAATCTTTTAACTTCTGCTTTTAAGCTATTTAAACCCTGTTCAATATACTCAAGTCTAGATTTCCCTTTCCAATGCGCTTTAGTTGGAAAGTTTATAATATAAAATGGTGGGCTCATCGAGTTTAATGGAACTGATAATACCTGACCAGTGACCATAGATTTATCATCACAAGCTTTCTTATATTCTTTAAAGTTATCAGGAAAAGCTTTTTTAAACTGTAACGCCAGCCCTTTACCCATAACACCTACAGTATTAACGGTGTTAATAATGGCATCAGATTGATCGTGTAAAATATTACCTTGTTGATAAGTAATCATAATAATCTCTAGTAGTACCACTCGGGCTTAACAATAACATCTGGCTTGTGCTGCGTAGTCAATAATAATGCTGTAACTTCATTAGCAATGGCTTGTGTTTTTACGCCTATCTGTTGAATAGTTTGCCATTGTACTGAATCAAAAACTAAAAATTCAGCTTGCTTCTCTTCTTTAAAATCTGACCAGTATCGTTCTTTAACTATTCGAACAATGACATCTATTTATTAAAAGCTGATAATTGAGAGAATATGGGAAAACTAGGGAACGGCCAATGTATGCTGCTTTGTAATGAGATTTAATATTCGCGAATGTATCAAAAGCATTGAACGGCATAAAGTCTAGGCCGTGAATGACCTAGACTATTAGTGACTTTCTACGGGAAATTCGATTCATAACGTCCCTTTGTTTATCAAAGCGATAACAAAAATAATAAAGCGATTAAACCTAAAGCAATATATCCACCGTACGAACGGTCTTGTTTTTCCTTATCGGCGAAGCTTTGAGCTGCAACATTTTTCGTTCTCTGCAATACCATCTGAGAGCCTTTATTAACACTTTGTTTTTCAAAAATAGAGTGGTCGCTCTTTGCGGTATTATGATCTTCGACCACGGTGCTCAGGTCTGCAGTAAAACTATGAAAGGTTCCAACATGATTACCTCCTTTAGAACGTGCCTCTTTAATGCATTTCAAATTAAGAACAGCGTTACATCCAGTATTCTTTGCAGCTTTTTCTAGATACTCTCTTCCTTCGTTCGGGTTATTAAACCAAGGGGTTTCTATATAGGTCCTGTAGAGGGCCTTCCCGAACTTAGGGTTGTACTCTTTGGTGTAAATAAATGACTTCACTGGTCGTTGAATTACTATTTTTTCTGCGATTGAAATGTTTTCTGCAGCCATACCTTTTTTGGATGACACTTCATCAAACTCAACCAAATCCCCCTTTTTTAAGTTTGGGAAAAGTGAATTTTTGCTTTTATGGAAAAACACGTCAGGTTTATTGTTTTCCTGTTTTATAAATCCAAAACCTTCAACAAGGAGGATTTTCTTAATTATCCCTGAACACTTCAACTTCAAACATCCTTTTAATATTAAATAAGTACTGTGAATATTACCCCTTGAGCAAATGAGATAAAAGCTTAAATAACTCAAGAGTTAAGATAAAAATCAACTAAAGCATCGATGAATAATTAATAACTTTGTTCGATGGCTCTTTGGTCTTTCAAATACGCACCGCTCATCGTCTATTAGACGCTTATTATCAGCGCTTGCTACCAACAATTGATCAAATTACTAATACATTAGATCTAAATTTTTATGACTGGATGCCAACAGAGAATAATACTCCTTGACGCTTTTCATCTAATGTTTTGGAGCGTTGGCAATGGGATCTATTACCTGCTAATTGTACTCGATATGTATTTTTACTGCTGAAAACAAAAATGATATCAGTGTGGGTAAATACTTTATTGAGTTTCACGTAATCTCTGACAGCGATATTTTAACAGAAAACAGGAAGTCACCAAACAGCCAACCTGACGCGCTTGATTTAGAGATAAGTGCAGAAAATGCCGCAGAGAAAGTTACGAATAAAATTAATTTATTCCGTGATCACTTACTTGATGTTGCTGAGGCGGAACATAAAAATCAAAAACCGAGACATAATAAACCGAGACTTATGTCTCGGTTTTTACTTTCAAATTGAAGTGTATGAGGATACATCAACTCCCTCACCCTAAATCAGGAGCCATTCAATATGACGAATCGCTGCTGATTTTTGTAAGTACCATACTATTGTCAAACTAATACCACATTGTTATCATTACCAATAGGAAAAATAATAGAGGGATTTAAGTTTTGACTTATAGTAGTACCATAAATAACGAATCATTTACCGAAGAAGTAAAACCCGCAGAACACAAAATAAGCACACCCATAGAGTTGAACAAACATGAAAGCGGTTATGTTTTTGCAAAGCGTAGTACTTTCTGGTTTGCTAATCCCCAAATGCTATACATATTTAGTGCAACACCTAAAAGTAATTTTTATCTTTTTGGTCAAACCTTACTGCTATTAATATCTATTTCAGCATTCTTTTTTACCAATTTTTATTCGGTATTTACTTATACGGAAACAGTTGTTGGGCTTGGCGATATTTCAGGTCAAACATGGGTGGATCGCTTTACAGCCTTTATTACTTTTTTCATAATATTTAGAGCTAATAAACACCTAAAAAACAATCTAAAACAAAAGCCTATTAAAGGTTATCAACTTACTATGCTTTCAAACAGTATGTTGAGAGCTTTAATAAATCAGTTAAAGTTACTGGTATTAATATTTATAATATCTGCAGCTTATGGTCTACTGAAATATCAAGAAATCTCGCAGGTATTTTCTGAAATACTTGATGGAAGTTTTGCTGATAACTTAGGGGCTTTATATTACCTAATTGGCCTAATTATTACCTATCGCGCTTTTCGTTTTTGTAAAAAGGAGCTAGTGTAATGAGATATTTCGTTTTATTTCTACTCTTAGTTTGCTCGACAACTGTATACGCAAAAAAAACATTTGTTAAAGAATGTACTCAAGAGGAGGAAAACATCAGTTCATTTAGCCTTGTTTTTTTTAATAAAGCTGCACTAATTAACTTAGGTAGTTGTGTTGGAGTAGCGACTATTAAACGTGGAGCCCACCTAGATATTGTTGAATCATGTAAAGAAGTGGTTGAAGACAAAATAAACCTTTTAGGCGTGTTAGCACTAAGCAAAGCTGAAGCTATCCAAATAGGCCAATGTTTAGGCGTTATACAGTACATTAATAATAAATACCATAATGAATACACTTATAGCAATGGTATATATCAATGCAAAAAAGGCATGGCTGCAGTTAAAACCATAGTCAAATTAAGTGACTCAAAAGTGAGTAAAACCATGTTGCGTGACCGCTTATGCCATTAAGAAGGGATATAACCAATGAAGCCGATCCAATAACAATTAACAGTTATGCGAGTACTTTCTTAAAAGCGAAAAAACTGCCCGATAAAGTTCATGATTTATTACAAACATTGTTTACTAAACGTGAAGCTAAGTTTCGTCAACACATAATGATGACTGAAAAAGGTTATCACAATGAAAAACACCTACTTAAACAAGGGTTTTCAGCTATTGTTGGTAACAGCCTAATATTATTGACTCTACTTGAAAGTGCACAGACGAAAAAATTACTCAACTATTACTACGATACAATAAACTCCGCTAAAACCCGAAACTTTAGCGAGTTTTTTAAAAAACTTGATGATAAGTCCCCTGCCTACTTTTTCTGTGGAATTAGTACCGAAGATATAAACAAAGTTAGAGTAAGCTTAATGGATGCTAGTTTTGATTTATTTACTCAAAAATTACCGCTTCCTATTAGAGACAAGAACTATATTTTGCATTTGTTAGCCCAAGATATACCTTGGCAGCAATATTTAAAGACTTACCAAGAGGCTGAACAATACTTTTATAATAAAGATATGTTCAGAACAAAAAACATACTAGTAACACTTAACAGTATCACTGTTATCAAACTTATTCCGGTCGAACTTCTACTTGCTAAAGTAAATACCGAAATTAAAGAGGCAGAAGAAGCATCCGCTTTAATACATGATTTATTAAGTTAAGCGGCATTAAAGAAAGCTATTTAGCAATAATTTAAAACTATACAATATTATTGCTAGGTTGTGCCCGGCACAATTTCATTATGAATATCGAAGTCACACATAACGTGTGATTGTTGGAGGTTCATAATGAAAAACAAAAATGACTTAGTCATAAACTACCATGTTACTGAAAAGTGTAATTATACTTGTCAGTTCTGCTATGCCCAATGGAATAAACCCAATGAGCTACATGCTAATGGCAATAAAGCTGAAACTTTATTAGCCTTTTTAGCAAGTTACTTTATAAAAAATACTAAAAACCGTATTCAACAGAAAATGCCATATCAAAACGTTCGCCTAAATTTTGCTGGTGGCGAACCAATGTTATTGCAACAGCGCTTTGCGAGCTTATTAAAAATTTCTAAGACGCTTGGATTCGAATTATCTTTAATCACAAACGGTCACTTTTTAACAGATAAATTCATAACGCAATATGGGTCTCTCTTTTCAATGATAGGGATCAGCTACGACAGTCAATTAACCCTTAGCCAAAAAGAGATCGGTCGTGTAGATCGCAAGGGTGAGTCAATATCGTCCGATAACTTACTTCATAAAGTGACGCTTTTACGTCAAGTAAATCCTAACATTCAAATCAAAATTAATACCGTCGTTAACTCGGTTAATCAGTATGAAGATTTTACTCAATTAATTTCTGCCATAGCCCCTACAAAATGGAAAGTACTCCAAGTACTCCCTGTAGAAAATAATGCATTACAAATAACAAACAAAGCCTTTAATAGCTTCTTAAATCGCCATAAAAAAATAGATCATTTTATATCTGCTGAAGATAACAGCTCCATGACCCATTCATATTTGATGATAAACCCTGAAGGAAAGTTTTATCAAAACAAAATGAACAAAAATGGCTACAACTACAGTGAAAGTATTATCGAAACAGGTGTTGATGAAGCACTACAACAAATAGAGTTAGACTGGACCGCCTTTTTAAATCGCTATAAAAAGCAGGAGGCTATTTGTGCGTAAAAAAGAAAAAGTAGCCTTCATTATGGAGCAAATTACTCAGGGTACACATCCTCAAGCTTTAGGAGCAAAAAAAATGAAATGTTGTAATAACCTATATCGTATACGCATCGGTAAAAATTACCGCTTACTCATCAGCTTTGTTGGGCACAAATGGCAAGCGGTTGATTTGTGTACACGACAAAAATTAAAACACAAAATAAAACAACGAAGGCGGCATTCAAACTTAGTCGCAAAAAACAATTTATAACTTAACAATTTAGGAGACATTCATGTCTAAAAAAATTACGCCAAAAGAAAACGCTGCTAACCAACCGAATAAGAACAAAGGTTCAAGTGGCACGAATAAACAACACGATCAAAATCAAGGTAATCGTGGCAAGCAACTTAACCCTAACAAGAAGGACTAAAAAATAATAAGGCTGGTCTTATTCCTAAGGTGACGTGGTTTAATGGATTCGACTACCCCAGTTAAGACATAATAGCCTTAACTGGAGAACTGAAATGACCAAACGTAAAAAATATACAAAAGAATTTAAACTTGATGCGATTTCTTTAGTCAGAGAT
>JBLIEW010000011.1:0-105855 GCA_047633255.1 Colwellia sp.
ATAGGGTCAGGTCTTGCATTTTGCATTTCATTCCAAGAAATTTAAGTTAGGTTTATTTTATTGGTATCGGGTTTAAGCAGCGTAGATGCTCCCCACTGACGCTAGTGCAAAATACAAGACCTGACCCCCATCGTTTTAAGACCCCCATCGTTTTAAAGACCAGTGACATTATAGTGTTTGAGGATTTAAACGTGAAAGGAATGCAGCAGTTTAACGGCCAGATGGTTAATGACAATGTGATGGGTCTCATAACCGAATTAACTAAATACAAGGCCGAACTAAATGGCGCGAAGTATCATGAAATTGGGCGGTTTGTGAAATCTCCAGGCATTTGTCACGAATGTCAGCATGAGCATAAATTCAATTTAAGTGTGCGAGAATTTACCTGTGAAAGTTGCGGTACAGTTCAGTGTAGAGATTTGGCAGCAGCTAAATCAATAGCAAATACAGGCGAAAAAGATTTAATAGCTAATGGGATATTAGCTAGGGCGTTGCCCAGATTTCAGCAGAAATCACCTTCTAAAACGAAAGTCTTTGAGCAATCGGAATTTGGTGTGGGAACTGAGAAAAAAGAAGCTGCCTAATTTGGGTTTGCAGAAGCCCCGTGATCTTTAGTCGCGGGGTAGTTCACGTATAACGCTTAATACTTC
Source organism: Colwellia sp. (assembly GCA_047633255.1). GTDB lineage: Bacteria > Pseudomonadota > Gammaproteobacteria > Enterobacterales > Alteromonadaceae > Colwellia. The sequence continues at coordinate 651 of JBLIEW010000011.1, forward strand.
AATCGAATAAAAAGGTAAAACAGAGGTAATCATCCATGATTAACACGTCCCTGTTTTATTCATCCTATTGTGGTATTCCTGCCACATAACTTCTTCCTGAAGTGTCCATTAAAAGAGTTTCCTACTCAGTTGTTATTGCTAACACTGTTAATGTTAGTTGAATTACTGAGCTTTACAAATATTATTCCTACTTATTTTATAATGTTTTCAGCTTAATTGGCTAGTTGATTATCATCGTCACATCACAGGTTAATTAATATCGAACTTCCAAAGGGTTGTCTGAAAATAAATAGAGAAATTAAATCAAATTTAGATCAAGGTAAGGGTAATTATTCTGGGTGACGTAATTGTTTTTGTAGGTTAAAATGTCTTTAAGCATGTATTGTTCAAATAAAATAAAGGATTAAGATGACTCATAAAATAACAAAAGCAGTGATTCCTGTTGCTGGCTTAGGTACGCGTATGTTGCCTGCAACAAAAGCTATTCCTAAAGAAATGTTACCGGTTGTAGATAAACCTATGATTCAATATATTGTTGATGAATGTGTTGCCGCGGGTATTAAAGAAATTGTGTTAGTTACTCACTCTTCTAAAAACGCTATCGAAAACCATTTTGACAAATCTTTTGAGCTTGAAACAACGTTAGAAAATCGTGTTAAGCGCCAACTACTTGATGAAATTCAGGCGATTTGTCCTAAAGATGTTACCATTCTACATGTTCGCCAAGGCGAAGCTAAAGGTCTTGGACATGCGGTATTAAAAGCACGTCCTATTATAGGTAATGAACCTTTTGTTGTAGTTTTGCCTGATGTCATTTTAGATGATTCTAGTGCGGATTTAAAAACTGAAAATTTAGCGGCTATGCTTGCTAGATATAATGATGTTGGGGGTTATAGCCAAATAATGGTAGAGCCTGTGCCTATAGATAAAGTTAGTAGCTATGGCGTGGTTGACTGTGCTGGCCATGAACTCGCAGCCGGCGAGTCTAAACCGATGGTAGCCATCGTAGAAAAACCAGCAGTTGAAGACGCACCTTCAAACTTAGCGGTAGTTGGTCGTTATGTGTTATCAGAAAAAATATGGGAATTATTAAAGTTAACCCCCCCTGGTGCAGGCGATGAAATTCAATTAACAGACGCTATTGCCATGCTAATGGAAAAAGAAACGGTTGAAGCATTTCACATGACAGGTAAATCTCATGATTGTGGTTCTAAGTTGGGCTATATGAAAGCTAACGTTGAATACGCTTTACGTCACAAAGAATTAGGTGAAGAATTTAAGGCTTACCTTAAAACAATCGTTTAATTTTACAGTTTAATTTTATTAAAGCCTTTACTAAAACAGAGATGAGCACTAAGAATATGGATTTTTTTACTGAACTGAGCACCATTAAAAATGCAGTGGTTTGTGCTCAAAATCGTTCAATTATGAGCCTTTTTGATGTACCTAATAGAGTAAATGATTTTTCTCTTAGTGCTGCTGATCTTTATCTTGATTATTCAAAGCAAAACATTACTGAAGCTGAAATAAGCCATTTAGTCACGTGGGCAAAAGAGTGTGAACTCTCTTGCCATATTAATGCGATGTTTACGGGTGATAAAATTAACAATACCGAGCAACGTGCTGTTTTGCATACGGCATTAAGAGCGCCATCAAATATTAAGCATCAGGTATTAGGTGATGAAGCTGTTGAAGTAGAACAAACTGAGCAGCACATGGCACAGATTGTTGATGATATATGCCAAGGTAAATTAACAGGGTTAACAGGTGAAAAATTTACTGATGTATTAGCTATTGGTATCGGCGGTTCATATTATGGTATTAAAGTTGGTTTAAGTGCTTTACACCCATACCATAGTACGGGATTAAAAGTGCATGTATTGGCGAATGTTGATGGTGCTGCTGTTACTGAAAAGCTTGAAACCTTAAATGCAGCCACTACCTTGGTAGTGATTATTTCAAAAACATTTACCACACAAGAAACCTTATTAAATGCTAAAGCGATTAAAGCATGGATGCTCGCTGACCTTAACGATACTAATGCTATTGCCAAACAATGGTATGCAGTAAGCAGTAATGTTGAAAAAGCGCAAAGTTTTGGTTTGAATCCAGAGAATATCTTACCAATGTGGGATTGGGTAGGTGGGCGATTTTCATTATGGTCAGCCGTGGGACTTCCGCTTGCTTTAGCTATTGGTAATCAGCATTTTAATGAGTTGAAAGCCGGTGCTTATGCTATGGATCACCATTTTAAAACGGCTAGTTTCGATCAAAACATGCCGGTATTAATGGCACTGATTGGTATGTGGAATCGTAATGCACTTAATTATCAAAGCTTGGCGGTATTACCTTATGATCACGCATTAAGAGCACTACCGGGCTATTTACAACAAACAGACATGGAAAGTAATGGTAAGTCAGTGTCAAAGCAGGGTGAAAAGCTTAGCTGGTCTACTGCACCTGTTGTTTTTGGTCAAGAAGGTACTAATGGTCAACATGCTTTTATGCAGTTAATGCATCAAAGTGATGAAATTATTCCAACTGACTTTATTGTTGCTTTGCAAGGCACTAGTGATCTTAATGAACACCATAAGGTGTTAGTTGCTAATTGTTTCGCTCAAAGTGAAGCGTTAATGCAAGGTAAAAATTTAGCGCAAGCTCAAGATGAACTCATCGCTAAGGGTGCCAGTAAAGAAGAGGTTTCTAGTTTAGCTGCTCATAAAGTGATGAAAGGAAACACACCTAGTAACACATTATTAATGCAATCACTCACACCAAAATGTTTAGGTGCTATTTTAGCCCTTTATGAGCATAAAATTTTTGTTCAAGGGTCTTTATGGGGAGTCAATTCTTATGATCAGTGGGGAGTTGAGCTAGGAAAACAGCTCAGTGAGCAAGTATTAGCATTGATGAACGATAGTACAGCTAGCCATCAAATGTCGCCATCAAGCGTCAAGTTAATTGAAGCGTTTTTACAAAAACAAACAACAGATTAACTAATCGAATTACTAATATAAACTTCTTTATTAGTACTATATAATGTAGAGTACGTATCGTTAATAGTTGACGGGCTCTTTCGCTTGTTAACTCGTTGTTTTTAATGAGTAAAATATTTTTATGCATATTTTAGTAATAGATGATAAAAAAAGTGTCCGTGATACGATTAGTAACTTTTTAGTTTCACTTGGACATACAGTAAACACTGCGGTTAATGGCTTAGATGGTTTTGAAAAAGCACAAAAAGCACCCTATAAACTTTACATTATTGACCATCTTATGCCGTTGATGAATGGTGTAACATTAAGTAAAAACCTCAAAAAAAATCCGTTCTGTTCCCAAACACCTATCTTATTTATGACTACGCAAGGCATAGATACGGTTAAAAGGTTGCCTGAATTTACTTTGTTTAGTGGTATCATTAGTAAGCCTTTTAATGAAAGCACTTTTATCGCAGTGGTTCAATCGTTAACGAATACTGTTAATGACGAAGATTCACCCAAAGTTGCCTTATAAAAATTATTTACCCTCAAGTTCGACTATAAATTTTCAGTAAATTGCTTTATTCTTTACAATTATTACGCATTATTAAATTGGTATAAGAATAAAATGAATTCACAGCAATTGGCACAACTACAAAGTGCCATTAAAACTATTCCTGATTACCCTGTTAAAGGCATTTTGTTTCGTGATGTAACAAGTCTGTTAGAAGATGCTGAGGCTTTTGCCTTAACGTTAATGTTACTAACCGATAAATATAAAAATCAAGGTTTCACTAAGGTTGTGGGTACGGAAGCTCGTGGCTTTATATTTGGTGCACCTTTGGCCCTTGCGCTAGGAATAGGCTTTATTCCGGTACGTAAACCTGGAAAGCTTCCTCGTGATACTTACGCCCAAGCATACCAACTAGAATACGGTGAAGATGTGTTGGAGATACATCAAGATGCATTGACCGCTGATGATAAAGTATTAATTATTGATGATTTACTTGCGACAGGCGGCACTATTGAAGCAACAACAAAATTAATTAGACGTGTGGGCGCACAAGTTAAATGCGCTGGTTTTGTTATTTCATTACCCGATTTAGGCGGTGAAAAGCGTTTAGTCGATATGGGTTTAACCCCTTATTCACTGTTACAATATCAGGGTGAATAACCAATAAAACACTTATCAGTTAATTCAAACGAATAACTAGTGATAGTAATGAGCTGTGAGTAGAGAGTGCAAATAATATGAGCCATCCAGTATGAGTTATCAAGTATTAGCTAGAAAATGGCGACCTAAAAAGTTTGAAGAACTGATGGGGCAAGAACATGTCGTTACAGTTCTTGTTAACGCTCTCGCTCAAAAGCGGCTGCATCATGCTTATTTATTTACCGGTACGAGAGGTGTTGGTAAAACTACTATCGCTAGAATTTTTGCTAAAAGCTTAAATTGTGAAACGGGCATTACCGCGACCCCTTGTGGTATATGTGACACTTGTTTAGAGATTGATCAAGGTCGCTTTGTTGACTTACTTGAAATTGATGCGGCTTCTAAAACGAAGGTCGATGATACCCGAGAAATTCTTGATAATGTGCAATATGCGCCAACCCGTGGTCGCTATAAAGTGTATCTTATTGATGAAGTTCATATGCTTTCGCGCCATAGTTTTAATGCCCTATTAAAAACACTTGAAGAGCCGCCCGAACACGTAAAATTTATTTTAGCGACAACGGATCCACAAAAACTACCCGTTACGGTATTATCGCGTTGTTTACAGTTTCATTTAAAAGCCTTAACGGTGAGTCAAATTGAAGCCAAACTAACTGAAATTTTAGCGAAAGAAGAGGTTAATCATGAAAAGGGCACGCTAACGCTTCTAGCTAAAGCGGCACGCGGTAGCATGCGAGATTCGTTAAGTTTAACTGATCAAGCAATAGCACAAGGGCGTGGGAATATTACTTTAGCTAATATTCAACAAATGCTTGGCGGTTTAGATCAAAACTGGATTTATAAAATTGTTATCGATCTATTAAAGCAAGATGGCATCAGTTTAATGGCGCTAACTCAAGAAATAGCCAGTTGTGCACCGAGTTATAGTCGTCTATTTGCTGAGTTAATTCAGTTATTTCATCAAATTGCTATTTTACAAATTGTTGACCAACATTTTGATTTATCGCCTGAGCATGCGCAATTATTGAAAAAATTCAGTAAGTCTATGTCGCCAGAAGACGTGCAACTTTATTATCAAATATGTGTTAACGGACGTAAAGATTTGTCTTATGCTTCTGATGAACAAGCCGCATTTGATATGACGTTACTGCGACTATTTGCTTTTAAACCAATGCCGAAAGAGCAATTACCTGCGGTAGATACCAATTCACTCGCACCGCGAGCACTGCAAAGTATAGACGATAATTCATTTACATTACCTGAAACACAAGTAACAAAAAAAGCACAACTATCAGAGACCATAACTGAAGTCTCAGTACCAACGCCATTACCAAATTTAGCTCCAGTATCAACGCCAGTAGAAACAACAATAGCCGCTCAAGAAAAAGAAGATCAACTAGCTCAAGAAGTTGCTGCCATTGAGCAACAAGCCGCAGAAATGCAAGCGACAAGTGATCAGCCAGAGATTACCGCAACAGAGCTTTCTGAGCCTGCGTTAGAACCTGAACTAGAATCTCAGTTGGTGCCAACACAAAAAAATATACCGGTGCAAGAAACAGCCCCAAATACGTCGCAATCGACAGAGTTTGATAGCCCACTAAGTGCCGTTCTTGCGACGCGAAATATGTTACGCAGTCGTAAAAAACAATTGGATAAACAAGGAAAAAAGTCCGGTGACGCCATGGCGCGTCAGTCTAATAGGAATCATTCTAGTACCGAGCAATCGAGTGACAATAATGTTGAATCTGTCGCGAAGGACACAATTGAGGTTAAGGATAGAAAAGTAGAACTGGCTAAACCAGAGCAACCCTACCAAGCTGAAAATATTGATCCCGCAACCATTCGTAAAGCGAATCAAGTCGATCAATGGGCACACATGATTGATTCTATGGAGCTTACTGCGCGTTTAAGGCAATTAGCGATTCATGCAACTATTGATAAAGAATCAACAGACGACCATTTGATATTATGTTTAAATCAAGCAACAAAGCACTTAGTTACTGAGACAGCACAACAGCAATTACAACAACATATTAGTCAGTTTTTATCTCGTCAAATTAGTGTGACCATTAAAGCGGTGGAAGAAACGGTAGCCGATCCCTATCAAATTCAATCACATATTAATGATAAACGCTACGACTATGCCAAAGCAGTATTAGAAAAAGATGCTATAGTGCAAGCGCTTCAACACGATTTTCAAGCAAGTTTAGATGAAGACAGTATTTCAGCACTTTGACCCTTCGACCCTTCGACAGGCTCAGGGCAAACGGTAAACACTCCGTTCATCCTGAGCCTGTCGAAGGGAGGGCAAGCCGAGCTCTCCCGTTCATCCTGAGCCTGTCGAAGGAAGGGCAAAAGGTAAACACTCTGTTCATCCTGAGCCTGTCGAAGGGAGGGCAAGCGGAGATCTTCCGTTCATCCTGAGCCTGTCAAAGGAAGGGCAAGCGGAGATCTTCCGTTCATCCTGAGCCTGTCGAAGGAAGGGTAAGCGGAGATCTTCAAAATCTAACTATTTACCCAAGCCACCTCAATAGGCACGATTTTCATCTTGGTGTAGCTTGAGAATAATCATCTTGGTATAATGCCAATAACAAATCTTATTTACCTACTTAACAATAAACTTTACCGGAGAATAATTATGATGAAAGGTGGCATGGGCAACTTAATGAAGCAAGCCCAAGAAATGCAAGCAAAAATGGCAAAAGCTCAAGAAGAGTTGGCTAAGATGGAAGTTGTGGGCGAAGCCGGCGCGGGTATGGTTAAAGTAACCATGACGGGTAGCCATAGTGTTCGTAAAGTTGAGCTTGATGACAGCTTAATGGAAGATGACAAAGACATGATCGAAGATTTGCTTGCTGCTGCGGTAAACGATGCCGTTCGCCGTGTTGAAGCACAGAACAAAGATAAAATGGGCGCGTTAACCGGAGGAATGCAACTCCCTCCAGGCATGAAAATGCCTTTCTAGGCAGACATAAAAGACTCATATGAAATTTAGCCCATTAGTACAAGAACTTATCGACTCGTTAAAATGTTTGCCTGGTGTAGGCGCTAAATCAGCCCAACGCATGGCTTTTCATTTACTTGAACGCAATCGTCGTGGCGGTAGTAAACTTGCCAATACACTGGCGATTGCCATGACCGATATTGGTCATTGTCAGTCATGTCGAAACTTTACCGAAGAGGTTTTTTGCGAAATTTGCCAAAGTCCTAAGCGTAAATTAGCAAGCACTTTGTGTATTGTAGAAAGCCCCGGAGATGTTATTGCCATTGAACAAACGGGTGAATTTAACGGTAAGTATTTTGTATTAATGGGGCATTTATCCCCTATTGATGGCATAGGCCCAGATGATTTAGGTCTTGATATACTTGCCAAACAATTTTCTACTGGCCAATTTGAGGAAGTTATTTTAGCGACTAACCCAACCGTTGAAGGTGAAGCAACCGCGCACTTTATTGCTGAATTAGCACAACAATATCAAGTGAATATTTCTCGTATCGCCCATGGTGTACCTGTTGGTGGCGAGCTAGAGTATGTTGACGGTAATACCTTATCTCATGCGTTATCGGGTCGTAAAAGCTACGAACTATAATTATCCCGTTCCACTTGGGTATGCTCGTTTCAGGACATCTGAGTAACTCTAGTTTGAGGCTACATCAACTAGCCGCTAGGCTTTTTCTATTAAAGTGCTAGCAGTGCTAGCGCGATTTATTTTAATTTTTTACTGCTACCCCTTGAAAAAAATCAAATCTCCCTCAGATATGACACATGAAAGATAACCCGATGCAACCATAGTAACAGTATCGGGATATTTACCCAATCTTACCAAATTGTAAAATTACATAGGAATCACTTACATGACAGTCGAAAATAAACCTGTAAATCATGAGTTTGCATCGGATAACGCAAAGATACTCCAACTAATGATCCACTCTCTTTACTCTAATAAAGAGATTTTTTTGCGTGAGTTAGTCTCAAATGCTGCAGATGCCTCTGATAAGTTACGCTTTAAAGCTTTATCAAATGCTGATTTATATGAAGGTGATGGTGAATTACGAGTTCGCGTAAGTTGCGATAAAATAAATAATACCGTTACTATTTCTGATAATGGTATTGGTATGAATGTTGAGGAAGTGATTGAGCACCTTGGCACTATTGCTAAATCAGGTACTGCTGAGTTCTTTTCGCAGCTTTCGGGCGATCAAGCGAGTGATTCACAGCTTATTGGTCAATTTGGTGTTGGTTTCTATTCGGCCTTTATTGTTGCTGATAAAGTGACTGTTCGTACGCGTAAAGCAGGTGATGCCACTTCAGAAGGTACTGAATGGGTTAGTGCAGGCGAAGGTGAATTTACTACGGCAAGCATTGAAAAATCTAACCGCGGTACTGACATTATTCTTCATTTAAAAGATGATGAAAGTGAATTTGCTGATGATTGGCGTTTAAAATCAATCGTAACTAAATATTCAGATCATATTTCAGTTTCTGTAGAAATGCTAACGGCAGAAGAGGCAGCTGTTGAAGCGGTTGCTGAAGAAAAAGATGAAGAAGGTAAAGTCACTACTTATGAAGTGGAAGCACGTGATGCTGTTCCTGCTAAGTGGGAACCAGTTAATAAAGCAACGGCTTTATGGACTCGTGAAAAAAGTGACATTAGCGATGAAGAGTACAAAGAATTTTACAAGCATGTTTCACATGACTTTGGCGACCCACTATTATGGGAACACAACAAAGTAGAAGGTAAAACTGAATATACTTCACTGTTATATTTGCCATCAAAAGCCCCTTTTGATATGCATAACCGTGAAAAACAGCATGGCTTAAAATTATATGTACAACGTGTATTCATCATGGATGACGCTGAACAATTTATGCCAACTTACTTACGTTTTGTTAAAGGGTTACTTGATTCAAATGATCTACCTTTAAACGTTTCACGTGAAATATTACAAGACAACAAAGTAACACAAGCTATTCGTAAAGGTTGTACTAAGCGTGTTTTGAAAATGCTTGAAAAATTAGGCAAAAAAGATGCTGAAAAATATCAAGGGTTTTGGGATGAGTTCGGTCAAGTCTTAAAAGAAGGCCCTGCTGAAGACATGGCAAATAAAGAGCTAGTTGCCGGTTTATTACGCTTTGCTTCAACGAACGAAGATAACGAAATACAAAATGTGTCTCTTGCCTCTTATATTGAACGTATGAAAGAAGGCCAAGACAAAGTTTATTATGTGGTTGCTGACAGTTTTGCAGCCGCTAAAAATAGTCCACATTTAGAAGTGTTCCGTAAAAAAGGCATTGAAGTATTATTGATGTCTGATCGAATTGATGAATGGTTAGTTAGCCACCTAAGTGATTTTGATGGCAAGCAACTACAATCGGTTACGCGTGGTGGTTTAGATTTAGGTGATATGGACGACGCTGAAACTAAAGAAGCACAAGAAAAATTAGAAAAAGAATTTGATAGTGTTGTTACACGTATTAAAGAAGCGCTTAAAGGCAAAGTGAAAGATGTTAAACTATCCCAACGTTTAACTGATTCACCTGCCTGTATTGTTGCCGATGAAGACGATATGAGTAGCCAAATGGCTAAGTTGATGGCGTCAGTAGGTCAAGAAGTACCAGAGACATTACCAATCTTTGAAATTAATGGTGAACATGAATTAGTTAAACATGTTGCTGATGAGCAAGATGATGACAAATTTGGTCAATGGGTTGAAGTGTTATTTGAGCAAGCTATGTTAGCAGAACGTGGTAGCTTAAAAGATCCAGCAAGCTTTGTTGGTCGCTTAAATAAACTTATGTTGAGTTTAACTAAGTAACTTTAGGCTAATGAAACAGTAGACTTTAGTCGGAAAATGGAGTGCTCTACTATTAAAGAGCGCTCCTTTTTTGTATAGTGACTTCCACTAAAAATAAAATGCATAAGAATTATTACATTAGTGTGATGAAATAGATTTTTCAAATAGACTTTCTAACTAGAAAATTGACATCATTTTACTGTAATTATTTTCACTTTTTTTTACTTATTTTAAACGTTAACATATTAAGGTTAGTTTATATGCGTATAGTTCTTCTTGGTGCTCCTGGTGCAGGTAAAGGCACACAAGCACAGTTTTTAATGGAAAAATTTGGTATTCCTCAGATATCTACTGGTGATATGTTGCGTTCAGCAATTAAAGCGGGTACTGAGCTGGGTAAACAAGCTAAAGCCGTAATGGATGCGGGTCAATTAGTATCAGATGATCTAATTATCGGTTTAGTAAAAGAACGCGTCAAAGAAGATGATTGTAAACCAGGCTTTTTACTTGATGGTTTTCCGCGTACTATTCCACAAGCTGATGCGATGAAAGAAAATGATATTGCTATTGATCATGTACTTGAATTTGATGTGCCTGATGAAGTAATTGTTGATCGTATGGCTGGACGTAGAGTTCATTCTGGCTCTGGTCGTGTTTATCATCTAGTCTATAATCCGCCTAAAGTTGAAGGTAAAGATGATGTTACTGGTGATGACTTAGCAATTCGCCCTGATGACGAACCATCAACGGTACGTAAGCGTTTAGCTATTTATCATGAACAAACTAAACCTTTAGTCAATTTTTACCAAGCTGAAGCTAAGTCAGGTAACTGTCAATATTTAACAGTTGATGGTACCCAAGTTGTTGAAGCCGTTAATGCATTGTTAATAAAACAACTAACCTAGTTTGTTTAGAACTGACTTAGTTAACTAAATAAAACTCGCTTCGGCGAGTTTTTTGTTTTATTGGGCTAAATTTTTTATCAAATTAAATTAGGGAATGCTAGCGTTTCTTAATCATTGCCACATGCGGAATATTATCTTCTAGATACATTGCTGATACTTGTTCAAAGCCATGCTGTTGGTAATATTTTAGTAGATGCTCTTGTGCTGAAATTTTAATGTTTTGGTCAATAAAGTACTGCTGACACACTTTTAATCCCTCTGACATCAATTCATGCCCTAAACCTGAGCCTCTAGCTTTTTTGGCAGTCGCTACGCGGCCAATGCTAATGTAATCATCGTAACTCTGGCCTTGGGCAAGAATACGTAAATAAGCCACTAGAATACCGTCTTGATAGCCCAGTAAGTGAAGTGTATCTTGATGTCTGTCTAATTGATTTTGTTCACTGTCTAAATCAGGGTAATAACAGCATTGTTCAACAACAAAAACATCAACACGAAGTTTTAATGCATCATAAAGTTGATCGAGTGAAAGCTCATTAAAGTGCTTAACTTGCCAAGTTGTTTTTACAATATTTAAGTTCATTTATGTCTTATTTAGAAAAGGTCGAGTGAAAGTCACTGGTTATCAAAATTAGTATAGCTTAGGCTGATAGAGAGATCTAAACCTTTAATGAAATGCCATGACCTATATAAATAAAAACAAAAATAATAAAACAGGACATAAAGCGGCTTGTATTAAAGAAGCACCCATGCATGGTCTGGATACAATAGAGCTCTATTTATTACGCGACTAAAAGAGAACTTTATTCTCACTCGTAGATAAAAAGCCTAATACTTTCTTTTATTGCTAGGATTGACCACTCATTAAAACTAGATTCCGGCTTAAGTATTTATTAGCCGTTTGGTGCTGTTATTATTTCACGCATCTTATTGGCAATGTAGCTGAATGTTGCATGCTTTTCACTCAGTTCACTTAATAAGGGCAAGCAAGCGACTTTGGCTTGCTCAATTTCTTTATATACTTGCTCTATTTTTTTATTTGATAGTCCGCAGTGCTGTTTGCCAAATTTCAGTAAAACTTTCTGTTTAGGCCAGCGCTTAGAACCTGTCAAGCTTAATGCCATGGTGTCATTCGGCAAATAAGGTGTAGTACTGACAATATCAAAAACGGGGGAGAATTTTATCGTTGCTTTTGGCATAGTTCCTTGGTTATAACCTTGTAACTCTTGGTAAAGCACACCATAGTTTTTTAAATGGGCATCTCCATTTCTTAGTAATATGTTTAGCACTGTTAATTTGAAAAAGTCATAAAGCGTTTGTTGCTTATGTTCTTTAGAAACAAAAAGGCTAATGGTGTTAGCGCAAGATTCTAAGCTCGCATCATACTTTTGCTTTGTTGATTTACCTTGTAGCACACAAAAATCTTCGAAACCGAGTGACTTTCCTGTGTCATCTATATCAAAACGTTTTGTTATTAATAGCTTGCCACTTTCACTTAAGTAAAAGGGTGAGACATCTAACCCTGACTCTTTGGCTATAGTTAAGCAAAAAAACTCATTACATCCGAGTTCAGGGAATTCATCCCCCCAGCTTTTGACTATATATGAACTTATTGGGTAAGTTATTCTATCAATATCTTTTTCTTTAATATCAAGTAGGATTTTAGGCTGAACTCCTGCAACCCCTGATTGCATGGCGAATCGGTTTAATAATTGTGTAAATAGATCTACATCATCGTTTTTAAGTAAATTCTCTAAGCTTAACTCAAAGGTGTCATCTGTTTTTGGTAACATACCTGCGAGTGTGTAGTTCACTGAGCCAATTTGGTTGTTACCTAGTAGCACAAGCATAGTCAGATCATCACTACCAAATGCCTTTACTGTTGCCTTGTCTATCGCTTCTCGTAAGCGGCCTTCTGGCAGGTTCATTTGAAAAAATGGATGTAGATTATTATAAGCATAGCTTTCTAAACGAATAGGCATAGTTAACGATAATGCTGTATTACTATCTAAGGCATAAGAGAATAAGTGCTTTTCTTGTTCTTTTTGCAAAGCACCAATTTTTTTCATGTGGGAATAAACATCAATATTAGCCATTAATAGCCTTGCTTATTTAGTTCTTGTAGTTGATCTAATGTAGGTAGTCCTACGTCTTTAATTGTTAGCGATTTATTAAATAAATTAAGAATTTTTTCTATTTTTCTAATGCCAATATCAGAGTAATCACCACGTTCTATACTGCCGATTGTGGTTCTGTTTAGGCCAGTATAATTAGCTAGCTGTTGCTGGCTCCAACCTTGCTGTTTTCTTTCATGTAAAATGAGTGCTGAAATATTATTTAAATTATCCATGTGATCAAATTGACAAAGTATTTTGATGATTATACTCACCCAAAATTACATCGTAAAGCTTTATGGTGAAAATAAACATCATGGTTTACCATCTAATAAAAACTTGCCTATGTACTTTAATCAAGAGTTAATTAATTGAGTTACTCATAAGGGAGAAATTTAGCATTGTATTAGCAAGGTTAAAACAAAAAAATGACTTAAACATAGTCGCCCTATATTTAAGTCATTTGTATAAGCTTTGAATTTAAAAACTATTTTTTATGGCGTTCCTGTAATACCGCCATGACTTCTGCTAAGTCAATTTTTTGATCGGCAAGTAATACCAGTGTGTGATAAAACAAATCAGCACATTCACCTAATAAATCTTCTTTAGTTTCTGCTACGGCAGCAAGCGCAACTTCTACGCCTTCTTCTCCCACTTTTTGCGCCATTTTTGTGGTGCCACGTGAAAATAAATGTGCGGTGTAGCTTTCTTTCGGATCATCATCTTTTTTACTGGCAATGACTTGCTCAAGTTGGCTTAAAAAGTTTTGCTGGGTTAGTTTTTGTTCAGGAAAACAAGACTCTGTGCCTAAGTGGCAGCTAGGGCCAATGGGTGTGCAAGCAATTAACAAGCTGTCTTGATCGCAATCACTAAGCACTTGCTGAACATTTAAAAAGTTTCCTGAGGTTTCACCTTTTACCCATAGCGCTTGTTTTGAGCGGCTAAAAAATGTTGCTTTGCCTGTATCTAACGTAGCGGCTAAAGATTCTTTACTCATATAACCTTGCATGAGTATTGCGCCAGTAGCGGCATGTTGAATAATAGCAGGAAGTAAATTATCCATTTTCTGCCATGCTAATTCATTAATGTTTTCAGTGGTTACTAACACGGTCTTACCTCAATGTTTTGTGATTTCAAATAAGTTTTCAATTCGCTTATTGGGATGATACCTTTGTGAAAAACTGATGCAGCAAGCGCACCATCAACATCAGCTTGTTGGTAAACATCGCTGAAGTGTTTCATAGTACCCGCGCCGCCAGAAGCAATTAAAGGGACATTACAAGCAGCTCTTGCTTGTTTAAGTTGCTCAATATCGTAACCTTGGCGAACACCATCTTGGTTCATGCAGTTAAGTACAATTTCACCTGCGCCTAAACTAACGACTTTTTCTATCCAATCAAATGTTGTCCAACCGGTTTTTTGAGTGCGCTTTTCATCACCGGTAAATTGATAAACTTGATAGGTACCCGTGTCTTTATCATAAAAACTGTCGATACCCACAACGACACACTGTTGACCAAAATGATCAGCAAGACGTGAAATTAGTGTTGGATCGCGAAGCGCGGGGGAGTTAATACTGATTTTGTCTGCGCCCATCATTAAAATTTCTTTGGCGTCACTTTCACTTTTGATGCCACCAGCGACACAAAAAGGAATATCAATAACTTCGGCGATACGACTAACCCAGCTTTTATCCACTACGCGGCCATCAGCACTAGCGGTAATATCATAAAAAACTAATTCATCAGCACCGGCTTCAGCATATTTTTGAGCTAGCGGGACAATATCACCAATAATTTCATGGTTTCTAAACTGTACACCTTTAACTACTTTACCATCACGAACATCTAAACAAGGAATTATTCTGCGGGCCAACATGCAATAGCCTCCTCAAGTGTAAATTTACCTTCGAGGAGTGAACGGCCTAAAATAACACCGCTAACACCTGAGCCAATTAACGCTTTAATATCATCAAGGCTGCCAATGCCGCCAGACGCTTGCCATTGAACACTAGGGTATTTTTGACAAAGTTCTATGTACAAATCGACGTTTGAACCGGTTAAGGTGCCGTCTTTAGAAATATCAGTACATAAAATATGTTTGATGCCTGCATCAATGTAAGCATCGAGTAAATCTTCTAAATTTACGCCGCTATCTTCAATCCAACCGTGTGTTGGTAGCGTTTTATTACCTTGCTCATCAATTTTAATATCAAGCGCTAATACAATTTTTTCGCCGCCATAGATTTTTAACCACGCTAATACTAGCTCTGGCTGCTTAATCGCAAGAGAGCCGATAACAACACGTGTTGTACCTAAGTCGAGTAATTGTTTAACATCTTCTTCACAGCGAATACCACCACCGACTTGCGTGATCATGGTTTCATGATTAACGACAGTTTTTAGCGTTGATAGTTGGCGTTTAGTACTGTCTTTAGCACCATCTAAATCAACAAAGTGCATAACGGTAGCGCCCGAAGCTGCATAGGCTTGTTGGCGTTCTTGTACAGTGGTTTTATAATTGGTTTTTTGATTGTAGTCGCCTTGATATAAACGAACTACCTCACCGTTTATCAAGTCTATTGCCGGGATCATCATGATGCTGTTAATTCCTTAGGGGATAATTCTAGAGTTGAAAGCTCTAAAAAATTCTTAATTATTTTACTACCTAACGCACTAGAGCGCTCAGGGTGAAATTGACAACCAATAAAGTTATCTTTGGCAATAACAGCTGAAAATTCACTGCCATATTCGCAACTTGCAATAGTGTATTCGCTAATAGGCGCAGCAAAGCTATGAACAAAATAAAAGTAATCGTTGACGCTAATACCTTTTAATACCGGATGATTAGCAACGTTTGTCAGTGTATTCCAACCCATATGAGGTAAGCGGTTACCTTTAGCGTCTAATGGTTCAACTAAGGTTGGAATAACGCCTAAGCATTCTATTACGTTGTCGTTAGCGCCTTCAGTTGAGCTTATTCCTTCTGTTGAAGACTCTGCCATTAACTGCATACCTAAGCAAAAGCCTAACACGGGTTGAGTTAGGTTTTGTAAGGTTTCAACTAAGCCTTTGTCGATAATATTTGCCATGGCATGTTTAGCGCTGCCAACACCAGGGAAAATAACTTTATCTGCACGTTTTATTAGTTCAATGTCGTCAGTTATTGTTGCGCTAAAGCCTAGGCGTTGTATGGCAAACTTTACCGAGGATAAATTCGCACAACCCGTATCAACAATAACATTATTTCTTTCATCGCTACTTGTATCGCTACTTGCATCGATATTTCCAGAGCTATTTGGAACTGTCTCTGTCATTACAGTGTTCCTTTCGAGCTAGGTAGTTCATCACCATCTACTTTGATGGCTTGACCTAAGGCGCGGCCAAAGACTTTAAATAGGCTTTCTACTTGGTGATGGCAATTACCTTTACTTGTTGATAAGTGTAAGGTAATTAGCATTGAATCGGCCAAAGAACGGAAAAAATGTGAGACCATTTGTGTTGACATGCTACCGACATTTTCGCTAGTGAACTTGGCATCAAATTCAAGCCAAGGGCGACCAGACAAATCAATAGAACACTCAGCGCGACACTCATCCATCGGCAATACGAAACCAAAACGGCCAATACCACGTTTATCACCTAGTGCTTCTTTTAATGCTTGGCCTATGGCAAGCGCGGTATCTTCAACACTGTGATGTTCGTCAATGTGATAATCACCACTCACACTACATTGTAAGTTGAAGCCACCATGAGTGGCTATTTGATCTAACATGTGATCAAAAAAGCCTAAGCCAGTATCTATTTTACTACCGCCTTTTTTATCTAAATTTACCGTGATGGTGATGTCGGTTTCTTTAGTGGTACGTGTGACGGTGGCAATGCGATCTTGCTCTGATGAGCCAAGTATTTGCTCGCTAACTTGTGCCCAATTCAAGGTGTCTCGGTTATATTTAATACCAACGATACCCATATTGGCGGCTAAGCCCATATCAGTTTCTCTGTCGCCAATAACGTAAGAATTAGTAAAATCAACTAAACCTTGTTGCAGGTAGTCGCTAACTAGGCCTAATTTGGGTTTACGGCAATGACAGTTGTCTTCATCAAAGTGAGGGCACAAAAGTACGTCTTGAAAGGTGATGCCTTGTGATTCAAATATAGCCATCATTTGATTATGAGGTAAGTCAAAATCGGCCTGAGGAAAGCTTTTTGTGCCTAACCCATCTTGATTTGAAACCATCACTAACTTGAAGCCTTTCCCTTGTAACTTTAATAGTTCGGGAATAACGTTAGGCTCGAATACTAGCTTCTCTAACGTGTCTAATTGCTTATCAATAATAGGCTCTTCAACTAAGGTACCATCGCGGTCAATAAATAATATTTTCTGTTGTTTGTTACTCATGATAAAGCTTCTTTTAGTTGGGTAATTTCGTGTTCGCTGCCAATACTTATACGTAAACAGTTGTCTAACTGCATCTGCTTAGATTGATCGCGTATCAAAATATTTTTATCTACCAAGGTATCAAAAATACGTTTCTTTTCGTGTGGGTTAATACAGCGAAATAAAATAAAATTAGCGTCGCTGGCAAATACTTCACTACACCATTCTCGCTCGTTTAACCATGTGGCTAATGTCGCTTTACTATTGTTGCAGGTTTGTACTCGTTGGGACATTTCATCTAAATCAGTACTTAACGCCTTACTGGCAATTTCTGCAACGGGTGCTGAAATAGGGTAAGGAGCAATAACTTTACTGAGTAAGGTAATAATGTCTTTGCTAGCTAAGGTAAAGCCACAACGTAAACCGGCTAAAGCAAAGGCTTTAGATAAGGTTCTTAGTACAACTACATTGTCGTATTGTGCTAATAAGTCAAGGCTAGTTTGTTCTGGTGAAAACTCAATATAGGCTTCATCAACCACTACAATGGCGCTGTCTTTAAACAGTTCAATGGCAGTAATAATATCTGCTTTGGCTAATAAGTTGCCCGTAGGATTACCCGGTGAGCATAAAAAGACGACTTTAACTTTGCCAACCTGTGACGTTAAACCGTCTAGATCTAGCTGCATTCCTCGATCAGAGCTTTGCAAAGGAACTTTCACAATACCGGCACCGTGATTTTCAGCGCTTATTGCATACATACCATAAGTTGGTGGACAAATTAATATACTGTCTTGATAAGCTCTACAAAAACTGCGGATGATAAGCTCTATACCTTCATCAGCACCACGAGTGGCTAATATTTGTGAGCGTTCAAGACCACAATACTCGCTATAAGCATTGAGTAAATTATCTGGTTGAAAGTCGGGATAACGATTGATGTTATCACTACGTAGTTGATATTCACCTTTACCGGGCGCTTCATTGGCGTTAAGCCATACTTTACTCGTTTTTTGCTCAGCATTACCACTAACACTATTCGCATTACCATGTGAAAAAAGCCGACGTGCAGATTGGTACGGTACCATATCAACAAGCTCTTCACGGGCTAATTTTTCTGTTAAAGTTAATGAACTACTCATGGTTATGCCTTTTCTTCTAAACGAATGGTTACCGCACGTTGATGTGCATCTAAACCTTCAGCGTCGGTTAGTTCAATAATGCATTCAGCTAAGTTAGTTAACCCTGTTTTACTGATTTCTTGTATGGTATAACGGCGAGAAAAGTCAGCTAAAGATAAACTACTGATCACTTTAGAATAACCATAGGTTGGTAATACGTGATTAGTACCACTAGCATAATCACCAGCTGATTCTGGTGTATAAGCACCAACAAAAATTGAACCGGCATTACGTAAATTTGTTAATAAACCGTGTGGGTTTTCCGTTTGAATAATTAAATGCTCAGGGCCATAACGATTCGATACCTCTACCGCTTGCGATAAATCTTTTGTTAAAATTAAACGCGACTGTTTTAGTGCTTGTTCAGCTATGTCGCGTCTTGATAGTAAAGCGACTTGTTTGTTAAGTTCAATACTGACCTTATCGATTAAAAGCGCACTATCAGTTAATAAAATAACTTGGCTATCAGCGCCGTGCTCTGCTTGTGAAAGTAAATCAGCGGCGATAAAAGCAGGGTTTGCCTCTTCATCTGCAATCACTAATACTTCTGACGGTCCTGCGGGCATATCAATAGCAAAACCAGGTACTTGTTGAGAAAGTTGTTTTTTAGCTTCAGTAACATAGCGATTACCCGGGCCAAACACTTTATTTACTGGAGGGATACTTTCTGTGCCATAAGCTAAGGCGGCAATCGCTTGTGCGCCGCCGACGGTATAAATTTCAGTAATACCACAAAGCTCTGCCGCAACTAATACTTCATTGGCTAACTGACCATTTTTATCCGGTGGGCAAACAAGTACGGTGCGCTTACAACCGGTTAATTGTGCCGGAACACCTAACATGAGTACTGTTGAAGGTAAGGGCGCTGAGCCTGCAGGAATATACAAACCGACACTTTCAATGGCTTCTGTTTTTAAGGTACAACGAACACCAGGGCAAGTTTCAACAAAAATATCTTCAGCTTTTTGTGCGCTGTGAAAACTTTTTATATTGGTATAGGCGGTATTGATCGCTTTTAAACGTTTATCAGTTAGCGCAAGTTTCGCTTGTTTAACTTGCGCTGCATTGACTGCTAATGTAGTTAATGCGATGCCATCAAACTGCTCAGTTAAGGCAAAAAGACGTTTGTCGCCTTGGCTTTTTACTTGCGATAAAATGTTAGCAACTTGTGTTGATAACAACGCATTATCTGCAATAGCAGGACGAGCAAGTGCATCTATTTTTTGCTGCTCAGAGGTTTCTTGCCAATTGATCGTTTGAGTATTCATAATTATCTCTCAATCTATACTACATAATATTCATTGTAATTCTTTAAACTCGTCGGTAGTTGGCTCAAGGGCAAAGAGAAAGCACGGAGTTGACGCGAGTCAATGAGTACTTTCGATGCTGAACTTGAGCAAACTAACAAGAGGTTATTGAATTTAGCCCATCATTTTCTCAATTGGCATCACTAGGATCGAATTACAGCCTAGATCTTTTAGACTTTCCATCGTTTCCCAGAAAAATGTTTCTGTTGCCACAACATGCACCGCAACTATATCTTCACGACCCGCAAGAGGAAGTATCGTTGGTGTTTCTTTACCGGGCATTAATGCGCTAACTTCACTAATTTTGTCTTTAGGCGCATGTAGCATAATGTATTTGCTTTCTTTCGCTTTCATTACACCGTTAATACGAGGAAGTAGCGTATCTAAAATAGCTTGTTTTTCGTCACCTAGAGGCTCAGAGCGTTGAATAAGTGACGCTTTAGAGCGAAATACTTCAGCAACTTCTTTTAAACCATTTGCTTCAAGCGTTGCACCAGTAGACACTAAATCACAAATGCCATCGGCTAAACCCACTCTGGGTGCCACTTCAACAGAGCCTTTTAATAAACAAAACTCAACGTTAATACCATTGTCTTTAGCAAAGCGAGTTAATAACTGAGGGTAGGTAGTTGCAAATCGTAAACCGTCTAAACACTGTAAACCGGTGTATTCAAATTCTTCAGGCATCGCGATTGAAAAACGACAGCCACCAAAGTTCAACGGGGTTGTTTTAATGTAACTATTTTTACTGCCGATTAGTGCACGTGATAACTCTTCTTCTTCGAGCGTATTATCACCAACAATACCTAAGTCACAAACACCATCCATAATAAGGCCTGGAATATCGCTACTACGAACGCGCATTATATCAATAGGCATATTTTTTACATGAGCAAGTAAGCGACGGTCGCTAACATTAAGTTTTAGGCCGCAACCCTTAAATAACTTTTGAGTGTCGTCGCTAAGGCGCCCTGATTTTTGCATGGCAATGCGTAAACGTGGCTCTGATGTAGTCATTTTTTATTCCTAATTAAAATTTTTGTAGCTAAAATTTGTTATCGAAAAATTGTATATACAATTTTCAATTCGCTTAATGCGAAAAACCCCCGAAAGATTTTAAGCTCTTTCGGGGGTTTATAAATTTGGTTATTTAGTTTAACTCCACGAAAGGCTTATAGCCCATCGTGATTTTTCTTTATATTTTTTATAAAGTAAACCTGAACGGACTAGTCCATATGATGGTGATGATGTCGGTTAATCAGGTTATTAATCATAATATGCTAAACTTAAAGTGATGAGATATTTTTTATATTTTGTATAACGGTACAGTACTGATAAATTTATTCAGCTGCAAGGAATAAATAGGCATTTTTTATAACTAATATTTATATGGTACGTGCTTAGAGTTATTACTCTTTTTTTTAATTAAAGTTTTTGCTTTTTTTGTCGATAAATTGAACAGTTAATATTAGTTAAACTCTGCGGGGAGCAATAATGGATATTTTTACTACACAATTAGTGCGTCTTGTACCGGTACCTATTAAGCCAGCAAACTTAAAGGTTAAAGCGTTGTTGAAAGAAGCCCGGACAAGTAAATTAAAAGAAGACCCTGAACACCTTGAAAACCATAACTATTACTTTAATAACAAGCAGGCTGATAATGATACGAATGAAGAAAATGATCAAGAGTTAAAATCTGCTGAGCACAAAAGTGAAATTTCTGATGATAAGTCAGCTGACACAACTAATGATAAATTAACTGAGCCTGAATCTAAAGGGGGAGTAAAACATTTAGATCTTTATGTTTAACGCTTTATCTTTAATAGTAAAGCAGTATAATTCTCATCTCGCTTAATTTTTATTTAACTCGCTATCCATGACGTCTGTAGCCCACGCTTTTTCTCAAAATGGCACACTAGCCAAAGCCATTGATGGTTTCTCTCCTCGCCAAGCGCAAACTGATATGGCAATGGGCGTTGCACAAGCGATTGAAAAACAGTCTTCGCTTATTGTGGAGGCAGGCACAGGAACGGGAAAAACCTTTGCTTATTTAATTCCGGCTTTTCTTAGCGTTAAATCATCTGGTAATGATAAAAAAATCATTATTTCAACCGGAACTAAAAACCTACAAGAACAGCTTTTTCATAAAGATATTCCTCTCGTCAAGAAAGCGTTAGCCAGTAATGCGCAAATTGCTCTATTAAAAGGACGATCTAATTATTTATGTCGTTATCGATTAGCGCAATACCAAGAAACCCGCGGTCAGCTTGATGCCAATACATTAACCGATTTAGTGAAAGTGAAAACGTGGGCCAATAGCACTCAAACCGGTGATATTGGTGAATTAGTGAATGTAGCTGAAGACTCTGGTGTTTTTCCTTTTATTACTAGTACTTTAGATAATTGTTTAGCAAAAGACTGTCCTGACTTTGAACAATGTTATTTAGTTAGAGCAAGGCAAAAAGCCATTGATGCGGATTTAATAGTTGTCAATCATCATTTGTTTTTTGCTGATATGGCACTTAAAGATACTGGCTTTGGTGAATTAATTCCTAAAGCACAAGTGATGATTTTTGATGAGGCCCATCAAATAGGTGATATTGCCAGTGATTATTTTGGTGATGCATTTTCTACTAAGCAATTAGTTGATTTATGTGCTGATGTTGCACAGATTTATCGAAGCAAATTAACTGATGTAAAACAATTAGGCTTAGCGGCAGATAAATTGCAAAAAACTTGTCAAGAATTCCGTTTGTTATTTAAGTACGATCCAGAACGTGGTAACTGGCGTGAAAAGTGTCAACAACAGCAATTTGTACAAAAATTTCAACGCTTAAAAGTAGATTTAGATTTTTTGTACCAAGTGATTAAACTTTGCGTTTCGCGCAATGAGGCGATTGATAATTGCTTTGATAGGGCAGTATATTTGTTGTCACAATATGATGTAATGGTCAATGTTGATATCAATGGCATCAGCTTTTGGTATGAAACTACACCTCGTCATGTGGTTTTACATCAAACACCGTTAAGTGTAGCCGACAAATTTAGCGCTTATGTGAAAGACTCTGGCGCAGGTTGGATTTTTACTTCAGCAACGCTAGCCGTTGACAACAGTTTTGATCATTTCGCTCAGCATTTAGGTTTACATGACGCGAATCAATTGCTGTTGGAGAGTCCTTTTGATTATCAACAGCAATCTCAGCTGATTGTACCGCGTTATTTACCGGAGGCGAATGACAAGAATCGTGCTACGCATTTAGCACAATTGGCAGAGCCGTTAATTGCGGCGAGTAAAGGTGCCTGTTTTATGTTGTTTACCAGTTATAGAGTGATGCACCAAGTGGCAGAGGTTTTAGCTGAGAGTATTGATAATCCACTACTAGTGCAAGGGCAGATGGGAAAACGTGTATTGCTTGAAAAATTTGTTGAAAATGACGATTCAGTCTTATTAGCTACAGCCAGCTTTTGGGAAGGTATTGACGTTAGAGGTGATAAGCTTACCTGTGTTATTATTGATAAACTGCCTTTTGCTTCTCCTGATGATCCCTTGCTCCAAGCGCGTTGTGAAGATGTTAGAAGACAAGGGGGCGATGCGTTTGCTCAAATACAATTACCCCAAGCCGTTATTGCGCTTAAGCAAGGTGTTGGTCGGCTTATTCGTGATGTTAGCGACCGTGGTGTATTGGTAGTTTGTGATAACCGATTAGTTAATCGCCCTTACGGACAAACCTTTTTAAAAAGTTTACCCCAAATGAAACGTAGCCGTGATTTAGAGCAAGCCGCTAAGTTTTTAGAGAGCATTGTCTGAAAGCATAGTCTAAAGGCAATGTATAAAGGCAATGTAAAAGGTAATGCATAAAGGCGAAGTATAAATTCAGAGTATGCATTTAGAATATAAATCCAAAGTATACAAATATAGTATAAAAGCAGTGTTTAAAAACATGCTTTACAAACCTCGTTCAATCGATAGTGTTTAAGGAATATTAGTAGTGAATTATTTGGCCATTGATGCTTCAACAGAAGCCTGCTCAGTTGCTTTACAAGTTAACGGTAAACTTTATAGCCGTTATGATTTATGCCCACAATCACATAGTTTGCAATTATTGCCTATGGTTGATGAGGTGTTAACCGAAGCGGGTATTAAACTATCTGAATGTGATGGTTTGATTTTTGGACGGGGGCCAGGCAGTTTTACCGGTGTGCGAATAGGTGTTGGTGTCGCCCAAGGCTTAGCTTTTTCTGCCAACCTACCTGTTTTTGGTGTATCAAGTTTACAAGCAATGGCGCAATTAGCGTTTATGCAAGGAAAAGTACAAGAAAAGGTTAATGGGGAAAGTACCGGTGTTATTGCTGCCATTGATGCCCGCATGGGAGAAGTATACAACGGTTACTTTATGCTTGATGAAAATCATATTATGCAGCCACAGTGTGCCGAAGCGGTAACCCCCCCCGAGCAATTAGCACAACATTTATCAAGTGTTGTGAATAAACCTGAATATGGTGTTGGTAGCGCTTGGGACGCCTATAATGAAAAGTTATCGTCATTAAAAAGTAATGCGGGTTCGCCCGAGGTGTTATTTCCAAGTGCTGAGGCTATGTTAGCCATTGGTGTCTTTTCACTTGGGCAAGGCAAAGGCGTTGCTGCTGAAGATGCACAGCCTGTTTATGTACGTGATACTGTTTCATGGAAAAAATTGCCGGGAAGAGAATAGTTTGCTAAATTAAACTTATGAACATTCCTAGTGCTTCTAGCCAAAATTCAATTTTTGGTCTAACGAATCAACCGAATACATCAAGAAAACCATTGATGCCTTCAGTTGATCCTGTTGTTTCAACAACAGAGCAGGAAAAGTCAGTAAACAAACAAGCTAATCAAGGTATTGTTGTTGATCAACAAGCCATTGCATTGTTTGAGAAAAATCAATTTGAAGCGAATGCTGCTAAGTCTACTGTAAGTAACAGTACTTTTGCGGCAGCAGCAGATAAAGATAAACCATCACCTCAAAATGAATCTGCTGTGGCAAGTTATCAAGCTGTCGGTAACCTAGCCCAGAGAGAATCAGTACAACAATTATTTGGTGTTGATATTTTCGCGTAAAAGCGTCTGATTTTGTTATTATCTTATATCTGCATAATAAACTACATAACTACAAAGAATCCTTAATGCCTAATATACTCTCAACGCATTCATCAAGCTTCTGGCAAAAATATCACTTTTTTATCCTACTTATTGCCGCCGTTGTTATTAAACAACTGCCACTGGTCTCTATTCCATTTAATTGGTTAGAAAGTTATTTTCATGAAATTAGCCATGGCATTGCCGCCATTGCTACAGGTGGAAGTGTTTTGCGAATTCAATTATTCGCAAATGGCGCAGGTTTATGTACTACCCAAGGTGGTATCGCTTTTGTGATTAGTTTTGCTGGTTATGCGGGAGCAACATTTTGGGGGTGGGGAATATATAAATTAGCCAGTGCCCATCAACGTGCCGCACAAGGTTTTTCAGTGTTAGTCTTCTTGTTACTTGTTAGTTCTATTATTTTTTGGGGGCGTGATATTTTAACGTGGTTTATTTTAGCTGTGCTAGCCGCTTTATTTTTGCTTACCATTAAATTAAAAAAACTTCATTATTTACAACGATTAATGCAATTATTTGGCTTGCTAATATTATTGAATAGTTTATCTAGTCCCTCTTATTTACTTGATGGACGTAACCTAGGTGATGGCGCAGCTTTGTCTTCGATGACGTTTGTTCCTGAGTTTATTTGGGTATTAATTTGGTTTTCGTTAGCGCTAATTGCGTTGTATTCTCTTTATAAAAGTGCCAAAAAACATAATTAAGGTAATTAAATGTCATCTGTAAACACGCTAGAAGAGGTTAAATATTCTTTTGATACTATGTCCCTACAAGGTATTGCTTGTGGTGGTAATGAAACGAAAGAAAATGTGGTTTTATGCCTACATGGTTGGTTAGATAATGCCGCAAGTTTTTTACCCTTGATGTCACACTTTGAAACCGAGTTAGCTCATAAACGGGTTATTGCGATTGACTGGCCCGGTCATGGTAATTCAAGCCATAGAAGTTTAGATGCCCATTATCATTTTATTGATTGGGTTTATGATTTATTACAATTATTTGAAGTAAACCAATGGCAACAAGTTGATATTGTTGCTCACTCTATGGGGGGAATGGTTGCAAGTGCATTCGCTGCCGCTTTTCCTGAAAAAGTAAAGTCATTGACCTTACTTGATTCTATTGGTTTCATTAGCAGTACGGCAGAACAAACCACCCAACAATTACGTGATGGTATGCTAAGTCGTTTTAAGGGTAGCCCACTTTATAACAAACAAGGTGGGGCTAAGAAAACGCGCTACCATGAAAGTATTGATTCAGCCATCAAGGCACGTGTTAATGTTTCTGATCTTCAATTTGACCATGCTAAATTAATTGTTGAGCGCGGACTCATCAAAGAAGTGGGGGGTTACCGTTGGCGATCTGATGCTCGCTTACGTAATACCTCTCCCTATCGCTTAACATTAAAACAAGCTCAGCAATTTATTCGTGATATTAAGTGTCCAGTACAACTTATTTACGGCAGTGACGGTATAGACATGGTCAGCTCGGGTATGAAAACCTTTGGTGACTTATTTCAGGATTTTGCTAGTGTTGAGATTAAAGGTGGCCATCATGTGCATATGGAGCAACCAGAAAGGGCCGCGCAATTGATAAAACATTTTTTAGCTGAATAATTAAATTTCACTCATATTCAAACAACTGTTTAAATTTAACTGGTAGTATCAGTTGAAATTTGTTAAAACTGTCATAGAAATTACAGCTTAAATTAAACAAAAGCATAAACAAAAAAACTATAAGCAGTCGATTGAATTGTAAAATAGTTGTTAAAATAACTTATGAGGAAGGTAGAATGCAAAAAATATGGCTAGAAAACAGTTACCCACCTGGCGTACCATTTGATATAAATCCAGATAAATACCCTTCTTTAGTTGCTATGTTTACTAAATATACTACTCAATATAGTGATAAAACGGCATTTATTAATATGGGAGCCCAAATTAGCTATGCTGAATTGGCACAACAAGCCACTGCATTTGCTGCTTACTTACAAGAAGGGTTAGGTCTTGAAAAAGGCGATAAATTTGCCATTATGGTTCCCAACACGTTGCAATACCCTATTGCCTTGTTTGGCGCTTTACTTGCGGGTTTAACCGTGGTTAATGTTAATCCTTTATATACTGCTCGTGAGTTAGAACACCAGCTTAAAGATTCTGGCGCAAAAGCTATTTTGATTATTGAAAATTTCGCGCAAACATTAGAAAAAATAGTAGATAAAACACCGGTTGAACATGTCATCATGACTTCTCTTGGTGATCGCCTTGGCCTCGTTAAGGGCGTTGTTGTAAACGCGGTGGTAAAGTATGTTAAAAAGATGGTCCCCGCGTTTCATCTACCTGATGCCATTCGCTTTAATGCTGCGTTAACTAAAGGTCGCAACTTAACATTTACTCCTGTTGAATTGTGTGGCGATGACTTGGCTTTTTTACAATATACTGGTGGTACAACCGGCGTATCAAAAGGTGCCATGTTAACCCATAGAAATATGGTTGCTAATTTAGAGCAAGCAAAAGCCGCGATAAAACCCATGCTTGAGGAAGGCTGTGAATTAGTGGTTACTGCGTTGCCGCTTTATCATATTTTTGCATTAACGGCCAATTGCTTGACCTTTCTTACGTTAGGAGGGACTAATTTACTTATTACTAATCCGCGCGATATGCCTGGCTTTGTTAAAGAATTAGGCAAGTACAAATTTAGTGCCATTACGGGTGTTAACACCTTATTTAATGGTTTGTTAAATACCCCAGGCTTTAAAGATTTAGACTTTTCAACACTTAAGATGGCTTTGGGCGGAGGGATGGCGGTACAACGTCCTGTTGCCGAACGTTGGCAAGAAGTTACCTCAACTCGATTGCTCGAAGGGTATGGCTTAACTGAGTGTGCGCCTTTGGTGACTTTAAGTCCTTATAATCAAGAAAGTTATAATGGTACTATCGGTTTACCAGCACCATCAACTGACATTAAAATTATGCTTGATGACGGTAGTGAAGCTGCGGTAGGTGAGGCGGGTGAAATGTGGGTACAAGGTCCGCAAGTTATGAAAGGTTATTATAACCGTGAAGAAGCCACCAATGAAATTTTACATGACGGTTGGCTTGCCACAGGAGATATAGCTTGTGTAGATGAAAAAGGCTTTTTCACCATTGTCGATCGTAAAAAAGATATGATTATTGTTTCTGGTTTTAATGTTTATCCAAATGAAATTGAAGAAGTCGTTATGATGCATGAAGGAGTGTTAGAAGCTGCGGCCATTGGAATACCTAATGAAGCGTGCGGAGAAATGGTGAAAATATTTGTTGTTGCTAAGCAACCCGAGTTAGATGAAGCAACATTAATTAAACACTGTCGTGAAAACCTGACAAGTTATAAAGTTCCTAAATTGGTTGAGTTTAGAGATGAGTTACCTAAAACCAATGTAGGTAAAATTTTACGAAGAGAGTTAAGGTAAAGTGACGAACGACGAGTAGTGAATAGTCACCCATTACTCGTCGCTGATTTTAGTGTAAATTAAAACGTGCCACACAATTCTATTTTACTGTGCTTTCAATGTTTTACCGTTCACAGCCAAGCTATCATCAGACATTAAATAAACGTATAACGGCATCAAGTCAGCAGGTGTCGCAAGGTTATCTTTATCTTCGGCCGGGTAAGCACTGGCGCGCATATTTGTTAGGGTAGCGCCAGGATTAATTGCGTTAACGCGCAGACTTGAATTTTCATATTCATCAGCAATTACTTGCATCAAGCCCTCTGTGGCGAATTTAGAAATACTATAAGCACCCCAAAAAGCACGGCCCTCACTACCCACACCCGATGATGTAAACACTAAAGAAGCCTTATCTGCTAATTGTAGCGTTGGTATTAATGCTTGTGCTAATAAATACTGAGCGGTGATATTTACTTGTATTACATCATTAAATATTTGCTCATGAATTTGAGTAAATGGTGTCAATTCGCCAAGCATTGACGCATTGAGTAATACGCCGTCTAGTTTGCCAAATTGATTGACGATAGTGGCAGACATATCAATATAGTTTTGTTTGGTTGCGCCTTTTAAATCTAACGGCACTATAGCGGGTTCGGCTAATTTTAGGGCGATGATCTCATCATAGACGGCTTCAAGTTTACTGACTGTTTTGCCTAATAAAATCACGGTAGCACCAAGTTTTGCATAGGTTAATGCGGCTTCACGGCCAATGCCAGCACCTGCGCCAGTAACAAGTATGGTTTTATTGGATAAACAATTTTCTGTAATGGAGTAATCAAACATTTGTTGCTCTGGGTTCGAGTAATAATTAATGTTGGTTATTCTACTCTCTGATTTTTTCAATGACGAGGAAAAGTTTTTTAATACGTTAGTTTTTAGTTAATGAAAGTAAAAGTACGGATTAAAGAACTAAAAGCTGCAGACACATTATTAGTCGTTAAAGTCAGTGATTAAAATGAATAATCGCCTGACTTAAGGTCTGAGGTCTAATGAGTTGTTTTTTTATTCACTTATTGCTAGAGTAGGTAAAAGTGGATAAATAGCAGTCGCTAAAAATCATACTTATTAAAAATAATATTAATAAAAAATAAGCATTGGGGAGATAAAATGAAAAAGTTAATTGTTAGTCTAGCTGTTATCAGCGCACTCGGTTTAAGTGGTTGCGGTAGTGAAACGATAGAAGATGCAAAAAATGATGTAGACAATAATATTACACCGCTTATTGCTTCGGCAAGAGTCGTGTTTGATCCTTCTAATGGGGGCTTATCAGTACCTAATGATTTATTATTTTTGGACACTCCTGATGGTACTTTGAACATACCGGTCGGAAGGGATTTAGACGGCAACATTATATCGGGAGAAAAAAATGAAGAGGGTAATGAAATTGAATCGCCTAATTATGCTGATCCATCCACTGCATTAGGCGCGGTTGATGGTTGGTCAACAACTAACCCATTTTCACTTGAAATTACCTTTCCTGCGGGCACGAGCCTTGATAGCAACTCAGCTACTAACCCTGCATCAGTACAAATATTTGAAACGTTGATGGGAGGAGATCCTAGCTGTGAACAGGTTCCTCGTGGTGCTGCTTGTTCAGTCGTTAGAGAGTTAACTTTTGGTATTGATTTTGTTACTAAAGCATCCGGTAATAGTGTGGCGGTTGTCCCTCTTAAGCCTCTTAAAGCCAAAACGACTTACATACTCGCGTTAACTAATAATTTAAAAGACAACAATGGCAAAGCGGTTGCCGGCTCAATAACTTATGATTTAGTTCGCCAAGACATTGCGACACATCCTTTAGCTACGCAAGCGCAAAAAAGTTTGCAAGGCGTGATAAATAGCTATGAAAATACCATTGCAGCAGCAGGCGCTGATAAAGATACGTTAATTTATACAATGGCATTAACTACACAATCAACTATTGATGTATTGGCAACAGCAAAAGCGTTGATGGCTAATAATGTACCAGCAATGCTTGAAGCAATAATGGCTGGTACCCCAGCTATTGATATTATGGATACTGATTTGTCCGTTGCTAATATTTTAGCAGGAAAAATTCCAGATTCATTAGTGCCCCTATACTCAGCGGCTAACTTTATGCAAGGTAGTATTACTTTACCGTATTATTTAGGCGTGCCAAGTGCTGAAAATCCTATGGCTCCAGTAAATGATTGGTGGAAAGCTTTATGTGATTCTGGTGCTATATTAGCAGGCGTAGCAGCAAAGATTTCTGCAGGAGAACTTCCTCCTGAAACTATTCCCGTTACGCCAGTGAGTGTTGATGATGGCACTTGTATGGCTATTTCGGCGGCAAAAGAATTACCAGCTCCAGGCCTTAGATCACTAGGGTTTGATACCAAACGTCATTTAACTAAATTTAGCCCAGTGCCAAAAGCAAATGCTATGATGGATTTAGTTGTGCAAATAACAACACCAGATGTTGATAAAGCTAATGAAGCTCGTGTGGCTTATGGCGCTACTGCTTTGGGTGTATTAGTTGAGCCAGCAGCCGGTTGGCCAGTTGTTATTCTTCAACACGGTATTGCCTTGAAAAAAGAAGATATGCTAGTTCTTACTGGTATTCTTTCACTGCATGGTATGGCAACAGTTGCAATTAATCATCCGTTACATGGTGATCCTGACGCACTCGGTGGTTTATATCCTGGCGGTAGTCGTGGTTTTGACATAACGGGTCCTAACGGCACTCCTGACGGTGTTGATGACATCAATGCTTCAACAGTCTCAGCTACACATTATATGAATTTAGCAAGTTTACTAACTACACGTGATAATTTACGCCAATCAACTTCTGATTTATTAGGTTTACGTTTAGGTTTAAATTTTCTTGGAGGACTTGATGCTGATGGAAACCCAATAAAGGTAGATAGAACGAATGTTCACTTTTTAGGGCATTCTTTAGGTGCTATTACGGGTATAAACTTTATTGCGTTAACAAATACCCCACTTGATCCGCAAGTTGACCCGTTATTTGCCGTTTCGACTAACTCTCAGGCTATGCCCGGTGTTATGATGGCTAATTTGTTAATGGAGTCAGGTGCTTTTGGCGACGTGATCAAGTCCAATTTAGCTTTTGCTTCATCAGAAGCTTTCCAAACTTATATCACTCAAGTTCACACGGTTGAAACACCGCCAACAGAAGGTGAAATGGTTGATTATTACCAGAATTTCTACGCCTTATTAACACAGGAACAACAAAGTGAACTGAACGCAGTTTTCGCTAAATTTACTTTTGCGGCACAAACAGTAACGGATGCTGGTGACCCTGCTAACTATGCGGCTATGATGGTGGCTACCAATACGCCTACTCACTTAATTGAAGTGATTGGTAATGGTAGTACTAACTTAAGTGACCAAGTTATTCCTAACCGTGTGTCATCTGCGCCATTTGCAGGTACTGAAGGTGCTATTTCATTATTAAGTTTGTCTGGTATATCAGAAACTACAGAAGGTGCAGAATCACCTGTGTCTGGTGCAGTACGTTACCTATTTGGCCATCATGGTTCTATTTTAGACCCAAGTCCTAGAGCAGCAGCGCCTGATGCAGTTATGACAAGTGCTGTGACCTCTGAAATGCAAAGCCAAGTAGCTAACTTCTTTAGCTCAAATGGGCATGTTATTTCAGTGCAAAATGATGATGTTGTTCAGTAAATCGTGAATTACTAACTTAAAATCAGCCCTCAGTGAGGGCTTTTTTTTTGACTAAAATTCAATGATACCTGGTTGACCAAATATGTGCTAATGAGTAATTAAATCATAGTGTTTTATATCAATTTAGCTTTAATAGGATTATCAGTGAAATTGATATTAGTTCTCACTAGTTTTCAGCGAGGCGAGATGTAAATCTCTTCGACAAAGGAACTAGCCCTTATCGACAGTAAAGGGCTTTTTTTTACTTTTTTTATCCCCATATCAATAAGCATTATATGCAAAGTAAACGTTCAGGAGAAAAAATTGGAATTTTTATATGAATACGGTCTGTTTTTAGCGAAAACAATCACCTTTGTCTTAGCGCTTATTGCTATTGTTGTGGTTGTTACTGCCACCGCAATAAAACAAAAACATAAAAAGGGTGAGTTAGAGATTACTGACTTGTCGGAACAATTTAAAGATGTTGAGCAAGAAGTTATTCATGCTTTATTAAATAAAGAAGAGTTAAAGCAAAAAGAAAAAGCAGATAAGCTCTTAGCAAAGAAAACAGCTAAAGAAGATAAGTTGTTAGCAAAGAAGAATGCCAATTCTCCAGGTGAAAATACAGTAGAAAGTAAATCAAAAGTGTTTGTTGTTGATTTTAACGGCAGCATTGATGCGAAAGAAGTCAGCTCTTTACGTGAAGAAGTGACTGCTATTTTATCGGTAGCGACTAAACAGGATGAAGTTTTTGTACGCTTAGAAAGTGGCGGCGGCATGGTGCATGGTTACGGCTTAGCCTCGTCGCAATTAGATCGAATTCGCCAACATGATATTCCGCTCACTGTTTCTGTTGATAAAGTAGCAGCTTCAGGTGGTTATATGATGGCTTGTGTTGCTAATAATATTATTGCAGCCCCATTTGCTATTCTTGGTTCAATTGGTGTTATTGCCCAGTTACCAAACTTTAACAAGCTACTAAAGAAAAATGATATTGATTTTGAACAGTTTACCGCAGGTGAGTTTAAGCGCACGGTAACAATGTTTGGTGAAAACACTGAAAAAGGTAAAGAAAAATTTATCGAAGAGCTTGACGAAACTCATGTATTATTTAAAAACTTTGTTAGTGAACATAGACCCAGCTTAGATCTAGGTAAAGTTGCCACAGGTGAGCATTGGTTTGGTACTAAAGCGTTAGAATTAGGTTTAGTTGATAGTATTCAAACAAGTGATGATTATTTACAAAATATTAGTAAAAGCCACAAAGTCGTTGCGATAAAATATGAAGTGAAAAAAGGGTTAGCTGAAAAATTTGCTAAAGCAGCCTCTTTATCTGCAGAGGGTGTTCTAGGCAAGTTATTACAAAAGAATCGTATTTTTCCAAGTTAATCTTTTTAGTTTATTGATTTCAGTCTATTGGATTTTTCAATCAATGATGTGAAGTAAGATCGCAAGGTAGCAGTGATTTATACTTCACATCATCAGTTAATTACGGGTTATTCTTCTTCTTCATCATTGTCAATAATTGGCTTTTTAGTTCTCTTACCTGGTTTGACTAAAATTTCTAAGTAAAAACTTTCTAGGTCATTCTGTACTGCATCATCAATGCTCTTGTTAAGTGCAGAAGTATGGATAACTTCTGCTGACTCTTTAGTATGTCCGTATTTGCAATCAAAATCCCAAAAATCAACATCTTCAGTCAGCTTCTTATTTCTCTCTCTTTTAAGGTATTTTTTTACCTCATGCTTAATCGCATCAACAAGTCGTGGGCCTTTGATTTTTTCATGGGTTAATGAAAATGTTTTTCTCATGGTGGTACCTTAAATAAGCGCTTAATAATTCTTTGGCGGGTAGTTTACCATAGCGTTAAATAGCTTTTTACTTTATCTTTACTTCGAATAAAAAAATGTTTTACTTTACGTCTTCTTGATAGATTAGTTCATCACCCACTGAACATCTAAAAGGGGCCATACGCCCGATAGTCCATGTGGCTTGCTTTCCTTTACCACGCAAAGAATATTTGCCATTAGAATAGAGAAAACCTGATGCAGCCACTTTATTTGGTAGAATAATAGCCTGGTTGCCAAAACTATTGATAATTGCAATTTTTTTATCGTTTCCGCTATTTGGTGTAGAAAAAGTGACTGATAATAGAGTGTCTCTATTGCAAGTGTATTTTACATTCTCTGTGTTAGTTTGCGGAGCATTGATAGCTATTTTATTCGTTGAAATGCTGGATGATGTTTCAGCACAACTAAATAAAAAACCGCTCACTATTATCACCAGTAATCGTTTTTTCATAAAATAGCCTATGTGATGATGGGGAAGTTAGAGGTTATAGACTAAGCTCGTTTTATGCAACGAAATGCAGTCTTATGCAAAGGAAAGCAATTATGCCTCCTTCAATAGGTAATGGATCATCACTATTTTTCTTTTAGCTCGATAATTACATCTACTTGTCGTTTTTTATTTTGCTGAGAAATAACCACCCGAATATGATGTTTTTGTTGTTGATAAGTTAAAGTTAAACGACCGCGTTTTCTTTCTTGTGAAATAGCGTCACTGTAGTGTTGTTGATAAAAGTCAATTACCTGTTTTTCCGTGGCGCGGGTAAAATAATTTAATACTGCGGGTAGCTCATCAGTGAAATCAGCAAAAACTTGGGCATTAGTCATCATGGGAACAATGACATTATTTGTATCGACCTGGCTTTCTTCTAAGGCATAAAGACTGGTACTAAAACTCAATAAAATAGCATTAATGAATAGTGAAAATTTGCTTGAATTCTTATTGTTCATTACCTCATCCTATAATAACTTTCCAACCTATTTAAATATATATGATTTTCAGTCAGAGTGCGACAATCAGCTAGAAATAAAATCATCACGGTAGTGATCAAGCCACAATGCAGTCGCACCACAAATTGCAACGGGCATAACAATTAAGTTAACTAATGGCAGCATTGAAAATACGGTGACACTAACGCCAAAACTATAACTCAAACTTTTCTGTTGCTGAATTGTTTGCTTCATGACCGAAAAAGGAATTTTATGATTATCAAAAGGGTAGTCTTTGTATTGTACTGCCATCATCCAAGCAACAAATAAGAACCACATCACTTGACCAATAACGGGCAAAATCCAAAGTAAAATAAAAAAGCCAATAGCGCGGGGTAAATAATAAGTGAATTTTTGTAGTTCGCGATCAAGCGTTCTAGGAATATCTTTAACAATATCCATCATACCGCCATTAACTGTTGGTTCTTCCACCGCTTTACCTTTTACTTTTTCCTTTAGTAAAAGCAACTCTATTTTTTCTGATAATAGCCCATTAAACGGGGCGGCAAGCCAATTGGCACCAGTACTAAATATAAATGAAAAAACAATTAATATCGTGATAACCGCCAGTGGCCATAGTACTGAGCTAAGCCAATTTAACCAACTGGGTAACCAGCCAGTTAATATCGCCATGTAGTATTCAAGCTCTGTAAATATAAAATAAAAAGCGACACTAAAAAATAGTAAATTAATTAGTAATGGAATGAGAACAAAGCGTCGAATACCTTTTAATTGAATAAGTTCAAAGCCTTTAAAAAAATATCCCATACCACTATCGGCAATAGTCTGTTTTTTCTGATTGAATTCAGTGTTTTTTGTTGTTTCTTTTAGATCAGTCATTGGTTTATAATTACGCTAACATATTGATATTACTCACTTGAGTATAATTGTGTTGTTAGCATAAGAACAGCACTAACTTGTTACAAAAAATCACTATTTCTGTTAGAGTTACTTTGATAAGTTAAATATAATATAATACCTAGAATCATAACAAAAATCTCAATTCTCCTTAGTAAAGTGACTATACAGGCATAACAATGGAAGATAACGTTAGAAACGCATTAATTATTCTTAGTGGCGTAGTAATTGCTGCCATTTTTATCCATGGTTTGTGGACGATTAGAAAGCAAAAGAATCCTTATAAGCTTAAAGCAAGTAAAGACAAAGTGAAGCCACTATCACGAGACTTTGACCGTAAAGGTTTTGATCAAGATGGTGTGGGTCAGGTGAAAACATTCAAACAAAGTAATGAACCCAGAGTGGGCAGTGAGCAAGATTTTGAACAATCTATCAGCCTTGATGAAATGAGTCATCTTGATAGTGGGCAAAGTGATAAAGTCTATAATGAATTAAACTCTCAGGAGAAAGTTTCTGAGCATGATATTGAAAAGTCAAAGGTTGCTGATACCAGAAAAGAGATCATTTTAGAAAAGCCAGTATACCAGCAGCCAGTTACACAAGCTAAACCAGATGCTCAAAAAGTAGTTAATAAAAAACCTAACAGTAAATCTGAGTACAAGGGTGAGGAAAGAAAACGACCACAAATCGAAATTAATTTTGGTGATGGTGTTGCCTTAGAAAGTGAGTCTTTACCTAGTATCAATATTGACGAATCAAAAGAAAAAGTTGAGCAAGTAAAAGAAAATAAACCAATAGATAACTCTCTACCTGAACCAAAAATCATTATTTTAAGTGTTGTTATGCCTGCACATCAACAAATGTCTGGTGCTGCATTATTACCTAGCTTATTAACCTTGGGTATGAAATATGGTGAAATGAATATATTTCATCGCCATCAAGATAATGCCGGCAATGGCGCGGTTACATTTAGTTTAGCAAATATGTTGAATCCTGGTTCGTTTGAACTTGATACGATGGAAACCTTTGTCACGCAAGGGGTTAGTTTATTTATGACTTTACCTAACGCCACCGACCCTTTTATCGCTTTTGAACAAATGCTAGCAGCCGCTAAACAGTTAGCTACAGAATTTAAAGCACAATTAGTTGACGATAAACGTAATATAATGACCAAGCACACAGAACAGCATTATCTAAGTAAAATACATGAATTTGACAGACAACATCGCCTTGCTAGTGTCAAATAAATTAACCACCGACTTTATCCCTACCAAACCTATAAAGATTTTTATAGGTTTGGTTTTTGAGTAAACTAAAACATGCCAAATGCTTCTTCATCAATAAGCGCTCTACAAGAACAGTTAACTAAACTCTATCAACAAATTAACCAGTATAATCATCAATATTATGTACTTGATCAACCCAGTGTACCGGATGCTGAATACGATAGGTTAATGCGTGAATTAATAGATATTGAACAAACTCACCCCGCGTTAAAAACACTTGATTCACCTAGCCAAAAAGTGGGTGGACAACCATTAAAATCGTTTACGCAAGTAGCTCATCAATTACCTATGTTATCGCTTGATAATGTTTTTTCCCGTGACGAATGGCAAACATTTGTTAAGCGCCTTCAAGACAGGTTAGTCACTCAAGATGATATTGTTATTTGCGCCGAGCCGAAACTTGATGGCTTAGCAGTAAGTTTACGTTATGAGCAAGGTATTCTAGTACAAGCAGCAACCCGAGGTGATGGCAGTGTCGGTGAAAATATCACCACGAATATTCGTACGATTAAATCTATCCCTTTGAAGCTTATTGGTGAAAGCGGTGTTGATTATCCTGATGTTATTGAAGTGCGCGGCGAAGTATTTATGCCAAAAGCAAGTTTCGATAAGATTAATGAACAAGCGAAAAAGAAAGGCGAAAAATCTTTTGCTAACCCTCGTAATGCTGCAGCAGGCAGTTTACGACAACTAGATTCTAAAGTGACGGCTAAGCGCAATTTGGCTTTTTATGCTTATGGTTTAGGTTATGTGGGTGACTTACCCGAAGAAGATAGTTTATCGATGGGTGGCGCGTTTTTAAAACCATCACATTATCAACGTTTATGTCAGATTAAGGCGCTGGGTATACCCATGTGCCCAGAAGTTCGTTTACTCGAAAACCCTGAACAAGTTGAGGCATTCTATCAAGATATTCTTAATAAACGTAACGGGTTAAGCTATGATATTGATGGCACGGTGCTTAAGGTTGACAATATTGCCCAACAAGAAAAACTTGGCTTTGTTGCCCGTGCGCCGCGCTGGGCTATTGCTTATAAATTCCCTGCTCAAGAAGAACTGACACTGGTTGAAGACGTTGAGTTTCAAGTAGGTCGAACAGGGGCAATAACCCCTGTGGCTCGTTTGAAACCTATTTTTGTTGGCGGGGTGACGGTATCGAATGCCACTTTACATAATCAAGATGAGATTACACGCTTAGGTTTGAAAATAGGCGATAGCGTAGTAATAAGACGCGCAGGTGATGTGATCCCGCAAATTGTCTCTGTCGTTATTGAAAAACGTGGTGATGATGTAAAAGATATAATTTTTCCTAGTACGTGTCCTGTATGCGACTCAAAAGTTGCTAAAGCAGAGGGGGAGGCCGTACTTCGTTGTACTGCCGGGCTTTTTTGTCAAGCACAACGTAAAGAAGCCATAAAGCATTTTTCTTCACGTAAAGCCCATGATATCGATGGTTTAGGCGATAAATTAGTAGAGCAGTTAGTGGATGAAAACTTAATCACCACGCCCGCTGATTTATTTAAACTAACTGAAATAGACATTAGTACAATGGAGAGAATGGGGAAAAAATCGGCGGTTAATTTAATGACGGCACTTGAAAAAGCTAAAGAAACAACCTTGGCTAAGTTTATCTATGGTTTAGGCATTCGTGAAGTTGGTGAGGCAACAGCGGCTAATTTAGCCAATCACTTTATTACTTTAGCCGCTATTCAATCAGCAAGTTTTGAGGCGTTAAAAGCGGTTAATGACGTTGGCGACGTTGTGGCAAAAAATATCGTTAATTTCTTTAAAGAAAGCCATAATATTACTGTAGTTGCAGCACTAGATGAATTGATGACTTGGCCTGATATTATTAAAAAAAGTGCTGATAAACAGCCATTGGCTGAGCAAACGTTTGTTTTAACAGGCACGTTAAATCAAATGGGGCGCAGTGAAGCTAAAGCCGCATTACAATCATTGGGTGCAAAAGTGTCAGGCAGTATTTCAGCAAAAACGCATTTTCTTGTTGCAGGCGACAAATCTGGCTCTAAACTTACTAAAGCGCAAGATTTAGGCGTTAGTATATTGACGGAAGATGACTTAGTCGCTTTATTGGCAAAATATAACTAATTTGGTTTTAGAGGTTAATTAATGAAGGTGATATTCAATGATTATTCAGTATAAAAAAGTAACTTCTAACTTATCGATACTGCTTTTATTATTAACTTTTCAAGTTGTTTTTACGATTGATACGGTTAATGCTAATAATATACAGCTTACCGATAAACAGGCGAGGGCATTGCAGTCATTAAATACTGAGCCACAAAGTCAAACCACTAAATCATTACGGTTAAAAATTACTACGTTAGCTGATAATCAAGGACAAAAATATTTAGGTGCTTTGGTAAGTCGAGCCGAATTATCACCTTATTTAACCCAGTTACAGCAATTGCTAGCAGAAGAATTTAACGATTACAGGGCTTTACAAGCAGCACGTGATCATCAATTATTTCATTTAACCCTACTCAGCCCAAGAGAGTACCAATTAGCAGATAAAGCGATTGTTGAAAAGTTACTGGCACCTGACTTTAATCAATCCTTTTCTAGTCAACTAAATGTGACTTTATTAGGTTTAGGTAAAGTGGCGCAAGGTAGTAAAACGAGCTTTTTTGTTGTCGCTCAAAGCGCTGACGCGCAGTTAATACGTCAACACTTTATACTAGCTGCGAAAGACTTTCATATTACCTTAGGCTTTAATCCTAGTGATATTTATGGCGTTAATAAAGGTCGTTCAACTTTAATTGATTGATATGCCCTTTCACTTCCCGACGCTATTTTTTGTCATTTGCCAAAAAGCAAAGCCGGCAACAAAGAATAAAATCATTGGATAAAAAGCATGAGAAACAACCGCGATAGGTGAAATACCTAAGGTAGTTCCTAATAGTAACGCTTGTGCGCCATAAGGCAGTAAACCCTGATTGATACAAGCGAAAATATCAAGCAAACTGGCAGATTGCGCTGGTTTTAGATCACCGTCTGTCGCGAGTTCTTTCGCAGTTTCACCGGTAATGATAATTGACACTGTATTGTTAGCGGTAAAAAAATTACAGCAAAAGGTTAAACCGGCAATACCAAAACCTGCTGCGCGTTTTTTATTTCTTGGGCTTAACTTTCTTGCTAATGACTCAATCCCTTGTGTTAATGCTGCTAAGCCACCTTGATGGCGAATTAACTCACTTAGACCACCAATAAATAAAGATAAAATGAAGATATCTTGCATACTTGAAAAACCGGCATTTATATCAGTGATCCAAGCAGATAGTTGGTAATCATTACTCACCATACCTATGATTGCTGCGAGCACTATTCCTATCGTTAACACCACAAGTACATTGATCCCCGATAGCGCTAAAATTAAAATAACTATATAGGGAACGAGGCCAATAAAAGCGGCATCATTAGTCATTTCATAATCAATGCTTTGACCAAGCAATGTGAAAATGAGCAAGCACAAGAGTGCCGCAGGGACAGCAAATTTAAAGTTAACTTTAAATTTGTCTTTCATTTGTGCCCCTTGACTTCGAGTGGAGGCAATCGTGGTATCAGAAATTATTGATAAGTTATCGCCAAAAATAGCACCAGAAATTAAACAACCCGCCACTACAGCAGAATCTAGACCCGCAGAATCAATAAAACCTAGGGCAATTGGTGCAATAGCGGCGATGGTTCCCATTGATGTCCCCATGGCTGTTGACAAAAATGCGGCTACTAAAAATAGGCCTGGTAATAGTAAATAAGACGGGAATATTGATAAGCCTAATTGAACACTCGCATCAACACTACCCGTTGCCTTAGCCACACTCGCAAAAGCGCCAGCTAACAGATAAATAATACACATGGTAACGATATTTGCGTGACCGGCACCCTTAATAAACTGGGTTATTTGTGTCTCTATGGTTTCTTTAGCAACGACCTTACCTATATAAAGTGCAACAAAAATAGCAGGAATAATGGCGATACTTGCCGGGAGTTGATAAAAAGCAAATTCGACACCTTGTAGGCTTAAGATAATTCCGGTACCAAGAAAAACACCTAGAAAAACAATGAAGGGTAATAAAGCAATAATACTTTTTTTGTTAGGTTTAGAATGTGTCATAGATTACTGCTCATGAATATTATAATTAGAAAAAACATTCATTATGTTAAAAAATTAATAAGCTATTATATTCAGTAAACTATTGTTGTGTGAAGTGAAGATTTCAAAGATGTTCTTTTTCCTTATAAATAATACCCAATTGTCATACAGAGCGACTACATACTCACGTAGCTTTATGATAAACTCGCGCCCAATATCTAAGTAGGTGATAACTTACTTTTTGCAACTATTCACCGTCTGTCATTTTGTGGTGGCTTAATCGAAAATCTTATGTTTACCTTATGTAAGATTCACTTTGAGTGACTATCTAAACGACAAACCCAAAGAGGGTGAATTGTTGCTACCTTTTAATCTATTTATGCATGAGTGAAGTAAACATATGTCTGAAAACACTATTTCTGAAAACCAGTATGAAACTATTGAACAACGTGTAAGCTACGGTGTTGGTCGTCAATTAGGTGATCAATTACGTAATAATCCTTTTAAAGATTTTGATATTACTGCTGTTCAAGCTGGCATCGCTGATGCGCTTATCAATGCAGATAGTCCAGTTTCTGATGATGACCTAAACGCTGCTTTCTCTGTGATTTCTAAAAAATTACAAGAGCAAGAACAAGCTATGGCTAAAGAAAAAGCTGCTGAAGGTGAAATCTTCCTTGCAGAAAATGCTAA
Source organism: Colwellia sp. (assembly GCA_047633255.1). Lineage (GTDB taxonomy): Bacteria > Pseudomonadota > Gammaproteobacteria > Enterobacterales > Alteromonadaceae > Colwellia. The sequence goes on from JBLIEW010000011.1 coordinate 42,540, forward strand.
ACGTGATGAAGTTTCTGTTACTGAATCAGGTTTACAATATGAAGTGATCACAACGGGTGAAGGTGAAAAACCTTCAGCTTCAAGCACAGTAAGTGTTCACTATCATGGTACGTTTGCTAATGGCGATGTTTTTGATAGTTCAGTTGAACGTGGTCAACCTGCAGAGTTCCCTATTGGCGGTGTTATTGCTGGTTGGACTGAAGCATTACAGCTAATGACCGAAGGCAGTAAATGGAAATTAACCATTCCATATCATTTAGCTTATGGCGAGCAAGGCTCACAAGGCGCAATACCGCCTTATTCAACGTTAGTGTTTGACGTTGAATTATTAAGCATTATTAGCTAGTTTAGTTATTTTTAAAAGCCCTCAGTTGAGGGCTTTTTTTTAAGTGATTTTTTGTCTACACAAAAAGAGGTTAGTGTGAGTACTCAGCAAATTGAAACCTTATTTGATCACTATTTAGCGGCATTTAATGCGTATGATCTTGATGCGGTAGTTGCGTGTTATCACTTACCTTGCACTTTACATACACCAGACAAAATAGTCCTGGTTAATAGTATTGAGGATTGTCGACAAGAGCTTAATAATATTTTTACCCAACTAAAACAAGCCAATACAGCTAAAATAATCGCTGAAAAAGCCAGTTATATGTCAATCAATGATAACCTATTACTTGCTTGTGTCGATTGGACTTTTATTGATGAGCAAGGACAGATATTTGCTGACTTTTGTGCTTATTATCATCTCAGTATTTTAAATAACACTGAGCAAAAATTAGCGATAGTTAATGTTGTTTCACATGAACTCACTAATTCATTATCATTGGCGAACGTGTTTTCAATAAGTGGCTGACGATTAGCCTCAATATTTTAAAAGAGAATAAAAAATGAAAGTAAAAGTAGCTATATTAGGCTGTAGTGGACGTATGGGGCGTAACCTTATTCAAGCTGCGCATGAACATGAAAGTATAGAATTAGTTGGCGGTACTGTACGTGCTACCTCTTCTTTTACCGGTTTTGATTTAGGTGAGTTAGCAGGTATTGGTGCTATCGGCTTAACAACATCAACAGAGTTAGCGCAGTTGTCTGATGCCCAAGTATTGATAGACTTTACCTCTATTGAAGCAACGTTAGAAAATATTAAATGGTGTCAAAGCCATAATAAATCATTGGTTATTGGTACCACTGGCTTTAGTGATGAACAAGTACAGCTGATTGAAAAAGCAGGTGAAAAAATGCCTGTTATTTTAGCGCCTAATACCTCAGTTGGTGTTAACTTAATGTTTAAGTTACTCCAAGTAACGGCAAAGGCAATTGGCGACTATACTGATATAGAAATTTTCGAAGCGCATCATCGATTCAAAAAAGATGCACCATCGGGCACCGCGGTAAAAATGGGACAGGTTATTGCTGACACCCTAGGTCGCGATTTAAATAAAGTAGCTGTTTATGGCCGTGAAGGGATTACAGGTGAAAGAAGTAGAGAAACCATTGGTTTTGCTACAGTAAGAGCGGGCGATATAGTGGGTGAACACACGGCATATTTTGCTGATTTGGGTGAGCGAATAGAAATAACTCATAAAGCTAGCTCACGTATGACTTTTGCTTTAGGCGCAATGCGTGCAGCATTTTGGTTAAGTAATGCCGATAATGGTTTTTATGATATGCAAGATGTTTTAGGTTTAAAAGATTAGAAACAACACACCTTGTCGCTGTATCGCTTAATTTAGGTGTCAAAAGTACTCATTGACTGACGTCAACTCCGTGCTTTTTCCTTTAAATTAAACCATACAGCTTAAAGTTGAGTCGTTTATGGTAAAACGATTGATATTAATTTCAAATAAATAATATTAATTTTTTTTAGATAACTATTGTTTTTGATGGTTTGGTCGCTAAACGAGTTCAAATCGCATAAAACAACAGGTTTTTACAATTTTTACTAGACGAAGAAAGGCTACAAGCGTAAAATAAGTGGATTTTGTCAAAAATTTAGCTGAAAAGCTATTTTAGACATTTTTTATGTGCAAATTTTACTTGAAATCATAGTGACTCAGTGGCTATTGTTTTGAGCGATGTATTTCCCTTAGGGGAGCATAAATGAATTTTGCGTTATATTTAGGCTTATCGAACGAGTTAACAAACAACGGCGTTTGATAAAGTTATTTCTTCTTTTTGGAGGTTACATTGGCTACATCTGCTATTTTAGTACTGGAAGACGGTACTGTATTTAAAGGTACCGCAATTGGTGCACAGGGAACGGCTGTTGGTGAAGTAGTATTTAATACTTCGATGACAGGTTATCAAGAAATTCTTACCGACCCGTCATATGCAGAGCAAATTATTACCCTGACATACCCGCATATTGGTAATACAGGTACTAACTCAGAAGATAGAGAATCGGATAGTATTTACGCTAAAGGTTTAGTGATCCGAGATTTACCTCTACTCGCCAGTAACTTTCGAAACGAACAAAGTTTGAGCGACTACTTAATTGAAAATAATATTTTAGGTATTAGCGAAATTGATACACGAAAATTAACCCGAATTCTTCGAGAAAAAGGTGCACAAAATGGCTGCATTTTAACTATCGATGACGCAAGTGATGAAAGCATACAAGCAGCGCAAGATATAGCGTTAGCGAATGCTGCAGACTTTCCAGGCCTTAAAGGAATGGATTTAGCGAAAGTAGTTTCAACGAAAGAGCAATATCAATGGGTTTCAGGTAGCTGGACACTTGGTCATGCTATGGGTGAAGGGTACTCTGATTTTAGTAACTCACTAGATAAGTTGAACTTTCATGTGGTTGCCTATGATTTTGGTGCGAAAAGCAATATTTTACGCATGTTAGTAGATCGCGGCTGTCGATTAACCGTTGTTCCAGCGCAAACACCGGCTAGTGAAGTACTCGCAATGAACCCTGATGGCATATTTCTATCAAACGGCCCTGGTGACCCTGAGCCATGTGACTATGCTATTAGCGCAATTCAGGAAATTTTAGCAACAGAAATACCTGTGTTCGGTATTTGTTTAGGCCATCAACTACTCGGTCTAGCCAGTGGTGCAAAAACCGTCAAAATGAAATTTGGCCACCATGGCGCAAACCATCCGGTTAAAGATTTTGAACGCGACGTGGTTATGATCACTTCACAAAATCATGGTTTTGCTGTTGACGAAGCTAATTTACCTAGCAACCTAACCGTAACGCATAAATCGTTATTTGATGGTTCATTGCAAGGTATTCATCGCACAGACAAGCCTGCGTTTAGTTTCCAAGGTCATCCTGAAGCGAGCCCAGGTCCTCATGATGCTGCCCCATTATTTGATCATTTCATTGATTTAATAAAAGCATATAAAGTAACTCAAGCTTAAACCTACAAACAAGATAAGAGAGAATAAAGACATGGCAAAGAGAACAGATTTAAAAACTATCTTGATTTTAGGTGCAGGCCCAATTGTTATTGGTCAAGCCTGTGAGTTTGATTATTCTGGTGCACAAGCGTGTAAAGCATTGCGTGAAGAAGGTTATCGAGTTGTTTTAGTGAACTCTAATCCGGCAACAATAATGACTGATCCTGAGATGGCCGATGCGACTTATATCGAACCTATTCATTGGGAAGTTGTTCGTAAAATCATTGAAAAAGAACGTCCTTGTGCGGTACTACCGACTATGGGCGGTCAAACCGCATTAAACTGTGCACTAGAGCTTGAAGCTAAAGGTGTATTAAAAGAGTTTAATGTTGAAATGATTGGCGCAACCGCTGACGCTATCGATAAAGCGGAAGACAGAAGTCGCTTCGATAAAGCAATGAAAGCGATCGGCCTTGATACGCCAAATGCTGAGATTGTTCATACGCTTGAAGAAGCGCATGCAGCGAGTAAGGTTTTAGGTTTCCCTTGTATTATTCGCCCATCATTTACTATGGGTGGTACCGGTGGTGGTATTGCTTATAATATTGAAGAGTTTACTGAAATATGTACACGTGGTTTAGACCTATCTCCAACCTCAGAATTATTGATTGATGAATCATTAATTGGTTGGAAAGAATATGAAATGGAAGTGGTTCGCGACAAAAATGATAACTGTATCATTATTTGTACGATTGAAAATATTGACCCAATGGGTATTCACACCGGCGACTCAATTACCGTTGCACCAGCGCAAACATTAACAGATAAAGAATACCAAATTATGCGTAACGCTTCTTTAGCGGTATTACGTGAAATTGGTGTTGAAACCGGTGGTTCAAACGTACAGTTTGGTATTTGTCCAGATACTGGTCGTATGGTTATTATTGAGATGAACCCGCGTGTTTCTCGCTCATCAGCATTAGCGTCAAAAGCAACAGGTTTCCCCATTGCGAAAATTGCGGCTAAATTAGCGGTAGGTTATACCCTTGATGAGTTAACAAATGATATTACCGGTGGTAAAACTCCAGCATCATTTGAACCAACCATTGATTACGTTGTGACAAAAATACCACGTTTTAACTTTGAAAAATTTGCTGGCTGTGAAGATAGACTGACCACACAAATGAAATCTGTTGGTGAAGTAATGGCTATTGGCCGTAACCAACAAGAATCACTGCAAAAAGCACTTCGTGGCTTAGAAGTTGGCGTAAATGGTTTTGATTCTATGGTTGATGTAACTCAACCAGGCGCTAAAACTAAAATAATGCATGAACTGCAAGAAGCGGGTAGTGACAGAATTTGGTATATAGCTGACGCCTTTCGTTTAGGTTTAACGGTAGAAGATGTATTCCGTTTAACCAATATTGACCGTTGGTTCTTAGTACAAATTGAAGACATTGTTTTAGAAGAAGCGAATGTTCGTGACGGCGGAATGAAAATTTTAACGCCAGAGTATCTACGTAAACTCAAGCGTAAAGGTTTTGCTGATGCCCGTTTAGCCGATGTTATTGGCGTAAACGAATCAGAGATCCGTAAAAAACGTCACAACGCAGATATATTTCCAGTGTACAAACGTGTTGATACCTGTGCAGCAGAATTTAGTTCAGATACCGCTTACATGTACTCCACTTATGATGAAGAGTGTGAAGCGAATCCTACGGATAAAGAATCCATCATGATCTTAGGTGGTGGCCCTAACCGTATTGGCCAAGGTATTGAATTTGACTATTGTTGTGTTCATGCTGCGCTTGCTTTACGCGAAGATGGTTATGAAACTATTATGGTTAATTGTAACCCTGAAACAGTTTCTACCGATTATGATACCTCAGACAGATTATATTTCGAATCCATTACTTTTGAAGATGTGTTAGAAATCGTTCGTATTGAAAAGCCTAAAGGCGTTATTGTGCAATACGGTGGTCAAACACCACTTAAATTAGCACGTGCATTAGAAGCTGCCGGCGTACCTATTATTGGTACTTCTCCAGATGCTATCGATAGAGCAGAAGACAGAGAGCGTTTTCAACAAGCGGTAGACCGTTTAGGTTTATTACAACCTGAAAATGCGACTGTAACCTCTATTGATGAAGCTATGGCTAAAGCTGAAGCTATTGGTTTTCCATTAGTGGTTCGCCCATCTTATGTATTAGGTGGCCGTGCGATGGAAATTGTTTATGATTTAGATGATTTACGCCGTTATATGACCGACGCAGTAAGCGTATCTAATGATTCACCCATACTACTTGATCACTTCCTTGATGATGCGATTGAAGTTGATATAGATTTAGTTTGTGATGGTGAAGAGGTCGTTATTGGCGGCATTATGCAGCACATTGAGCAAGCAGGTGTTCACTCAGGTGATAGTGCTTGTTCATTGCCTGTTTACAGCTTAAGCCAAGAAATTCAAGATGTAATGCGTAAGCAAGTCACTGATTTAGCGTTTGAACTAGGCGTTATTGGTTTAATGAATACGCAAATGGCGGTTAAAGATAACGAAGTCTATCTTATTGAAGTCAACCCTCGTGCTGCTCGTACCATTCCATTTGTTTCAAAAGCAACAGCTGTGCCTTTAGCTAAAGTCGGCGCGCGCGTTATGGCAGGTAAATCGCTAAGAGAGCAGGGTATTACGAAAGAAGTTATTCCTCCGTATTTCTCTGTTAAAGAAGTGGTTATTCCGTTTAACAAGTTCCACGGTAGTGATCCGCTAGTTGGCCCAGAAATGCGCTCAACGGGTGAAGTAATGGGTGTTGGTAAAACGTTTGAAGAAGCGTATGCTAAAGCGAATTTAGGCGCGGGTGTTAGTGTACCTAAATCAGGTCGTGCGTTAATCTCTGTTCGTAACAGTGATAAAGTACGAGTTGTTGAGCTTGCTAAACAAATGGTTGCCTTAGGTTATGAACTTGATGCGACTCACGGTACTGCTATCATCTTAGGTGAAGCTGATGTTCCGGTACGTTTGGTAAATAAAGTACACGAAGGTCGTCCACATATTCTTGATAGAATTAAAAACAGTGAGTATAGCTATATTATTAATACCACTGAAGGTCGTAAAGCGATTGAAGATTCTAAAGTATTGCGTGGCGGAGCACTTCGTTATAAAGTTGCTTATACTACAACGCTTAATGCTGCTTTTGCCGCTTGTCAGGCGCATGCCGCAGATGACAGAAATACCGTAACTTCAATACAAGAGTTACATAAAGAATGTAGCTAAGAAACGTAAGGCATCTACTATAGTTTTAGTAGTTGTCTTACCTAATTATTTATAGAGGTGGTTCTACTTTTTGAGTAAACCGCCTTTCGTTTGAATAAGAAGAGTAAAATGATTAAATATCCAATGACCTTACGTGGTGCTGAACTACTAAAAGAAGAACTTAGAGTTTTAAAGATGGAAAAACGCCCACGCATTGTAAAAGATATTGCCACTGCCCGTGAACATGGCGATTTAAAAGAAAATGCTGAGTATCATGCAGCTAAAGAAGAGCAAGGTTTTTGCGAAGGACGTATTCAAGACATTGAAGGTCGCTTATGTAATGCGCAAGTTATTGATGTAACAACAATACCTAACCATGGCAAAGTTATCTTTGGTACGACAGTTAAGTTACTTAATATTGATACTGAAGTGGAAGTGACTTACCAAATTGTTGGTGACGATGAAGCGGACTTTAAAACGGGTAGAATTTCAGTAAACTCACCTATTGCCCGTGGCTTAATTGGCAAAGCAGTTGATACTGAAGTTGATATCACTATACCAGGCGGTGTGGTTGAATATGAAATCATGTCAGTAGAACATATATAAGCATAAGCTTTTCCTTTTAAGTTAAGCGTATCTAGTCGGCTTGTTCTGATTAGATCATAAAACCTCAAATTCGTAAGGATTTGAGGTTTTTTTATACCTATACCTATACCTATACCTATACCTATTACCATTGGTATTAGTCTTAATGCATTACTCGTGTGTCGACGGAAGTGGCGTTGACTAATGCGGTATTTTTAAATAAAAAACAGCGTGTTTCGCCCTTTCTTGCCGAGCTAGCTAGTTGTGCTATTTCTTGCGCCTTAAATGAGCTATTGGACACAATTACCGCTGAGCAGTTACCTTTACTCAATACTGATTTTATATGTGCTAATCCTACTTTTGTGGTGCCTTTAAGGTTGTTTTTGTAATTAACCATTAATATTTTTGATGCATCAATATCATGGGTATGAGCCAATTGCTCAATTGAGCTTTCTTCAGGGTTAATAAATAAAACCCATTTTTTTTGTTGTTTATGTTGTTGGCATATATGAGCATACTGTGTCGAGAGCTCTAAATTATTATTTACGTTAGTAAGCTGTAACCAGTTAGCCCTTTTGCTACTGTTACGACTGATGTTATTTGAATCATTGATTATATTGATATTATTTATGCTAATCATTGTCAGACACCTTTTAAATACTAGGGTTAATCGTGCCTAATCGATGCACTGTATGTTTGTACAGTACATCTAATTTGTGTAATATTCAAGCACTATTTGTCATTGATTGAGTATTTACTCACTATCGATTTTTAATTAATGAAAAATAAGTTAACGAAGAGTGTTGCAATATTAGATAATGCTCATATATGATGAAGGCATCTACATTTGATATGGACGTAAAATATGAAAATTGAAGTGAATTTACTTGAAGGTCAACAATTAAAAGCCAGCTTTGGTGAGCATGAAATTATCAGTGATCAAAGTGTTAATGCTGGGGGTAAAGCGGAACAACCAGAGCCTTTTGATTATTTTTTAGCAAGCATGCCATTGTGTGCCGCTTTTTATATGCGTAAATTTTGTCAACAACGGGACATAAGTACTGACGGATTGAAAGTAGTACAAAATAATGAAAACCTGAGTGAAGAGGATCATTACAAGAAAAAGATCACACTCTCTGTTACGCTTCCTAATGATTTTCCTAAAAAATATAATAAAGCAATTCTTGCCGCAGCGAATACTTGTACGGTCAAAAAAGTTATCCAAGCTTTACCTGAGTTTGATATTAGTATTGTTTAGTTCACTCGGTTAGCGAGAAATTTAAGTTAGCATGTTAAGTTTTATCTGCATTTCTCGCTAGCAGGCTCATATAGATTTTGTTATTGTGTCTATTACTTTGTAAGCTTTCATTTTGATAGCTTTTTTGTAATATACCTGCGCATCTTCAAGTGGAGTGGGTATTGATAATAATAATAATGTGGCAGTAATATGAGTATAACTATGAACAATAGCATGAAAATAATATTGGCAGATGATCACCCTTTATTCCGCCAAGCGTTAACTATTACCCTAAAAGAAAATTTTGGTAATGCTGAGGTTTTTGAAGCGCAAACTATTCCTGAATTAGAGCAGTATTTAGAGCAAGGCCAAGGTGCAGATTTACTTTTGCTTGATTTAGATATACCCGGTGCTCAAGGTTTTAATTGTTTAATTAGTATTAGACGTTCCTATCCTGATTTAGGCGTGGTAATTATTTCTGGATTTGAAGATAAAGAAACTATTTATAAAGCAATGAGCCATGGTGCGGCTGGATTTATTCCTAAATCAACACCAGTTCCCGAAATGTTACTAGCGATAAAAGAAGTGCTTACCGGCAAATTATGGACACCAGACGGTGAATTTAATGCCAAGGCAGAGCAGAGTATTACCTCAGATGATAAAGTAGCGTCGTTAACGCCCAAGCAACATAAAATTTTATTAATGTTTGCTGAAGGCTTGCTAAATAAGCAAATAGCCTATGAGCTCGGTTTATCTGAGTCTACAATTAAAAGTCATGCCAGTACTATATTTTTAAAACTAGGAGTTCGTAATCGTACTCAAGCGGTTATTGTGCTCAATGAAGTGCAATTGAATCAAGGATCATTTGGTCAGTAATTAATTGCTTATCTGACATGCCTACTTAGTTAACTCAGGTGCTTGCTGTAACCGTGATTTTCGAAGTCTCTGCTCTAATATTCATCATTTTTGATATACGTCATCCTCGATTAAGAGACCACGGGGATGACGTACTTGAGTCAGGTGAGTAGGAGGGATTACGTCCCTGATCCATAGGCATGTTATCCAATAGGTTATCCCCAACCCCCAAAAACATTTAAAGTACTTTGGGGGTAATTACTCCGTTTACTTTTTATAAGAATAGTTTTTCTCAAGTTCTTTACTTAATAACGAACTCATTAACGATCGTAAAGCGATAGGCTTTATTATTTTGCGTAAATAGCCAATGTCTGCTTGCTTGGCCAGTGACATTAAGTTGTTATCTGTAGTGGCTGTAATAAGTATTGCCGGCAGAGAGTAGTGGCTCATTGCCCTTAATTGTCCAATCAATTCAATACCATTCACGTTATCTTCTAAATAGGGTGTCAGGTACTTCTCGTTCGCATACCCCTTACTAGAAAACGGGTCATTATCACTTTGATGTCCGGTTAGTTGAAAGTCGACTAATAAAATATCTATTTCATCTTCGTGATCAGCATAAATGTCCTTGGCTTGCTTAGCATTAATCGCGGTAAATACATGGCATTGCCATGCCGATAATAACTCTGTCATTCCCGATAAAATTGCTTTTTCATTATCAATACACAGCACTCCTACGCCTTGCAAGCTCATACTGGCGGGTTGTGGCGCTTGCTTTTGCATAACAGGCGGTTGGCAAATGGGAACATTGATACTAAATAAGCAGCCGCGATTTTCTTGTGATTTCAAATCAAGTTTATGATTAAGGATATTTGCTAAGCTTTGCGCAATATTCAGACCTAAACCAAGACCTTTCGGGCCAATAGCATTTGTACTGTTAAGTTGAGTAAACTGTTCAAAAACTTGTTGCTGTTTATTTTCTGGAATACCTGGGCCATTATCAAATACTTGAATTGAAAGCTCATTTCCTTGTCTACGGCAACCTAATAGTACTTTGCTGTTATTGGTATGGTCAAAACGGTGTGCATAACGAAAAGCATTACTTAGAAAGTTTTGGACTATTCTTACGAGTAACGTAATATCGCTAGAAACATAAAGTTTGCTGGTTTGAAAATGAAAATCAACCTTGTATTCATTTGTTAATGAATTGAATTCAGACGTTAGCATAGAGAATAAATAGTTGATTTCAACGGGGGCAATCGTTGGTGAAATATTGCCACTTTCAATGCGCGCTATTTCGTTGAGATCGAGTAATAAGTTATTGGCAATCTCTAAAGAGTTATCAATTTGTTTTATTTGATCCCGCTCTTCATTATTAACTCTCGAGCTTAATGTAATGGCAGAAGAAAATAATCGTGCAGCTGATAAAGGTTGCAGTAAATCATGACTACAGGCTTTTAGGTACTGACTTTTCTTTATATGTGCTTGTTCTGCTTTCGCTTGTGCTTGGGCTAATTCATTATTTGCTTGCGCTAGTTCTCTGTTAGCTTGTTCTAATTCTGCAGTACGATAGCGAACTCTGGATTCTAAATCGGTATTTTCTTCTTTTAATACTTTTTCTGTTTGGCGGTATTTGGTGATGTCTGAAAATATCATCACAAAACCACCCCCAGGAATGGGGTTACCTTCTATATGAATAGTTTTACCGTTTTTTAGCTTATATTCAGAGTTATGGCGACTACCTTGCTTGATATGCTGAATACGTTTTTTTACTTGTAAATCAATATCTTTAATGAAATAACCCTGCTGACTTAAATTGAAATGTATTAATTGACTGATAGGGCAACCAATATAAATAAAATCATCAGGGTAATTGAAAATATCTAAATATCGTCGATTCCATGCGACTAGTTTTAAACCATTGTCGATAACTGAAATACCTTCACTCACATTTTCAATCGCACTTTGTAGTACTGTTCTGCTAAATTCTAATTGTTGGTTAGAGTTGTCTTCAACCAGTTTTGCGACTTGATCAAAAGCCATGCCTCGACCATTAATGGCAAGTGAGGTAACTAATTTTGCTGAAGCTGATCCTAATACACGGGCAAGTGTATTCTCGGCATGAAATAGCACCGCTTCATTAAATTCTTTTTTATTTTTACTCTGATGAGAGCCATGAAACTGTTTAAAACATTCAGTGGCTTTTTCTTGGCCGATAAACCGAGCCACTAAAAATTTTAATTCAACAATATCTACTTTAGGTTGAATAGGTGAACTCCATTGCGTTATTTTCTTAGTTTTATAGAAAAACTTACTTTGCATTTGTTCACGAATACTTTGTCGAGTCACCAACGAAACTAGCCAAAGCATCATGATATTGATCAATAGCCCGATTAACGTCACTACAGTTGTTTTAGGTAAATCAGTAGTTGCTAGCGGGTGCTCATAAATACCTAGTTGTGGTAATAAGTTAAATACTGCCCAGATGAGAAAGCCACTACTAATGCCGGAAAGAACCCCATAAAGTGTTGCTCTTCGCCAATAGAAGGCGACAAATAAGGCAGGACCTATTTGTGCAATAGCACCAAATGCGACTTCACCTAATGACGATAATGCGTCAGGCGGCGACAATAATAATAGGCCATAACTTAGAAAAATAACAAACAATACTAGCGCTTTACGAATGAGTAAAAGTTGTGATTGAAAATGGTTAAAGTCGCTATGCTGTTTATTAGAATACCTAAACATTAATGGAAAAACTATTTCATTACTTAGCATGGTACTTAATGCGATAGTTGAAACAATAACCATAGAGCTTCCCGCTGAAACAGCGCCTAAAAAAGCAAATAGTGATAACCACAGTTGGCCGTTATAGGCCGGTAAAAATAATACATAAGCATCAGCGGGTAATGAATTGCCATAATTCAAATTACCCGCTAAGCCTAATGGTCCAGCAAAAAAAGCAAAAATCAGCACATAGATGGGCAATAACCATCGAGCGAGGGAACTCACTTTCTCCTCTTTTATCTCAACAAACATCACTTGAAATTGTCTTGGAAAACATAAAAAAGCCGATATGCCAATAATGAGTAAGCCAAATAACCCTATTAAGCTGTTACTATTAAATAGATCTTCTACTGAAATAGTATCTTTTGACAGGTTCCAAATATCAACAGGAGAGTCATAAACAAAAAAGCAAACAAATATCCCCACCAATAAAAAAGCAATTAATTTTACCAGTGATTCAAACGCTATCGCTATCATTACCCCAGGGTGGCGCTCGGTAATATCAATGGTACGGATACCGAAAATAATAGTAAAAACGGATAATATGATACTCACAATTAAACCTAGCTGCCAAATAGGTAAATCAGGTGTTTCTTGTAAAATTTGATAGGAATAAATAATCGCTTTTAACTGGAGTGCGATATACGGCATAGTGCCAATTAATGCCACTAACGTAATGATGATAGCTAAAGATTGTGATTTACCAAAGCGAGCAGAAAGTAAATCGGCAATCGAAGTTATTTTAAGCTGTAAGCTGGTTTTTATTATCCGTTGAATAAATGGCCAGGCGAAAACGAATAATAATATAGGGGCTAAATATACCGATATATAGGTAAAAGAATTATTAGCAGCCTGTGCTGTAGTCCCTAAAAATCCCCACGAACTACAATAAACCCCTAAAGATAATGCGTAAATAATCGTTTGCTGTTTTGTTTTGAGTTTATTTCTGTATTTACCACCTAAATAGGCAATCAGAAATAATAACCCAATATAGCCAATACTAACGGTAACCAACAACCAATTTGCAAACATATAATTCTCTAACACACTAATCTAATTGTAAATCTACCACATTTTTTCAGTAAAAAACCTATCTATTTCTACTACTTAATTATTGTTATTTATCTTGCTTTCAGTATGAGACTAAAGGACTACGATATAAGTACTAAGTCTTATTTCCGATTGTTAGATTTCTGTACTGGCTTAGTATTACTAGGCAAACCTTAGTTTGATAGTTAAAAACAGGCAAATAGAATTTAAAATAAAAATACATACAACAAGGGAACAAACAATGGTTAATAACTCACTTTTTAACAAAAGTAGATCACTACTGACCACAGATTTATTAACTATGGCTGGCGCCGCTAATGCTGGTTATAGTTTCGACACCACTGAGAGTAGATATATCAAAACAGATTTATCTACTCTCAGTGGCGATGTTAGCGCACTAGTAGTCAATAATTTAGGAGTGTGAGTATGACTGAGTCAATACTCAAAGTAGAAAATATTACCTTAGCGTTTGGTGGTGTAAAAGCATTAACTGACGTTAGCTTTGAAGTACCCCGTGGCTCTGTGTTTTCCATTATCGGTCCCAACGGTGCGGGTAAAACTTCTATGCTTAACTGTATTTCTGGGCGATATCAACCTAATTCTGGAAACGTTTTTTTCAATGAAAAAAATGTCACAAATTTACGCCCAAATGATAGAGCAGATCTTGGCATGGGCCGAACCTTTCAAAATTTAGCTTTGTTTGGTCACATGACAGTATTAGACAATATTATGGTTGGCCGTCACCATTTATTAAAAAATAACTGGTTAACAGGTCCTTTATATTGGGCATCGCCTGCACAAAAAGAAGAGCTTTCTCACCGTCGTTATTGTGAAGAAATTATCGACTTTTTAGAAATCTCTCATATTCGAAAATCGATTGCGGGTACCTTGTCTTATGGTTTACGTAAGCGTGTTGAGCTAGCGCGTGCAATGGCATTAAAACCCGAATTAATTCTTCTTGATGAACCGATGGCGGGGATGAATTTAGAAGAAAAAGAAGATATGGCTCGTTATATCCTCGATTTAAATGAAGAGTTTGGCATTACTGTTGTCATGATTGAGCATGATATGAGCGTAGTTATGGATATTTCACACCAAGTGATGGTGCTTGATTTTGGTAAGAAGCTAATGTCAGGTCTACCGGATGAAGTGATGGCTGATCCACATGTTAAACGTGCTTATCTTGGTATAGAAGATGACGAAGAAGAAGCCACTAATACCGATGCAGAGAGGGAGGCTAGCTAATGTCTAACTTACAAGTAGCAGCAACAGAAGATTATGAAATGGGAGAGTTAGATACTTTTCCAAAAATACTGAGACACAACGCTAAAAATTGGCCAAATGATATTGCCATGCGTGAAAAAGAGTTTGGTATTTGGAACGAGTTTAGCTGGCAAGATTATAGTGATCGCGTTAAGTGGATATCGTTAGCCCTAAGAAAATTAGGTGTTAACCCTAAAGATGCTATCGCCTTATTAGGTGATAACAGACCTGAGTGGGTTTGGGGCGAAATAGCCGCGCATTCGATGGGTTGTTACTCAATTGGTATTTTCCAAGATTCTTTACATGAAGAAGTGGTTTACCTACTTAATAAAAGTAATGCAACGGTTGTTATCGCAGAAGATGAAGAGCAGTGTGATAAATTGCTTGAATTAGGCGATGAAATTAATGATGTAAAAATTATTGTTTATTGTGATCCGCGCGGTATGCGTAAATATGATGATAAACGCTTAATCAGTATTGACGATATCTATAAGCAAGGGCAAGAAATAGATAAAATGTCGCCTGAGCTATATGACGTCTATGTTGATGCAACTGATGCGGAAGAAACAGCGCTTTACTGTACTACCTCAGGTACTACCTCAAAACCTAAAATAGCCTTTTTACGTGGAGGTAATTTTGTTAAGCATTGTAGTTCTTATTTACGTGCTGACCCTCGCCAACCCGGCGACAACTACGTATCTGTATTACCACTGCCATGGATTATGGAGCAAGTCTATGCTGTTGGCCAAGCCTTAATTTCTCGTCAAATAGTCAACTTTGTTGAAGGGCAAGAAACACTAATGCCTGATTTACGTGAAATTGGACCTAGCTTTGTTTTACTTGCACCACGCGTATGGGAAGGTATTTTAGCTGACGTTAAAGCGCGAATGATGGATTCAACGCCACTTAAACAAAAGTTATTTAATTATGCTTTTGCACTATCAGAAAAAGCACAATTAAACGGAAAACGTTCATGGTTTGCCGATCTTTTATTGATGAATGCCTTAAAAGATAGATTAGGTTTCAGTAATTTGAAATCAGCGGCAACGGGTGGTGCGGCAATGGGGCCTGACACCTTTAGGTTCTTCCAAACTATTGGTGTACCACTACGTCAGCTTTATGGTCAAACTGAATTATGTGGTGCTTACACAGTTCACAAAGAAGATGATGTTGATTACGACAGTGTTGGTGTCGCATTTGATACCGCCGAAGTTAAAGTGATTAACACCGATAAAGAAGGTGTTGGTGAAGTTATCGCTAGAACAGTGGGTATGTTCACTGGCTATTTAGATAATCAAAAAGCCTATGACGAAGATGTTATTGATGGTTGGATGCATACCGGTGATGCCGGTTATTTCAAACCGTCTGGCCACTTGGTTATTATTGATCGAATTAAAGATTTAGCAAAAACCAGCAATGGCGTGCAGTACTCACCACAATATATTGAAAACAAATTGAAATTTTCATCATTTATTGGTGAAGCGGTTATTTTGGGCAAAGACATGCCTTACTTAAGTGCCATTATTTGTATTCGCTTCTCTATTGTTTCTAAGTGGGCAGAGCAGAAAGGTTTAGGCTTTACTAACTACACTAGTCTTTCAGCGGTACCTGAAGTTTATGAAAAGCTTAGTGAAGAAGTAGAAAAAGTTAACGCGACATTACCTGACGCACAAAAAATCAATAAGTTTATTTTACTGTATAAAGAGCTTGATGCGGATGACGGCGAATTAACGCGTACGCGTAAAGTACGACGCAGTGTTATTGCTGATAAATATGGTGACATTATTGAATCTATTTATGACAACAAAGAGATGGTTGATATCGATACCGTGATCACTTTCCAAGATGGGGGTAGCTCACGTATTCAAACGACACTTAAGGTTGCTACAGTAATTGAAAATGATGGTAGTGCTGTTTCATCAAAAAGTAGTCAAACTCAGAGGAAAGCATCATGAATTTTGAACTCTTAATTCAATTAATCATCAATGGTCTTATTGTAGGCTTGTTGTACGGTGTAATTGGTATGTGTTTTGTGTTGGTTTATAAATCAACACAAATTGTTAACTTTGCCCAAGGTGAATTTTTACTTATTGGTGCCTGGGTTTGTTGGGCTTCATTGATTTACTTAGAGTTGCCATTCTTTCTAGGATTTGTATTATCACTGGTATTTATGGCCGGCTTTGGTGTGCTTCTGCAAATGATAGTACTGCGTCCTATGATTGGTGAGCCGATTATTTCGGTAATCATGGTGACTATCGGCCTGTCTATTTTCTTCCAAGCGTTAATGAAATGGATATTTGGTGTTTCACCACAAAGTTACCCACAAGTATTTGATACCCAGTCGATTAGCATCATGGGATTAAACGTAGAAATGGCGTACTTAATGAGTACGGTGATTGCGTTAATTATCATGGTCGCGTTCTATTTATTCTTTAAACACTCTAAGCATGGTTTAGCGATGAGAGCGACTGCTTTTGATCAACAAGCCTCTCAAAGTTTAGGCATATCGGTAAAACATGTTTTTGCGATGAGTTGGGGGATTGCTGCAACAGTTTCGGCTACCGCAGGGATAGTACTTGGTATGGTTAATGGTGTTTCAAGTTCACTTTCTATTATGGGTATCAAAGTATTCCCAGCCGTTATTTTAGGCGGATTAGACTCAATTGTTGGCGCAATTGTGGGTGGTCTCATCATCGGTGTATTAGAAAACGTAGCTGAGTTTTTTGATAGTCAATATTTACATATTGGTAATATGTACGATATCGCACCATTTTATGTGTTGTTAATTATTCTTTGGTTCAAACCTTACGGTTTATTTGGTACCCAAGACATTGAGCGTATATAGCGCAATTTAACTGACAAAACGAACAATTATTTAGGAGTGATTTATGTCTAGTTTAAGTATGCGCCCGTGCGGAGATTTCCGCACTAGCTATAAACAAGATAATACAATTTTTGAAACAAAAACCATCCGTTGGGTGACTATTTTTACCATTATAGCGTTGTGTTTTGCACCGTTAATCGTTGATGGTTACTTTATTACCTTATTAATTCAAATATCTTATTTGGGCATTGCTGCCCTAGGTTTGAATATTTTAGTGGGTTACACCGGACAGATATCATTAGGGCATGGTGCCTTCTTCGGCTTTGGCGCGTTCGCCTCAGCTTGGTTAAACACCAGTTTTGATATTCCGGTGTTTTTATGTATTCCTTTAGCTGGTTTCTTAACCATGGGGGTTGGTATGATGTTTGGTGCGCCAGCCGCTAGAATAAAAGGGTTGTATTTAGCGATAGCAACACTTGCCTCGCAATTTATTATTCAAGATTTCTTTGCTCGTGCAGACTGGTTTTCGGGTGGCGCTGCCGGTTCAATGGCTAACCCAGTAAGCTTATTTGGTTTTGATTTTAATACCGATGAAAGTTTTTATTATATCGCGTTGTTTGCACTAGTCTTTATGTTTATATGGGGCTGTAACTTAATGCGCAGCCGTGATGGCCGTGCCTTTATTGCCGTACGTGACCATTACTTATCAGCTGAAATCATGGGCGTAAAATTAAATAAATATCGTCTACTTTCATTTGGTATCTCTTCTTTTTATGCGGGGATTGGTGGTGCGTTATATGCTCATTACTTAGGCTACGTATCAGCGGAAGGTTTCACTATTATGATGTCCATTCAATTCTTAGCGATGATCATTATCGGTGGCTTAGGCTCGATAAAAGGTACGTTGATGGGCGTCATCTTTATGGTGTTCTTACCTGAAGTATTAGCCAGTGGTGTTGGTGTCATGAAAATGACCGAATGGGGTAATATTCCAATGGTTGTTGATGGATTAGCTTACATCAAAGAAATGGCTATTGGCCTGGTAATAATTGGCTTTTTAATTTTTGAACCCGAAGGGCTAGCACACCGTTGGACACAAATTAAAAACTACTGGAAATTCTATCCATTTGCTTACTAATCGTTTAGTTTAAAGGTGAGTAAGTTCTGGATGACCGACCCAAACTATGTCAATAAGCTAGTTCAGCATGTTGATATGGTTTGGGTATCAAGCACAGTTAGGTTAATGGGGAAGTTAATTAAACTAACCGTGTGAAGTAAAAAAGAAAAAGCAAATATAACAATAAGATTTACCTTCTTATACAGAGAGGTAAAAAATAACTACACAACAAGTTAAGGAAATTTACATGAGAAAAGTTATGAATAAAAAAATATTAGTCAGTTCAATTGCTGCAAGTATCGTATTAAGTGCTACCAGCCAAGTACAAGCAGAAGATTCTGTTTTTGTTGGCCATTTAGCTGATATGTCAGGCCCAACTGCCTTTGTAGGTAAAAGTTATGCTAATGGTATTCGTGATTCGCTTACTTATATAAATGCTCATGGTGGTATTAACGGTACTACACTGAGATCTGAAACCATCGATTATGGTTACAAAGTACCACAAGCCATTGCTGCCTATAAAAAATGGAAATCACGCGAAGACATGGTTGCTATGCAAGGTTGGGGTACTGCCGATACTGAAGCATTAATTTCATTTGTTGCTCGTGATAAAACACCGGTTTTCTCTGCGTCTTATTCTGGACATTTAACAGATCCTACTGGTAAGAACCCTCACACTAAAAAGCCAGCACCTTATAACTTCTTCTATGGCGCTTCGTATTCAGATGCTTGTCGTGGTTTAGTGCAATGGGCAGCTGAAGACTGGAAAAGTAAAGGCGGCGAAGGAAAACCTAAATTCACTCATATAGGTGCAAATCATCCTTTCCCTAACGCGCCTAAAGCGGCTTGTGGCGAATATGCTGAAGAGCTTGGCTTTGATGTTCAAGATCCAGTCGTTGTTTCTATGAAGCCAGGTGACTTTAAAGCACAATGTTTGAGCATTAAAAGCTCTGGTTCAAACTACGGCTATATCGCTAACTTAGGTGGCTCAGTAGTCTCGTTAGCTAAATCGTGTAATACAGTTGGTGTTGATATTCAATTTATGTCAAATATCTGGGGCGGTGATAAAGATTTATTTAACGCAGCAGGAGACGGTATTAAAGACTATGTTTTCCCTACAATGACACCATTTTGGGGTGACGACGTACCCGGTATGAAGCTGGTTCGTGAAATTTCTAAAATGTCAGATCCTGAAGGTAAGGAAGAACGCGTACATCATTATATGCGTGGCGTCTGTTCAACATACTTCATGAAAGAAGCGATGGAATGGGCTAAAGATAACGGCGGTATTACCGGCGAAAATGTTAAAAAAGGCATGTACGCTAAAAAAGACTGGGTACCTGAAGGTCTTGAAGGCGTATGTTTAGCTGCTAACTGGACCAATGAAGATCACCGTGGTATTAACCAAGTGAATATTTATAAAGGTAACTATAACGGCGGTGATATACAAATTGAAAAAGTATCACAAGTCACATTAGAACGTCGTGATGATTGGTTAGGTTATTAATCTTCGTCATTAAATAGTTAGTAGAAGGTTCTATTATATTCTAACTATTCAGCTTGCCACTATTGGGTTAAATAGAAACAAGTTGGGTAGTTATAATTATAGTTATAGTTTCAACGGAGTATACACATGTCACAGGCGGCAGCAAAAATTCAAACGGCTACACCCATGTTATCAGTTAACAACATTGAAGTGGTTTACGACGAAGTTATTCAAGTACTTCGAGGGGTAACATTAGAGGTACCAGAAGGGGACGTTGTCACGTTACTTGGTCCTAATGGTGCGGGAAAATCAACAACACTGAAAGCGATTTCAGGCTTACTTAAAAGTGAATATGGCGAAGTTACTAAAGGTGATATCCACTTTATGGGCGAGCGTATTGACAAGAAAAATGGCGAAGATGTTGTACGTAGTGGTCTTATCCAGGTGATGGAAGGGCGTCGTATTATCGAAGATATGACCTCAATTGAGAACCTAAAATTAGGTGCCTATACGCGTAATGATTCACAAATAAATCAAGATCTTGAAATGGTGTTTAATTATTTCCCTCGATTAAAAGAGCGTACAGGTCTAGCGGGTTATTTATCAGGTGGTGAGCAACAGATGTTAGCCATAGGTAGAGCGTTAATGGCTCGTCCTAAAATGATTTGTTTAGATGAACCATCAATGGGTTTATCACCATTACTGGTTAAAGAAGTATTTGGTATTATTAAAAAGATCAATAAAGATCAAGGTATTACCATGTTGTTGGTTGAGCAAAATGCTAACTATGCAATAAGAGCTGCTGACTACGGGTACATTATGGAGTCAGGTAAAGTTGTACTTGATGGAACTCAAGAACAATTGCTTAGCAATGAAGATGTAAAAGAGTTTTATTTAGGTGGTGGCAACGAAGAACGTAAAAGCTTTAAAAACTTAAAATCTTATAAAAGACGTAAACGTTGGTTGTAAACAATGCATTTCAGTTAATTGCCATTTCCTCGATTTTGTTGTCGAAAGTGCTCACTTACACTGGTAAGCCCGCGCTATCTCTTAAAACTCGAACGAACTGACTGCTTACTGAAAAGCATGTAATAAACGATTAATTTAAATCATGTCAAAAGTTATCACCGAACTATTTACGAATTACTATCGAGCTACCATGAAACAATATTTTTACGAAAGAGAGTGTCAAAGCCCTGAGTTACGTGAACAGTCGCTATTAGAACGTTTACCTGCTTTTATCACTTATGCTAAGCAAGAATGTGAGCATTATAGTGAAACGTTAGCGCATATTGATGCTGAGAAAATTACTAGCCGTGAATTGTTAGCGCAATTACCTATTACCCGAAAATCCGACTTGATGGATATTCAAAGTAAAAACTCTCCTTTAGGTGGTTTAAGTGCTAAAACAGCTAATTTAGGTCGTATTTTTCAATCTCCTGGACCTATCTATGACCCTGAAAATACCAGTGATGATTGGTGGCGTGTAGGGCAAGCTTTCTATGCTGCCGGTTTTAGAAAAGGCGATTTAGTACAAAATACATTGTCATATCATTTAACGCCAGGTGGTTTTATTCTTGACTCTGGCGCAAGAGCTTGTGGTTGTGTTGTTATTCCTGCAGGTCCGGGACAAACCGATCAACAGCTTGATGTTATTGAGCATTTAAAACCACAAGGTTATTGTGGTACCCCCTCATTTTTAAAAATACTACTTGATAAAGCCAACAAAAATCAACGTGACATATCGAGTGTAACTAAAGCCTTAGTCACAGGAGAAGCATTGCCTGAAGTTTTAAGAGCTGAATTTACCGCGGCGGGTATTGACACACTACAGGCTTATGCAAGTGCTGATGTGGGTTTGATTGGCTTTGAGTCAATAGTGGGTGATGGTTTAATTATCGCTGAAGATTTACTCGTAGAAATAGTACGTCCGGGCAGCCTTGAGCCAGTTGAAATAGGTGAAGTTGGTGAAGTTGTTGTCACCAGTTTTAACATCGACTATCCATTAATTCGTTTTGCGACAGGCGATTTGTCAGCAGTAAAACCTGATATTAGTGCTTGTGGTCGTACTAATATGCGAATTAAAGGTTGGTTAGGTCGCGCGGATCAAACGACTAAAATTAAGGGGATGTTTGTTCATGCAGGTCAAGTAGAAAAAGTTCGTAAAGAGTATGAACAAGTCGCCAAAATGCGCTTGTCAGTGACTAAAGTAAATCATAATGATCAAATGAACCTTCAATGTGAGTTAGATACTCAGTCGTATTCTGACGCTGATATTGCCAGTACCATTGAGAACATTAGTAATAGCTTGAAAAAAATGACCAACCTCAGTGGGTCGGTTGAATTGGTTGCCGTAGGCACTTTAGCTGATGATGGCAAAGTGATTGATGACTTACGACCTATTGGCTAAGCTAACTTTTACTTAGATTGAGTATTACCCTCGAAATATACCCGTTCCATTTCTCGACTTGCTGAAATCTGTATCTTGAAGTGGAGCGGGTATATAAGCATAGGCGAATTTTTTTGCCTATGCTTTTTATCAAAATAAATAAGGATTTTTATGAAGAACGAAGCTTTCCAAGATCATTATCCAGAAGAAATAAGCCATTGTTATGGTTGTGGTAAAAACAACCCTGAAGGTCACCAATTAAAAAGTTACTGGCAAAATATTGATGAGCAAAACTTAATTGCTAGCACTACGGTAGCCCGTTGTATACCAGATAAAAAATATACCGCTATCCCAGGTTTTGTTTATGGCGGTATGATTGCCTCATTAATTGATTGTCATGGCACCGGTAGCGCTTCAGCGATGGCTTACCTTTCACAAGGCCGTGAGTTAGGTAGCTTACCGCCAATGCGCTTTGTTACTGGCGCCCTTAATGTGAGCTTTTTAGCGCCAACACCACAAGACGTTGAGTTAACGTTAGTTGGCAAGTTTAGTGAAGTTAAAGAACGTAAAATTATTGTTGATATAACATTATCAGCTGGTAATGTTGTTTGTGCTAAAGGCCAAGTGATTGCTGTGCTTATGCCTGAAAGCATGATACCAAAAACCTAGTTCACCCCCTGTAGCTAATATACTCAAGTACCTTGAATATACCCGTTCCACCTCAAGATGCAGTTTCAGAGTTAAGCTAGGAAATCAGATCAAGGCGCGATACGAAGAGAATGGTTGCTCCCTTATCAAGTAGTGCAACGCAGGACTGGTTTTCTAGCTTAGCTCCCTACGGGCAAGCCGAGAAAGGGTTATCTCCTGCGTTATGAATTTCGACAATAGAACAACTATTCTCTTCAATCCATGCCTTGTACCTAACCCTTTCTCGACTGGCTGAAACCTGCATCTTGAGGTGGAGCGGGTATATATTAGCTTTTGGTTGAAAAACTCCAAGCAATAAATCGACTGATCTTTTGTCCTTGCGCCATTTTTACTACGTTAATTTTGGTCGCACTGGCTTTTTTTAAGCTTAATTTAATTGCCGAAAGATGGTCTTTTTTCGAGACTAAGCAGGTAAACCACAATACCTGCTCTCTATACTGTTTACTTTCTTTTATCATCTGGCGTATAAAGCTCACTTCACCACCTTCACACCAAAGCTCGGCTTTTTGGCCACCAAAATTTAGGGTGTTATCTTGCTTTTTACTACTGTTATTGCCTTTCCCAAGGTTCTGCCACTTTCTTAATGTTCCTTTTGTAGCATCGGCTAACGATTTATGAAATGGTGGGTTACACATGGTCAAATGATAATATTCATTAGGCTGAATTATCCCCTCAAAAATATGATTACTTTTTTTTTGTAATCGACAACTGATCTGCTTTGCTAAGCCGGTATTAGACGTTATGTTAACATTTGCGGCTTTTATTGATATGGGATCAATATCCGACGCAACAAAGCGCCAACCTTGTGAACGCGCACCTAACATTGGGTAAATACAACTAGCACCGGTGCCAATATCTAATACAGAAATATTATTAGCGCTGTCTATTTTTGATGCTTTTAATAAATCAGCAAGGTAGTGAATATAATCCATTCTCCCAGGGATTGGCGGACATAAATATCCCGTTGGAAAATCCCAATATTCAATACGATAATATTTTTTTAGTAAAGCAAAATTGAGCGCTTTAACCGCGCTACCATCGCTAAAATCTATTGTGGCTTGTTGGTTGAAGTTATTACTAATAATATAATGTGATAGTGGGGGATAAGCCTGCGTTAACGCATCAAAATCATAGCCATGACGGTGAATGTTTTTTTTATGTAGGCTGTTTTTTATAATCTCTTTTTTAGCATTCATTAACTGGGTTTAATACCTACTTTAAAGCTACCATTACTATTAAATTGCACGCTTTCTTTACGTTTTTTTCCAATTAGTATGCAGCCATCATCCATAAATAAAAAATTTTTCCAACAACGTTTGAATACCACCCAAGTTGTTTCGATAACATTTTCTCTATTTGAGCAATAATAAACAACGGTATTGTTATCCCATACAATAGAGGCGGTAATTAGTTCAGGTAAATTCTCTTCATTACTATCCCAAATACCTTCCCATTTACCTTGGTCTTGCCAGTTACTTTGATCAAAAGGCCAGTCACCCTTTTTAAAAAAATCAGGATGATCAACTTGACGACTTATAAAGGTGTCCCATAAAACAGTAGCACGATCTTTAACCATAGGTTTAATTTTGGTTAAATCTGTCTCGCTAATAGGTAAACTTTTGTGTTTGAAAATCCAAGCATTCTTTAATTGTTCTAGTGGCGTATAACTCATTAATTAGGCTCTGATATAGTGTGAGTTGAAAAAGTATGGAATAAGAACTGAATTATACCGAGCTGACGGAAAAATAGTAGCGTTGAGATAAGTAATTTTTTTGGTATAATTTAAGGCTCTAAATTTCTCCCCTTCTAAGTAAACGAAAAGAATAATTAATCTATGATAATAAAATCACCCCGTGTTGCAACCGTGTTACTCATGATAGTCTCCTTCATCTGGGGGGCGGAGTTTGTTCTAATTGATCTCGCTATTGATATTATGCCAACAAATACCTTTAATGCTATCCGCTTTGCGGTTGCGACATTTTCGATGCTACCTTTACTGTGGTTTGTGCAAAAGAAAAATAAGGGTGTTAGTAAGCCCATCAATTATAGCTTATTAATTAGGTCGGGTATGTTGCTGGGCTTTTTTCTATTCATTGGCTTTTATACTCAAACAGAAGGTATGCGTTTTACCACAGTGACTAATGCTGGTTTTATTACCGGTCTGTGTGTACCTCTTGTACCTGTATTAGGTTTTTTGATCTTTCGAAATGTTATTCCTAAGTCAGTATGGGTAGGAGTTGTTACCGCAACAACGGGTCTCTATCTGTTAACAATAGGAGATAACTTGATGTTCAATAAGGGCGACATTCTAGTGTTGATTTGCGCCTTTGGCTTTGCCGGTCATATCATTATGACCGATCGCTTTGTTGAAAACTTGCCGATAATTCCATTAAGTATTGTACAAATTTTTGCTGTTTCTATTTATAGCACGATAGCTATCTTAATCAGTCCTGAGCCTGCTTTTTATTATCAGAATGCGGAGCCGGTTGATTGGTATCAACAATTGTTTATGCCCTTGATGATGTTTGCCATTTTAATTTCAGGGATCTTTGGCACGGCTTACGCCTTTTGGGCTCAATCGGTAAGTCAAACATTATTAAAGCCCCATAAAGTAGCACTTATCTTCGCGGCAGAGCCAGTCTTTGCTTGTATTGCGGCTTGGATATTTCTTGACGAAGTTCTCAGTGAAAAAGGAATGATAGGTGCAGGGTTAATTCTTACTGGAATGATTGTTTCAGAGTTAGGTGATCGTAAACAACAGCCCAAACTTAGACCTCTTGATCACACCACTACACTGAAGTAATTAATTAAATGGGTATAGTTCAATTTTGAGTCATCTGTATGGGCACAAGTGTTAACTGTAAAGTATACAGCGATGATTATTATATAAAATATTATTTTAATATGATAGTTTAGCTTCGGCGCTTATTGATAAAGCATTTGCTTTTATTTACAAATATATAAAAGGTTATAACCAGATGTTTTCCCAAATATTTACTATTATTTTCCCTCTGTTTGCGATTGTCTCTATTGGGTTTTTATATGGGAGAAAGCATTATCCCGATATGGTTTCGGCCAATCAACTCAATATTCACTTGTTCTCGCCAGCCTTAATTTTCCATGTACTTTCCGATCAAGGATTTGAGTTAGGCGCTTATTCTCAATTAGCCTTTGCTGCTTTTTTCGTGGTTATTTTTTCAGGGCTACTTGCATGGCCTTTGGCTAGATTAATGGGGTTTAGTGTTAAAACTTTTGTACCCCCGATGATGTTCTCTAATTCGGGTAATATCGGCCTGCCACTTGCGCTGTTTGCTTTTGGTGAGAAAGCATTACCAGCGGCAGTTATGTTATTTATTGTTGAAAATACGCTTCATTTTAGTGTTGGTATGAAAATGATGGACAGTAAAATCTCTATGTTAAATATCATTAAAATGCCAATGGTTTTAGCCGCAATTTTAGGGATTAGTTATAGCCTTACTAGTTGGCAGTTGCCTAGTGTGGTAAGTACTTCCATTGAAATGTTAGGACAAGTTGCCATTCCTTTGATGTTGTTTTCGTTAGGCGTTAGATTAACCTCAATTGATTTACAAGACTGGCGAATAGGCGTTGCTGGCGCCATTATTTGCCCCGCTACGGGCATTATACTTGTTTTGTTATTATCACCATTTTTGAGTTTAAGCGAGTTGCAATATGGACAACTGCTTATCTTTGGCGCTTTACCGCCAGCGGTACTAAATTTCATGGTAGCGGAAAAGTATCAACAACAGCCTAGGCAAGTCGCTTCAATTGTCTTAATGGGTAACCTTGGCAGTCTGGTTACTATACCTGCGGTATTATACTTTTTGTTAGATTAGTAAAAAATCATAAACCGCTCATCACTCTAGTGTGACAAAAGTGATGGTATTGGTAGTTCAATCTCACTTTTTTCTGAAAACACCACCAGTAGGATCCATTTACACATAACCAATTTTACTGACTAAGTTAAACTTTACTTGCAAAAAAATCTATTTTACTATTTAATTAATCAAGTGATTAATTAAATAGTAAAATAGATTTTGGTATGAAAAATTCAGTTGTAGTGAAAGGGCGTCCGGTAAACTTAACTAAACAAGCGATGCAAAAAGCTAAGCTGTTGGCATCAGCAGAGCAGCTTCTTGCGGAAAAATCTTACGCGAATATCACCATAAGAGAACTTGCGCAGCGCTCGGGAGTTAATTCTGCGATGGTGAGTTATTATTTCACCAATAAAGAAGGGCTCTTTATTGCTTTATTAGATGAAATGTCGACCAAACATTTTATGGTTATGCAGTCCATCACGCACTCAGCTGATCCCATTAAAACCTTAATTGAAACTATCTTAGCGATGTTAAATAACCACAATGGTTTAGCCCGCTTAATTCAGGATGAGTTCTTAACGGGTAATTCAACGAGTCGTTCAACATTAAGTGATATTTTTATTGACCGCTTTCCTAAAAAAATGGCGAACTTCATTCCTCAGCTCATCAAAAAACATACGTCAATTAATGATGATCGTAAAGCCAAGTATGCGGCATTTTCACTAGTCACTCTGCTTATTACGCCTTTTATTAATAAATCTATTCGTCAACAAGCTTGGCAAATTAGTGATGAAGAATTAAAAAGCCCTTACTGGGCAGAGCATATTCATCAACAATTTATGTTTGGTTGTAATACATTACCAAATACTACCTCTGAAGCACTGGTTTGCAATGATAACGTTCAACTTAAGGAAAACCTTTAATGAATATTTTAGGGAAAATAAAAATTAATACCTGGCTAAAAACGAAAGTTGCTTTCCCCATTATCACTATTGCAGGGGTAGTGGTAATGATATTGATAGTAAAATCACAACCTGATATGAAGCATAAACCTGCCACCAATTTAATTACCCCAGTTAATTATATTAAAGTGGAATCTCACCTTATTAAGCCTGAAATTATTGGTTATGGCGTTGTGAAACCAGACATGACATTACAAGCGAAAGCTGAGGTTTCTGGACGCATTACTTATATTCACCCTAAGCTTAAAAAAGGTGAGATTTTTTCCAAAGACACTTTGTTATTAACCATCGATGATAAAGACTACTTGCTGCAATTAAAGCAGGCGCAAGCGGATTTATTAGTAAATAAAGCTAATTTGCAAGAAATGACTTTAACCATTGATAATAATGAATTAGAGCTTTCGCTAGCCTTAGAAAAATTACAGGTTAGCAACACAGAATACGCCCGTATGTTAAAACTAAGTCAAACCGGCGTGGTTTCAAAATCATCATTAAATGGTGAGAAACAAAATTTATTGAAACAAAAACAAGAAGTTCAACAACTTGAAAATAAGAAAACACTTCTGCCCTCAACATTAGCCGTGATGAAAGCTCAGCTTGAAATATCAAAAGCTAAACTTGAGAAAAGCGAACGAGACTTGGCTCGAACTCAAGTGATTATGCCTTTTGATGGTAGAATCAGCAACGTTTACACTGAGTTAAATCAGTACGTTACCGCAGGAGGTTTATCAAGCGCAGGGCAGCTTTTTGATGCATTTACACTAAATAAAGTTATTATCAATGCACAATTTCCTTTGGAGCAGTTCCGACTTTTTGCGCAAAATTTTAACAAACAAAGCTTTGTGAATAACAAAAACAAGCCTGATATGAAAGATGTATTACAGTCTTTAGGTTTATCAGTAATGGTTAAAGATCCCCGTGGGCTTTTCAACGCTTGGCCGGCTAAAGTTGAGCGTTTTAGTGATAATTTAGATGCCAAAAGTCGTACTGTGGGTATCATGGTCAGTGTGAGTGATAGCTATAAAGAGGTAATGCCTGGTACAAGGCCACCGCTGCTTGAGGGGATGTATATGAAAGTTATCTTGTCGGGTAAAGCCAACAATATGCTGGTATTGCCACGCTTTGCTTTACACAATAAGCACGTTTTTATTATTGACGATAAAAGCTTATTACAGCGAGTGACGCTTGATAAATTACAATATCACGGCGATCTGTTACTTTTAGATCCAACAAAAGATCCAACAAAACAACAAATAATACAAGCGAATGATTATGTTATTACCTCCGATGTTTTTCCTGCGGTTAATGGCATGGAAGTGATGCCAATACTTGACGATATTGCCACTGAACAAATGAGGCTTTGGTTAGGGAATGACACCTTACCTAGTAAATCCTTACCTGCTAATTCAACAGCGGTAAATAAAGCAGGGATTCAATAATGATCCGCTTTTTTTCAGTTCACCCAACGGCAGCTAATTTATTAATGATGTTGTTGTTAGTGATTGGTTTAATCACCTTGCCACAAATAAAGCGAGAAACTTTTCCTAAGGTTGACGCCTATTCAGTGCAAATACAAGTGCCTTATCCCGGTGCTACACCACTTGATGTTGAACAAGGTATTTGTTTAACATTAGAAGATGCGCTTGATGGCATTAGTTTTGTAGAAGAGAAAGTTTGTCAAGCGAGACAAAACATTGGCATTATGACAATAAAAATGTTTGAACAGGGCGATTTTACTAAATTTTTAGATGATGTTAACAGTGCGGTTGATGGCATTAGCGACTTCCCCACTGAGACTGAGCAAGCCATCGTTAGTGAAGTAGGGCGTGTGCAAAATGTGATTTCTATCGCACTAACAGCTGATCTGCCCCGCGCTGAATTAAAAACCTTAGCAGAGCAAATAAAGCAACGGCTACTACGTCACCCTAATATTCCACTTGTTGATATTCAAGGTTTTTCAGACCGTCAGTTACTCGTTGAAGTGCCCAGTTATAACATCAGGCGCTACGGATTAAGCTTGCAAGACATTGCTAATATTATTGCTAAGCAAGATGTTGATTTACCTGTAGGCACCATTGAAACTCATTTTCAAGAAACACAATTACGCTTTTCAGATGAAAGAAGAACGGTTAGTGATTTAGCCAGTATTGTGGTGATGAGTGGTGAAAATGGTAATGACGTACTACTTGGTGATGTTGCCAACATCATTGATACGTTTGAATTACCTGAAGATAAGCTAACTTTTGCAGGAAAAGAGGCGGCCATTTTATCCATTAGTAAAAATACCACGGATGATAGTTTACGTGTACTAGAGGCGGTGGAGGAAATGCTAATAGGTGAGCGTTCTAAACTGCCTAATGGCGTTGATTTAGTGCTGACTCAAGACGCCACCAGCATTGTTAAAGACAGAATTAGTTTATTGACCACCAATGCGTGGCAAGGGCTTATTTTAGTTTTTGGTGTGATGTGGTTATTTTTTACCTTCCGTTATGCTTTTTGGGTGGTGATGGGTTTACCTGTTTCATTTCTTGCTAGTATGTACTTTTTAAATGTTTTTGGTATTTCTATTAACATGTTTTCTATGGTGGCGTTATTGCTGTCTTTAGGCATATTAATGGATGATGCCATTGTGATCTCTGAATCTATTGGCAGCCAAATAAAAAAAGGTTTATCCCCTTTATCGGCATCAATAGAAGGCACTAAAATAGTTGCCCGAGGGGTAATCTCTTCATTTTTAACCACGGCGTGTATTTTTACCGGTTTAATTTTTATTGAAGGTGATTTAGGGCAAGTATTAAAAGTTATTCCTATTGTATTACTTACCGTGATCAGTGTTTCTTTGATTGAAGCTTTTCTAATTCTCCCTCATCATTTAAACCATTCGTTGTCTCATGCAAAGGATAAAACTGTTTCTAAGTTTAGGCTTAAATTTGAACAAAAATTTGAACACTTTAGAACTAAAGTGGGTGATTTAGTCGAGCTACTTATTCGCTTTCGCTATGCCTTTTTAGGGAGCGTAGTCGCCTTGTTTTTATTTTCTATTAGCATGTTAGCATCGGGTATTTTAAAGTTTTCTGCTTTTCCAAATATCGAAGGTGATATGGTACAGGCAAGAGTTTTAATGCCATCAGGTACACCATTAAAACAAACCGAAGCGGTAGTGCAGCGATTACTGCAAGCGTTAGACAAAACGTCAGAGCATTTTCAACAAAATGAACAAGAAACACTCATTAAAGCGATTAGTGTTAGCTACAATGAAAATGAAGATGCTTTTGAATTAGGACCTCATTTAGCTACTATTAAAGTGGACTTACTTACCGCGGAGTCACGGCAAACCAGTACTCAGCCTTTTATTAATTATTGGCGAGAAAGCGCTGGTGTTATCGCTCAAGCAAAATCTATTTCGTTTAAAGAGCCGGTTATAGGTCCTAGCGGTAAAGCCATTGAAATCAGACTTAGCGGTGATGATTTTGACCAATTGTCACATGCCTCCTTTGATTTACAAGCTTGGCTTGCTGGCTATGATGGTGTTGAGAATGTTTTTGATGATTTACGACCGGGTAAACCTGAATTTTCAATCACTTTAAAAGCAGGCGCATCAAACTTAGGTATTGATGCACAAACTATTGCTAGCCAAATGCGCAGCGCTTTCCAAGGGATTAAAGTATTAGAAACCAATGTTGGCTTAAATACATTTGAGGTCACGGTGAAGCTTGATGCGGCTTCTCGAGATGAATTTCAGGATTTAGATACATTTTCAATTATACATCCACAAACTAAAGCGATTATCCCCTTATCCAGTGTTGCTAACATCGAAGCATCAAGAGGTTATGCGCGTATTAGTCGGGTGAATAATCAACGCAATGTTACTGTTTATGGTGATATTGATGTCGATAAAAATAACACTAAGAAAGTACTTGCCGATATTACTAAGCGTTGGTTGCCACAATTTAATCAACGTTACCCAGAATTAACGCTAAGTTTTGAAGGTGAAGTAAAAAATGCCGGCACCACACAATTGTCTATGATGAGAGCGTTTGTGGTTGGTTTATTTGGCGTATTTATATTGCTGTCATTTCAATTTAAAAGTTATATTGAACCCTTTGTGGTTTTAGTGACTATTCCTTTAGCTATGATTGGTGTTGTTTGGGGGCATTTAGTGATGGGGTTACAATTTACTATGCCTTCAATGATGGGTTTTATTTCACTGGCAGGCATTGTTGTTAATGATTCAATATTGTTAGTTGAGTTTGTAAAAAAACGCGTGAAAATGGGATTTACTGTACATGAAGCGGCAGCAAAAGCGAGTCATGATCGTTTTAGAGCCGTACTGCTCACATCAATCACAACAATTGCGGGTATGACACCGCTGTTGTTTGAGACTAGTTCACAAGCGCAAATTTTAATTCCTTTAGCGACTAGTATCGTTTTTGGCATAGCGACCTCAACACTGCTAGTGCTTTTTGTTATTCCGTGCCTTTACTGTGTGTTGGATGACTTTGGTATGGCTAAAGCCGGTGAATCAGAAACAGAAGTAGAGCCAGATTCAAAACAGCTATTACATTCAAATAATGGTTAAAAATATAAAACATAAAATATAAAACATAAAATATAAAACATAAAAATAGGAGAATAAAATGTTAAGCCATAAAAAATCGTTACTTGCCATTTCATTAGTCACCTTAACAACGGCCAATTTTTTAATCGCAAGTGATGCTGTCAGTTCAAATGCAGTAAATCCCAATGCAATAAGTTCAGGTGAAGTAAGTTCTGATACAGTAAAAGTAAAGGCCACAGAAGGTAGCCTCAAATTAGTAATGCAAGGCTTATTAAAAAATACCCAAGAGTTAACAGCGGCAATGCTCAATGAAGACTTTGCCTTAATAGCAACTAAAGCAGAAAATATTGCTGATCATCCCAAACCAAGTATGGCCACTCGTATGAAAATCATGAAGGCTATGGGGTCTGATATGGCTCAATTTAAGGCAAATGATGAGATCGTTCATAAAGCAGCCTTGGCTATAATGACAAATGCTCAACAAAAAAATATCGATGGTGTGGGCGATAACTTTAAAAAAATGATCGGTGGCTGTTTATCTTGTCATAGTCAGTTTAAATACAGTGTGTCTGCTCTTTTTAAATAAATAGGAGCAACATTGCTTCATTGTTGCTGTGATTTATAATGAAACAACCATTATTTCATCACAGCGCCTTGAATCGAAATAGCTTAAGCACTCACAAACATCTATCTTGATTGGTAACGGCTATAGTTATTTATGTTGGGGTGAGCCATAGTAGTAAAACTTTCTTACAATTACCCATTGCTAAGGCTAATAACCCACACAAAAATTAATTGGCTCATGATATACTTTGGCCAATTACTCCCTGTATAGATAATATCCATGCTACCGCGTATTGATCACGAAACACATCTTTCTCCACTTTATGAGCGTTTTGTCGCTTCACTAAAAAGTAATAGTTTTACTGGCGATATAAATGCGAGTTACAGTGCTCGTTTATCAGTTGCCACTGATAACAGTATTTATCAGCAATTACCTCAATTGGTAATTCATCCTCGCACTAGGCAAGACATTGTTATACTCGCAAAAACCGCAAGTGAAGATCAGTACAGTGAAATTAAATTTAGTGCACGTGGCGGTGGTACCGGAACTAATGGCCAAAGCTTAACGCCAGGTATTATTGTTGATTTGTCTAAGTACATGAATAAAGTACTTGAAATCAACGTAGAAGAAAAATGGGTGAAAGTTGAAGCGGGTGTTATTAAAGATCAACTTAATGACTATTTACGCCCTCATGGCTTTTTCTTTGCCCCTGATTTATCCACGTCTAATCGCGCCACTATTGGTGGCATGATTAATACCGATGCCTCAGGACAAGGTTCATTGGTTTACGGAAAAACCTCTAATCATGTGTTATCCCTTCAGTCAGTTTTAGCCAATGGCGATCTACTCAATACAGCGCCGATGACGATGGCTCAGGCACAGTTATTAGCAAAAGAAGACAGCAGTCACGGACAAATAACGAAGCAAGTATTGGCGTCAAGTCTGGATAATCGTCAACTTATTTTAGAAAAATTCCCCCGTTTAAATCGATTTCTAACCGGTTATGACTTAGAAAATGTTTTACAAGATGAAGAGAAAACTTTTGATCTAAGCCGTTTAATCACTGGCTCTGAAGGGTCATTGGCGTTTGTTTGTCAGGCAAAACTTAACATAACGCCTGTTAGCCCAGCTAAAACATTGATCAACATTAAATACGATAGTTTTGATTCGGCATTGCGCCACTCACCGTTTTTAGTTCGCGCTAAAGCAACATCAGTTGAAACCATTGATAGCAAAGTATTGAACTTAGCTAAGCAAGATATTGTTTGGCACAGTGTCAGTGATTTAATCACTGATGTGCCTGATAAAGTCATGGATGGTATTAATATTGTTGAATTTAATGGTACAACGGTTGACGCATTGGCTGAGCAAGTTTCGCTATTAACCCAAGGGTTAGATGACACTATTGCCAGTGATAACACGGGTGGCGTTATTGGTTATCAAGTAACGTCTGATTTAGTTAGCATAAATAAACTGTATGCCATGCGTAAAAAAGCCGTGGGTTTACTGGGGAACACTGAGGGGAGTCAAAAACCCTTAGCGTTTGCAGAAGACACTGCGGTGCCTCCTGAAAATTTAGCTGATTATATTGGCGAATTTCGTGAATTACTAGATAGCTACAATTTGCATTATGGCATGTTTGGTCATGTTGATGCGGGGGTATTACATGTACGCCCAGCACTGGATATGTGCGATCCAGAACAAGAAAAACTACTAAGAACGTTATCTAATGAAGTGGTAAAACTTACCGCTAAATATGGTGGTTTAATGTGGGGAGAGCACGGTAAAGGTTATCGCTCTGAATATGCCCCTGCATTTTTTGGTGAAGAATTATTTACCGAGCTTAGAAAAATTAAAGCCGTGTTTGATCCACTAAACAAAATGAACCCAGGTAAAATTTGTACCCCAATAGAGTCTAACGAACAATTAGTCAGTGTTGATGACACTAAACGTGGCTTCTATGACAGACAAATTCCAGTTGCAGTAAAAGAGTCTTTTACCGCTGCGATGGATTGTAACGGTAATGGTTTATGCTTTAATTATGATGCAGACAGCCCTATGTGCCCGTCGAGCAAAATAACCAAAGATAGACGTCATTCGCCTAAAGGCCGAGCCGGCTTAATGCGTGAATGGTTGCGTTTATTAGAAAAACAGGGCGTAGATGTTTTAGCGCTTGAGCAAGACATTAATAACTGGAGTGTCAAAAGGTTACTTGATACGAGCATTACAAAATTTAAAGTAACCTTCTTATCTAAAGAGGACAATAAAGACGATTTTTCTCACGAAGTAATGGAAGCCATGCAAGGCTGTTTAGCCTGTAAAGCATGTGCTAGTCAGTGCCCAATTAAGGTTGATGTACCTGACTTTAGAAGTCGTTTTATTAACCTATATCACACTCGCTATCCTCGACCATTAAAAGATCATTTAGTAGCTAATGTTGAGATTTTAGCGCCACTCATGGCAAAAGCACCGAAACTGGTAAACAGTATTTTAAGCTTAAAAGCGTATGAGACCTTGTCTGAAAAAACCATTGGTTATGTCAATACACCACTGCTTAGCGTACCTACTTTGAAAAAACAGGTAAAGCAGGCGGGTTACTCTGGTTTTGATTTAACCAAATTACAATATTTGACTGATAAGCAACGTGAAGGTTATGTGCTAATTGTACAAGACCCTTTCACTTCATTTTATGATGCTAATACCGTACAAAGCATGATGGGGTTAATTAGACAATTAGGTTTAGAGCCAATTTTACTGCCATTTAAACCTAATGGTAAAGCGCAACATGTTAAAGGATTTTTAGCACGTTTTGCTCAAACAGCCAAATCGAGTAGTGAATTTTTAAACCAGTTATCACACTTAAATATACCTATGGTGGGAATGGATGCGTCAATGGTACTTTGTTATCGTGATGAATATGCTAAAACATTAGGTGATAAACGGGGTGATTTTGAGGTGCTATTAGCCCATGAATGGTTGTTGTCGTTTATCAAAAAAGAGACAACGCTTAACGCTAATATCAATGAAAATGATAAAAAACCAGTTTTTAAACTCTTTTCCCATTGCACCGAAAAAACAGCGCTAGTCAATAGTGAGAATGAATGGTTAGCTATTTTTAATCACTTTGGTTTATCACTAGATAAAGTTAGTGTGGGTTGTTGTGGCATGGCAGGCACTTATGGCCATGAAAAATCTAACTTAGAAAATTCGAAAGGGTTATTTGAATTAAGTTGGCAGCACAAATTAATTGATTTAGCGCCAGAACAAATATTAGCAACTGGGTTTTCTTGTCGCTCTCAAGTTAAACGCTTCACTGAGTTAAAGGCAAGACATCCTGTTGAGGCATTACTTGCGGTTTTGACCTGATTTTGACCTAATTTTGATGTAGCGCAAGTAATAGTAAAGTTGACAGGCGTATAGTTTTTCATAGTCATTAATTGAAAAACTTTTAATATGTCTGAACAAACTTTAATTAAATTATTGAAAACCTCTATTAGTATTGGACTCTGTTTATTACTGTTAGGGGTATATCTACATAATTTTAATGAGTATATGGAATCACTCGGCGTAACAGGGATAATTATTAGCGCCGTTTGCATTGCCTTTGGTTTGATCTTTTCATTGCCAACAAAAATGTTTCTCACCTTTGTTTTGGTTAAACGCGAAGCTGAACAACAAGCTAAAGAAAAAGAAAGACGACTAATTTCACAAAATACGACTATAGAAGCTGCACAAAAAAGTCCCGAGTAAAATCAACAATTGTAACGTTGTTATGCACAAACTTTGCTTGTTCTAACCTCCCTGATATACCTCACAATTGACTAATTCACTATTTCATTTGGTATAAATCGCTAGATCTCATTAATAAGCGCTATTTACCCTACATATTCCTTGAATATCGTGTAAAATCACCACAATTTTATTATTAAAATCAGTCTCGTTTTAGAGGAAGTCATGAGTTTAGATACCACCGTCATAGATAGCATTGTTACGCAGGCCGAAGTTGCCATTGCTGATGCCACAGATCCAAATGCGCTTGATCAAGTTCGCGTTAACTTTTTAGGTAAAAAAGGTTTATTTACCGAGCAAATGAAAGGCTTGAGTAAATTACCCAAAGAAGAAAAGCCTAAAATGGGTCAAGTGATTAATATTGCCAAGCAAGCCGTGCAAAAATTACTAACTGAGCGTGGCGAGTTATTGCGCGCAGAAGAAATCACTCAAAAATTGGCGGCAGAATCTATTGATGTTACGTTGCCTGGACGTGGCACATCATTGGGTGGCCTTCACCCTGTGTCTCGCACTATTGCGCGTATAGAAAGTTTTTTTGGTGATTTAGGCTTTGAAGTTAAAGCGGGTCCAGAAGTAGAAGATGATTATCATAACTTTGATTCATTGAATATTCCTGAACATCATCCAGCACGTCAAGACCATGATACGTTCTACTTTAATCCTAAATTAGTCTTACGTACGCAAACATCTGGCGTTCAAATTCGCACCATGGAAGTTGAAAAACCGCCATTGCGCATTATCTCTCCGGGTAAAGTTTACCGCAACGATTATGACCAAACGCATACACCTATGTTCCATCAAGTTGAAGGCTTAATGGTAGATAAAGACGTTAGCTTTACTCACCTTAAAGGTATTTTGCATGACTTCTTACATCATTTTTTTGAAGAAGAAGTAGAAATTCGCTTCCGTCCGTCATATTTCCCTTTTACTGAACCTTCAGCCGAAGTCGATATTATGGGCAAAGATGGCAAATGGTTAGAAGTACTAGGTTGTGGCATGGTTCACCCTAATGTACTTAAAGGTGTTGGTATAGACCCAGAAGTTTACACCGGTTTTGCCTTTGGTATGGGCGTAGAGCGCTTAACTATGTTGCGTTATGGCGTAAATGATTTACGGGCATTCTTTGAAAACGATCTTCGCTTCTTAAAACAGTTCAAGTAGGAAAGCACAAATGAAATTTAGTGAATCTTGGTTACGTGAGTGGGTAAATCCTGCACTTTCTTCTGATGACTTAGCGCATCAAATAACAATGGCTGGTCTTGAAGTAGACGGCGTTGATCCTGTTGCTGGTGAGTTTACTAGCGTTATTATTGGTGAAGTTGTTGAATGTGGTCCACATCCTGATGCAGACAAACTGCAAGTAACAAAAATTAGCCTTGGCGATTATAGCTCAGCTCACGTTGAAAAAGGCGAGTTGGTTGATATTGTTTGTGGCGCAAAAAATTGCCGTTTAGGCTTAAAAGTAGCGGTTGCGACTGTTGGCGCGGTACTACCGGGTGACTTTAAAATTAAGAAAGCCAAATTACGTGGCGTAGTCTCTAATGGAATGCTGTGTAGTGAATCTGAAATTGGTTTAAGCGATAGCTCAGACGGTCCTTCTGCCGGAATAATGGAATTAGCACAGGACGCACCCATTGGCAGGTGTGTTCGTGAATATTTAGACTTAAATGATGTCACTATTGATGTTGATTTAACGGCTAACCGTGGTGACTGCCTAGGTATCAAGGGATTAGCGCGTGAAGTAGGCGTTTTAAATTCTCAATCAGTAAATGAAGTAGAGATAACAGCGGTACAACCGACTATTGATGATACGTTAACTATTACTATTGCTGCAGAAGAAGCGTGTCCTCGCTATTTAGGTCGTGTTATTAAAGGCATTAACCTAAGTGCACAAACACCTTTATGGATGGTTGAAAAACTACGCCGCTGCGGTACACGCGCAATTGACCCTGTTGTTGATGTCACTAACTATGTGCTGTTAGAACTGGGTCACCCAATGCATGCCTTTGATTTAGCTAAAATCGACGATGGTGCTCCCGATGCGGGTATTATCGTTCGTTTTGCCAATAAAGATGAAAAACTAACGTTACTTGATGAAAAAGAAGTGACGTTAAAAGAGAAAACATTGGTTATTGCGGATACTGGCTCAACTGGAGAAAGTAACGCATTAGCTATCGCGGGTATTTTTGGTGGTTTACATTCAGGTGTCACCAATGAAACCACCGATATCTTTTTAGAAAGTGCTTTCTTTGCACCGTTATCTATCATTGGTAAAGCGCGTCAATACGGTTTACATACTGACGCGTCACATCGTTATGAACGCGGTATTGATCCAACCTTGCAACATGATGCTATGGAGCGTGCTACAACGCTTTTATTAGCCATTGTTGGCGGTCAAGCAGGGCCTATTGTTGAAGCCAAGTCAGATGACAATCTTCCAAAAACTAAAAACATTAGTTTACGCCGTGAAAAATTAGATGGTCGCATTGGTCATCCTATCGGTGATGACAAAGTCTCTGAAATATTAACGCGCCTTGGTTTTGATGTCAGTGAGCAAGGTTCAGGTAGTGCCAAAGTATGGCAAGTAATCGTACCTGCTTATCGTTTTGACATTAAAATTGAAGTGGATTTAATCGAAGAAGTTGCCCGTATTTTTGGTTATAACAACATCCCAAATGTTTCGCCAAAAGCAACGTTAAAAATGGTTAAGCAACAAGAAGCGAACATCAGTGTTAATAAACTTAAAAACACCTTAGTTAATCGTGATTATCAAGAAGCGATCACTTACAGCTTTGTTGACCCGAAAATACAAAGTTTATTGCATCCAGATGAAGCCGTTATGACTTTGCCACATCCTATTTCTTCAGAAATGTCGGTAATGCGTTTAAGTTTATTCACCGGTTTATTGCAATCAGTTGTTTACAACCAAAACCGTCAACAAGCGAGAATTCGCATGTTTGAATGTGGTTTACGTTTTGTTCCTGATGAATCAGCTGAAAATGGTGTGCGTCAACAAAATATGATTGCCGGTGTTATTGGTGGTAATCGAAGTGATGAACATTGGAGTATAGAAAAAGCAGCGGCAGACTTTTATGATATTAAAGGGGATGTTGAAGCGCTTCTTTCACTAACAGCCGATGCAACAAGTTATGAGTTTTCTCAAGCAGAAATTGCCGCATTACACCCAGGTCAAACAGCACAAATTACCCGTAATGGTATTTTAGTGGGTTATGTTGGCGCCTTACATCCTGAATTAGAACGAAAATTAGGACTTAATGGCAGAACATTAATTTTTGAGTTATTGTTATCAGAAATTTTAGTTCAAAAAATCCCTGAAGCCTGTGATATATCTCGCTTTCCTGCAAATAGAAGAGACCTTGCAGTGGTAGTAAAAGAGGACGTTGATGCAAAAAAAGTACTACAACTTATTGAAAAGGTTGGCGGAAATTATTTAATTGATCTAAACTTGTTTGATGTATACCAAGGTCAAGGTATTGAAGACGGCTATAAAAGCCTTGCCATTGCCTTGGTATTACAAGATACAAACAAAACGCTTGAAGATAAAGACATCACAGATGTTATAAATCGAGTTGTTGAAACCTTAAAAACTGAGTTAAATGCATCACTGAGGGACTAAGCAATGGCGCTTACCAAAGCAGAAGTAGCAGAACATTTATTTGAAAAAGTTGGGCTGAGCAAGCGCGACGCAAAAGAAATGGTTGAGATATTTTTTGAAGATATCCGCGAAACCTTAGAGAGTGGTGAACAAGTTAAACTTTCTGGTTTTGGTAATTTCGATTTGCGGGTAAAAAGCGAACGCCCTGGCCGTAATCCTAAAACTGGTGAGGATATTCCAATTTCTGCCCGAAAAGTTGTTACTTTTAGACCGGGACAAAAATTGAAAAGCCGTGTTGAAGGCGGAAACAGCGACTAAATATAGCGACAAATATGGAATGTTACGTTTGCTAGGTTCATCTGAACAGTTTTTTGTTCAGTATTAGTTCCTGAATCTGAAAATAATTCAGTATTTACTGAAATAAAATAATAAAACCCGCATTGGTGAAAGCTAATGCGGGTTTTTTATGTGCTAAAACTATGTTCTAAAACAACGCAAAATTTTTTCAAAAAATACCAGTGCTTTGTATCTCCCAACAACTGAGTCAATTAAATGGAACAAAATATTCTAATCAGAAAAAATCTCAACAGATGACAAAACCCCGTTTATTTTTCGTACAATAAATCTAGATGAAATATCAAAGTACTGCCAACTGTTTTCCTTTTAAATATTGTCTCTCCCACCTCAAAAAGGACTTACAAATACCAATTTAGTATTGTATTAATTGCCCGTGTAATATAAACTGATAAACATTACCAAATTAGTATTCTTTATGGTGTTAGAGTTTCACACAATGCAATTGAGATCATCAGCGTAGCTACCTAATAGCTAAAGATAGATCCTTCTCAAATTAATGTTTTTAGAGTTTGGTATGT
The DNA here is from genome assembly GCA_047633255.1 of Colwellia sp. GTDB lineage: Bacteria > Pseudomonadota > Gammaproteobacteria > Enterobacterales > Alteromonadaceae > Colwellia. The sequence goes on from JBLIEW010000011.1 coordinate 83,640, forward strand.
GACTCAGCACTATTTACTTTGCAAACCTATAGAAAGAGAGTTGATCATTATGAGCGAGAGCAGTGTTATTGATGAGCGTATTAATTCCGGCTATGAAGCTGGTTTTATAACAGATGTTGAAATGCAAACTTTTGATCCTGGATTGGATGAAAATGTTATCAGGAAGATATCTGCAAAAAAAAATGAGCCTGAATTTATGTTGGAATGGCGTCTAAATGCATACCGACAATGGTTAGAGATGGAACGCCCAAAATGGGCACATGTTAATTACCCTGAAATTGACTTTGACTCCATTGCTTACTATTCAAGCCCTAAAAGCCAGGAAGATGCACCTAAAAGTTTAGACGAAGTTGACCCTGAATTACTTCGTACTTATGAAAAATTAGGTATTCCATTACATGAGCAAGCTGCGCTTGCGGGTGTCGCTGTTGATGTTGTCTTTGATAGTGTTTCTATTATCACCACTTTTAAAGAAAAGCTTGCTGAGTCTGGAGTGATTTTCTGTTCACTTTCAGAAGCGGTTATAGAACATCCAGAACTGATTAAAAAATATTTGGGCTCTGTAGTGCCAGTTACCGATAATTTTTATGCGGCACTAAATTGTGCAGTATTTAGTGACGGCTCGTTTGTTTACATTCCTAAAGGTGTTAGATGTCCGATGGAGTTATCAACCTACTTCCGGATCAATGAAATGAATACAGGCCAGTTTGAGCGTACTTTGATTATTGCTGATGAAGGCAGTTATGTCAGCTACCTTGAAGGCTGTACCGCACCTTCACGAGACGAAAATCAACTGCATGGCGCAGTCGTTGAGTTAGTCGCTTTAAAAGGGGCGCAAATCAAATACTCAACCGTTCAAAACTGGTATCCAGGCGATGAAAACGGTAAGGGAGGCATCTATAATTTTGTTACCAAACGCGGTATCTGTCACGCCGATGCGAAAATATCATGGACTCAGGTAGAAACCGGCTCAGCAATTACTTGGAAATACCCAAGCGTGGTCTTAATGGGTGATAATAGTGTTGGTGAATTTTATTCAGTTGCCCTAACACGTAATGCCCAACAGGCTGATACGGGGACAAAAATGATCCATCTGGGTCGTAATACTCGTAGTACCATTATCTCAAAGGGGATTTCAGCGGGCAAGGGGTCAAATTCATATCGTGGTTTAGTCCATATGTCGCCCAAAGCTGAAGGAGCACGTAATTTTACCCAATGTGATTCACTGTTAATTGGTGATAAATGTGCCGCTCATACTTTTCCTTATATTGTTAGTAAAAATCCCAGTGCAATAGTTGAACATGAAGCGACGACATCAAAAGTCAGTGAAGATCAGTTATTCCTTTGTCAACAACGGGGTATAGATCCTGAAAAAGCGGTATCAATGATTGTTAATGGTTTTTGTAAATCTGTTTTCAAAGAGTTACCTATGGAGTTTGCTGTTGAAGCAGGAAAACTGTTAGAGGTCAGCCTAGAGGGCTCTGTTGGATAACGTGCTACCTAGACTCAAAAAAGTTCATGATACAGATATCAGCCGTATAACTAGGCTGATACAAGCTTTATAAAATATATTAAGGTTAAGAAATGCTAAAAATTGAAAATTTAAAAGCCACAGTCGATGGCAAAGAGATCCTTAAAGGATTAAACATTGAGATTAAGCCCGGTGAAGTGCACGCGATTATGGGGCCCAATGGCAGTGGTAAAAGTACGTTATCGAACGTACTCGCCGGTCGTGAAAATTATGAAGCCACCGATGGAACTGTCACGTTTGAAGGCCAAAACTTATTAACACTTGCGCCTGAAGAGCGGGCACGCGAAGGCATTTTTCTTGCCTTTCAGTATCCGGTTGAAATACCTGGAGTTAGTAATCTTGAGTTTTTAAAAACAGCGCTTGAATGTCTCCATACCCATCAAAAAAAACCACTACTCAGCGCTGTTGAGTTTATGAAACTCGCACGTGAAAAATGTAAGTTAGTTGATCTCGATACTAATTTTCTTAAGCGTGGCGTTAATGAAGGTTTTTCGGGTGGCGAGAAAAAACGTAACGAAATTATGCAAATGTTAATGTTAGAGCCAACGTTATGCCTACTTGATGAAACAGATTCAGGCTTAGATATCGATGCACTGAAAGTGGTAGCCGATGGTATCAACGCCTTGCGTAGCGCCGATCGTTCGTTTATTTTGATCACCCATTACCAACGATTATTAGATTATGTTCAACCTGACTTTGTCCATGTATTGGCCGACGGAAAGATCGTTAAATCTGGTGGAAGTGAATTAGCGTTGAAATTAGAAGATAAAGGCTACAGCTGGTTAGAAAGTGAGAATAAAAATGGAACTGAGCAGCCAGCTAACTCACTGAAGGTTTAATTATGACTAATCTAACAGCAACAAAAACTGACTTCACCAAGGATCAACAACCGGATAAAAACGCGTGGTTACAACCTATTCGTGATGGAGCCAGTAAACGCTTAACCAGTCTACAGTTACCGACACAAAAAACAGAAGACTGGAAATATCTGAGACTTAAAGCACTATTATCCAGTGATCCCTTAGACACTCAAAGTAAAGGAGATCTCGATTCAAAAAGTGTCACTGATATTAATAAATTACTTTCACAATCGTTGATAAATAATTTAGATGCGTATCGGTTAGTTTTTGTTAATGGCGTATTTGTTAGTGAATTGTCTCAACACGAAAGTAACCCTTATAGTGTTTTATTCTCTGAGGCTAGTACTGCTCAGCAAGAACTTATTGTTGAGCACCTAGATAGCAGTCATAACTATTACCATGATTATTTCTCTAGCCTAAACAGCGAACAACTTAATGACGGGTTGCTTATTCATATTCCTGAGCATTGCTCTGTTGATAAGCCTTTCTATATCGTAAATTTTTCGACAGGTGAACAACCTAAAACGAGTATGATGCGGGTATTAATTATTGCTGAAACTGGATCTAAAGCGACAGTAATTGAGCACGAAGATGCCCCATTCAAACATACCGCAATGGTTAATACGGTGATTGAAAGTTTTGTTAATGATAACGCTCAGCTCACTCATAGCCGAATTCAACTTGATGAAAGTGTCACCAGTATATGCAATCACCGAGTACAACAAGGTCGTGACAGTATTTATCGACAGCATCAAATTAGTCTGGCTTCTAAACTAAAACGTAATGATCTTACGGTGTCTTTACAAGGTGAACATGCCAGTACCGATGTGAGAGGCAGTTTCTACGGTCGTAACAAGCAAAGTATTGATAACCATACTTGTATGGAGCATATTGCCGCCAATTGTAGCAGTAATGAAGTCTTTCGAGGTTTAGTCGATAATGAAGCGAATGCGATATTTAATGGCCGTATTCATATTCATCCAGACGCCCAAAAAACCTTGGCCGAGCTCAGTAATAAAAATCTATTACTCTCAGATTTAGCCACTATTAATACTAAACCTGAACTTGAAATTTATGCTGATGATGTAAGATGTACGCATGGCGCTACAGTAGGTCAAATTGATAGTGAGGCATTATTTTATTTGCAATCTAGAGGGATTTCAAGAGTGGAAGCTAAGCGACTTTTGAGTATGGCTTTTATTGCAGAAATAGTTAATCAGCTAACCGAAAGTAGTGTGCGAGATTTTGTTACACAGCGTTTGTCTAGCTTATTTACTCCATTACAGTACGGAGGAGAAAAATAACCATGTCTTCTTTACCTGCGATTGCACAAGACAGTACTTCTGATAATACCTTTAACATTAGGTCTGACAACACCTTCGATATTGACAAAATTAGGCAAGATTTCCCTTTATTAAATAAACAAGTTAAAGGCCGACCGTTAATTTATTTGGATAATGCGGCCACGACGCAAAAACCACAGTGTGTGATTAATGCTGTAAATCAATTTTATGAAAATAGTAATGCTAATGTGCATCGAGGTGCTCATACCTTAAGTGATAACGCCACTGAGCTATTCGAGAATGCACGCAGTAACGTAAAGCATTTTATTAATGCAAAACATAGTCATGAAATAATTTGGACCAAAGGGACAACGGAAGCGATTAATATGATCGCTAGCGGATTAGGGCAAAGTCTTTTAAAGCCCGGAGATGAAATTCTTATTTCGGCAATGGAGCACCATGCCAATATTGTTCCTTGGCAAATGGCAGCACAGCGAAGCGGTGCGAAACTTGTGGTTGTACCAATAAATGAGCAAGGCGAGCTCAGCTTTTCAATTTATAAAAAACTACTCAATAAAAATACCGCTGTTGTTGCCATAACGCATGTATCTAATGCGCTCGGTACGATTAATCCGGTTAAAGAAATTGTGCAGTGTGCAAAGCAAGTTGGTGCTATTACCGTGATAGATGGTGCGCAAGCTATTGCTCATTGTGCTGTTGATGTGCAGCAACTTGATTGTGACTTTTATGCTTTCTCCGGTCATAAGTTATTTGGTCCTACGGGTATTGGCGTTTTATACGGTAAAGAAGAACGTCTAGAGCAGCTCCCCCCGTTTCAAACCGGTGGTGAAATGATCAAAACGGTGACTTTTCAACAAGCAACATGGAATGAATTACCTTATAAATTTGAAGCAGGTACGCCTAATGTTGCCGGCGCTGTCGGACTTGGTGCGGCAATAGATTACTTTAATGGTATTGATCGAGTTGGTGCCATGCTACATGAAGAGCGCTTACTAAATTATTGTCTAGAGTTGTCAAAGAGTATGGATGATATACATCTCTATGGTACGGCAAAAAACAAGACGGCTATTTTTTCTTTTCTCATGGGGGATTCGCATCCAAGTGATGTGGGTACGTTACTTAATCAACAAGGTATTGCAGTGCGAACAGGTCATCATTGTACCATGCCATTGATGAATGAGCTGGGCATTTCAGGCACAGTACGCGCATCGTTTTCTCTTTATAACACACAAGAAGAAGTAGCTATGTTCTTTACTTCGTTAACTAAAGTTAGAACCTTTCTATAAACAACCAACTAACTAGCGAATAATGATAACCAGGATTATTTTATTATGACTGTAATGACTTTTGAACCCAGTAAGCCTAGTGTAACCTTGAGTGAGAACGCTCGTACTTACCTAACTAAAAATATACAAAATAAACAAGCCATTGGGCTGTGTTTTTCAGTGAAAAAAAGTGGCTGTAATGGGTTTAAATATGTATTAGATTTTATTGACGAATCTAGACTCAATGACGATTTAGTTATTATCAATGATGATAAGTTAACGCTGTACGTCACTCAAGAAGCTTTGCCTTATGTTAATGGGACTGAAATTGATTGTGTGACTGAAGGATTGAATCAAGTGATTAAGTTCATTAATCCCAATAGCTCAGCGGAATGCGGATGCGGTGAAAGTTTTTCAGTTTAATTATTCACTCGGCAAAATTAAAGCATACTGACTCATATTGGAGAATACGGAGAAAACTATGGAAAGAAAAATAATGCCAGTGAATAGAGAGTGTCCAGCACGATTAGTGCCTGATGGAACTCCTATCATCATTAAAAAAGATACCTTTGTCACCTTGACCCAATCATTAGGTGGTGCATATACCGTTCTTATTAACGGTAATATGGCACGTGTTGATGGTACTGATGGCGATGCGCTTGGCTTTGAACCTATCGTTTTAGAATTTGAACTCTCGGATGATGACTCAGATGACGAATCAGAAGGTAAGTCAGGCACTAAGTCAGACAATAAAACCGTGATGGAAAGGAATGTATGGAAGGCAATATCTGCTGTCTACGATCCCGAAATGCCGGTCAATATTGTTGATTTAGGTTTGATATATAACTGTAAAATCGACGGTAATACCGTTGTGATTACTATGACGTTAACTGCGCCAGGTTGTGGTATGGGTCCGGTATTAGTCGATGATGTCAAATACAAAGTTGGATTAGTACCTCATGTGGACTCTGTCAAGGTAGAGCTTGTACTTGACCCACCCTGGAGTCGAGAAATGATGACGGAAGAAGCACAATTAGAGATGGGGTTATTTTGATGAATGAACTGTCTGTTATTGGCTTATCAGAAAGTCCTTTTGGTAGTGAAATAAAGTCTGGAGATATCGCTGATACTCTCTGCTTTTTTGATGATTGGGAAGATCGTTACCGTTATATCATTGACCTTGGTAAGGAACTGCCTACCATACCGGTATCCTGTCGAACTGATGAAAATCTTATCATTGGTTGTCAAAGTCAGGTATGGCTAGTATGCGAATACGATAAAATTAATAATCTTCTGTTAATGGCTGTCGATAGTGAAGCTCAAATTGTTAAAGGATTAGCAGGTATTGTTCTTAGTGCGTTTAATAAAAAAACACCGCAAGAAGTAACTGATTTTAATATCAACGCTTTTTTCACAGACATTGATTTATTTAGCCATTTAAGTTCGATGCGCGGTAATGGTTTACGTGCAATGGTTAAAAAAATATTACACGTCGCCAAGCAATACAGCTGAAACGCGGATCTTCAATTGGAGCGAGTACAAACATAGAAGGCCAATTTTTGGCCCCAAGGTCAATCAATATGATGAGTAATATAAAACAATCACAATTTGTCGCTGGCGAAAAGCTTCGTGATGCCGATAAATTAGCGTTTATTCCAGTAAAAATAATTGCTAGCGAGAAAGAAACAACCTTAAAAAAACCTAGCTGGTTAAAAGTAAAACTGCCGAGAAGCACAGCCAAGGTAGAACACATTAAACAAGCGATGCGTAAGCATAATTTAAGTTCAGTGTGTGAAGAAGCTTCATGTCCTAATTTAAACGAATGCTTTAACCACGGAACTGCTACCTTTATGATCCTTGGTGCTATCTGTACTCGCCGCTGTCCATTTTGTGATGTAGCACACGGCAGACCTTTACCCGTGAGTGCTGAAGAACCAGAAAAATTAGCCGCAACAATACGAGACATGAAATTAAAATATGTCGTCATTACATCGGTCGATAGGGATGATCTTCGTGATGGTGGTGCCCAACATTTTGTCGATTGTATTAATGCAATACGAAAGCAAGTACCCCATATAAAAATTGAAATTTTGGTACCTGATTTTAAAGGTCGAATAGACAGAGCGCTCGATATTTTAAGCACCGCACCGCCAGATGTGTTTAATCATAACCTAGAGACTGCGCCACATATGTATCGTGAAGTTCGCCCGGGTGCGAACTATAAGCATTCATTGGAGCTGCTTCGTCGCTTTAAAGTAATGCATCCACAGGTATCGACAAAATCAGGTCTGATGCTTGGCCTTGGCGAGACTAAAGATGAAATTACTGCAGTATTAAAAGATTTGCGTGAACATAATGTAGATATGCTAACGTTAGGACAGTACTTGCAACCAAGTAAATACCACCTTGCCGTTAAACGCTATGTTCCTCCCGCAGAGTTTGATCAACTGGGTGTTATCGCTAAAGAACTTGGTTTTACCCATGCGGCATCTGGACCATTGGTGCGTTCAAGCTACCATGCAGACTTGCAAGCCGCAGGTAAAGAAATAAAATAATCATATTGCATAGGAGAAACCATGCATAAAAAATTCAATCCCGAAAAAGTTACCGATGTTGTGCACTGGAACGATAGTCTATTTTCTTTTAAGACAACCCGTAGTCAAGGCCTCCGCTTTAGAAATGGGGAATATATCATTATTGGTTTAGCACAAGAAGAGGCTAGACCGATCCTGCGAGCCTATAGTCTTGCGAGTGCAAATCATGAGGATTATTTGGAGTTTTTCAGTATTAAAGTCGAAGGCGGGGCTTTTACATCCAAATTACAACATTTAGCTATTGGTGATGAAGTTATTATCGGCAGTAAACCAACGGGAACATTGGTTATTGATGATTTACGCGATGGGCGTAATTTACTCTTGATCGGCACAGGCACAGGACTGGCTCCCTTTTTAAGTATAATCAAAGATCCTGAAACTTATGAGCGTTTTGATAAAGTGATTTTGTTCCATGGCGTAAGGTATACCAATGAATTGGCTTACCACGAAATAATAACAAAAGATCTGCCTACGCATGAGTATCTGGGTGAAATGATAGCTGAACAGCTTATGTACTATCCGTGTGTCACTCGAGAGCCTTATAAAAATCAAGGAAGAATTACCGATTTGATAAAAACAGGAACGTTATCTCTTGACCTTGATATACCGACACTTGACCCTGAGTTTGATCGAGTGATGCTGTGCGGTAGTCCTTCTATGTTAAAAGACACTTGCGCCCTTCTTGACGAAAAAGGCTTCAAGGAAAGTCGTAAAAAAGGGGTACAAGGGGATTATGTTGTTGAAAGAGCTTTTGTTGAAAAATAAAAAGTTTATGACATTAAAAAATAAGTAGCGAGGTTACATGAGCGGGGGCTACCAGAGATGTGCCTCCTCTAAGGTAACCCTGCTGGCAGGGATTCGAAGTGATGCTGAAAGGGCTGGCCCCTGGAATCGAAGAAATTGTTGATACGACCAACCATGCAGCGGGAAAAAAACCGTTCTACCCACGCCATGAGGAGCCCCCTATGATAAATCGACTTCCCCAGCAAACTATTTCAACCGTGACTAGCTTAGACGATCTTGCAAAGCTGGCAAACTATTCGCTCACCGATACGCTGAACTGCGATCCTGATGCGACAGAAGATGGCTTCGATCATACACCGAGACAAGTATTTACCGGGCACTATGTCCCCGTCAATCCTACCCCTATCCAAGACCCCGAGTACGTTACCCACAGCACAAATTTTTTTCGCGAACTGGGTTTTTACGATAGTATGGCACAGTCGGCTGACTTCATGCGACGAGACCTAACAGAGGTTCCAGAGCCACTGCGCAAGGTCGGTTGGGCAACGGGCTATGCACTGTCTATTTTTGGCAACGAATACTATCAACAGTGTCCATTCCAAACGGGTAACGGCTACGGGGATGGTCGCGCAATGTCTGTGCTTGAGGCTGTTATTAACGGTCAACGCTGGGAAATGCAACTCAAAGGCGGAGGACGTACACCCTACTGCCGTGGCGCTGATGGTCGCGCTGTTCTGCGCTCAAGTGTTCGCGAGTTCTTAGCACAAGAGCACATGCACGCACTTGGGGTAGCCTCGTCGCGATCGCTGAGCTTATACGTGTCAAAAACAGAGAAGGTTAACCGACCGTGGTACTCTGAAGGCTCACGTTCACAGGATCCGGACAGGCTTATATCTGAGGCGGTCGCCATCTCCACTCGTGTCGCACCATCGTTCATTCGGGTGGGTCAGCTAGAGCTTTTCAGCCGCCGTGCCCGCAAGCAGGAACACCCAAATGCGATGGTAGAACTTGAGATGCTGATGCGGCACTTGATCGATCGTGAGTACAGTGACGTCATCGATAATACACGCTCTACGGCTGAAAAAGTGGTGTTGCTCGCGCGCGAGTTCCGCAGCCGTTTGACGTCACTGGTAGCTAATTGGATCCGTGTCGGTTATTGTCAAGGCAACTTCAACAGTGACAACTGCGCGGCGGGGGGCTTTACACTAGACTACGGTCCCTTCGGATTTTGCGATGTGTTCAACCCACAATTTCAACCATGGACAGGGGGGGGATATCACTATTCGTTTATGAATCAGCCCATAGCAGCGGAACGAAACTTTTACATGTTTTGCATGGCGTTGCAGCCGCTGATAGCATCGGATCAGGATGCTATTAAGCAGCTTGACGAAATTCGTACTGGTTTTGCAACAGTGATGCAGGCGAAAATGGAAAAAATGTGGGCTACCAAACTTGGCTTACATACCTTTAATGCGGTGTTGTTTCGCGAACTCGAAACGCTGATGGCGCAAACCGCTGTTGATTACACCATTTTCTTCCGTGAATTATCAACGGTACCTGACGATATTGGGCCACTCAAAAAAAGCTTCTACAAAAACGATACGTATAAGGCAGATCCCGCAGGGATGGACAAGCGCTGGTCAGCGTGGCTAACTACATGGACAGACCTCAACGCTAGCATCACTGACGAAAATACTGCTCGATCTCACTCCCAAGATGAGCTTTCTAGGCAGATGAAACTCGTCAATCCAAAATATAATTTGCGAGAGTGGTTCCTTGTGCCTGCCTATGAGCAAGCGAGCAGAGGGAATTACTCATTAGTGCGAGCGTTGCAGGAAGTAATGACTCAACCATACGCCGAGCAATCAATCGAGGTAGAAGAAAAATACTATCGGCTGAAGCCACTTGAGTTCTTTGATACTGGCGGACTATCGCACTATAGCTGCTCGTCATGACTTATCAGTTAATGATCAATTTATCCATATCAGGTGCCCAATGACCCTAAAAACAATCCCTATTATTGACCTACTTTCTGCTGGTCAAGTACCGCTGATCCCAGGGGACGCGTTGGCACCTAATGGCCTGATCCCAGATACGCGCGGTCGGCTCTTGCGTGATCTACGCATTTCAGTAACCGATCGCTGTAACTTCCGTTGTACCTATTGTATGCCCAAGGAAGTCTTTGGTAAGGGCTACCAATACCTACCGCAAGCCGAACTGTTGAGTTTCGATGAAATCACGCGCATGACGTGGCTGTTTGTTGCACACGGTGTTGAGAAAGTTCGTCTTACGGGTGGCGAGCCTCTGCTGCGTAAAAACCTTGAGGTATTAGTCGAAATGCTAGCCGCCCTCAAAACGCAAGACGGTAAGTCACTTGATATAGCGCTTACCACCAACGCCACGTTATTACCCAAAAAAGTCAAAGCGCTCAAGGCCGCAGGCCTGAGTCGAGTGACTGTCTCACTCGACTCCCTTGATGAGGTGACATTTCGGGCTATGAACGACGTTGATTTTCCTGTGGCCGATGTGTTAAAGGGGATAGACGCGGCACATTGCGCTGGTTTTAAGTCGATTAAAATTAACATGGTGGTAAAGAAAGGTGTTAATGATCAAGATGTTGTTGCCATGGCACGGCATTTCAAAGGCAGTGGACATATTGTCCGTTTTATCGAATTCATGGACGTGGGTTCGTCAAATGGCTGGCGCATGGAGGATGTTGTTTCTTCAGCCGAGATTGTCCGCATGATCAACTCAGAGATGCCGCTCATCGAAGCACAATCAAACTACAGCGGTGAAGTGGCCCAACGATGGGCCTATGCGGACGGTAGCGGTGAAATTGGCGTTATATCTAGCGTAACGCAAGCTTTTTGTTCCACTTGCACGCGTGCTCGACTCTCAACCGATGGTAAGTTGTATACTTGTCTATTCGGACAGTCTGGTCATGACTTACGGGCCCTCATGCGTTTGGGTAAAAGCGATACGCAAATTTCCGGTGCTCTAGGACATATTTGGAACCAGCGTGAGGATCAGTATTCACAACTTCGCACAGCAGAAACGGCAAGCCACAAAAAAGTTGAGATGTCGTATATTGGTGGCTGATATTTATACCCGTTCCACCTCAAGATGCAGTTTCAGAGTTAAGCTAGGAAATCAGATCAAGGCGCGATACGAAGATAATGGTTACTCCCTTATCAAGTAGTGCAACGCAGGACTGGTTTTCTAGCTTAGCTCCCTACGGGCAAGCCGATAAAGGGTCATCTCCTGCGTTATGGATTTCGATAATAGAACAACTATTCTCTTCAATCCATGCCTTGTACCTAACCCTTTCTCGACAGGCTGAAACCTGCATCTTGAGGTGGAGCGGGTATAGTCGGGAGAATTAATGATAATGTTGAAGTGCTCAAATCTGTATATTGAAGTGTGATGGGTATAAATGTTGTTGATTGTCTTTATATCTCCTAAGCTTAAATGATGTAAATATGAATTCAAATTAACCAGTAACGGAGAGTTGTGATGTCTAAAAAAACAGCAGTTATCGACACAAAAAATACGCTTAACGTCAATGATAAAGTTTATAGTTATTATGCTATAAATCGTGGCGAGCTAGCAGGTAACAAGTCAATTGAAAGATTACCTGTGTCAATTAAGGTGTTGCTGGAAAATTTACTACGCCACCAGCATGACAAAAGTTGCTCTCGCAAAGATATTGAAACGTTGGCGGCTAGCCAAGGACACGGCAGTGCCAATGAAATCTCCTATAATCCCGCACGAGTACTAATGCAAGATTTCACTGGTGTACCGGCGTTAGTTGATCTTGCCGCAATGCGTGATGCGTTGGTTAAACAAGGACTCGACCCTCAAAAAATTAATCCTTTATCGAAAGTTGATTTGGTAATTGATCATTCCGTTAATGTTGATAAATCTTCAAGCAATGCGGCATTTGAAGAAAATGTTACTATCGAAATGGAGCGTAATAAAGAGCGTTATCAGTTTTTAAAATGGGGCCAAAAATCATTCAATAATTTCAGTGTAGTTCCCCCGGGAACGGGTATTTGTCATCAGGTCAATTTAGAATATCTGGCCAAAGTGGTGTGGTGTGAAGAAAATGATGATGAATGTATTGTTTATCCAGACACGTTAGTCGGTACTGATAGTCATACCACCATGATCAACGGGTTAGGTGTACTGGGCTGGGGAGTGGGTGGTATTGAAGCGGAAGCGGCTATGCTTGGTCAGCCGATATCGATGCAGATACCCGATGTTGTTGGATTTGAGTTAACCGGGCAGTTAAGTGAAGGGATCACCGCGACTGATTTAGTATTACAAGTGGTACAGATGCTCAGAACGCACGGCGTGGTGGGGAAGTTCGTCGAATTTTATGGTGCGGGATTAGCCCATTTACCCTTGGCTGATCGCGCGACAATTGCCAATATGGCACCCGAATATGGCGCTACTTGTGGCTTCTTTCCCGTTGATCAACAAACCCTAAATTATTTACAGCTGACTGGCCGAGAACAACAAAGCATTGATCTGGTTGAAGCCTATTGTAAAGTACAGGGTATGTGGCACGATGAAAACACACCCACAGCTGATTATTCTGCCTGTTTACATCTTGATATGAGCAGCGTTCAAACCAATCTGGCCGGACCGAGTCGACCACAAGATCGCGTGCCGATGCGTCAGCTAAAAGTCGCGATGGATGATTCTATTCAACTCAGCGGTAAGGGGGAGCAACAAGCAACGAAATTTCCGCTCGCTGGCAGTACTGATTCTCTGCATCATGGTGATGTCGTTATTGCGGCAATTACTTCTTGTACCAACACCTCAAATCCGATGGTAATGTTGGCGGCAGGATTAGTTGCTAAGAAAGCCTTGGAAAAAGGGTTAATGTGTAAATCATGGGTGAAGACGTCACTTGCCCCCGGATCACGAGTAGTTACCGACTATCTGGTAGAAACAGGACTACAACCCGCACTGGATAAGTTGGGATTTAATTTGGTTGGTTATGGTTGCACTACCTGTATCGGTAATTCAGGCCCGTTGTTGAAACCAGTGGCAGAGTGTGTTCGAGAAAATGATGTGCTTGTCAGTGCGGTATTATCCGGCAATCGTAATTTTGAAGGGCGCATTCACCCACAAGTACAAGCGGCTTGGTTAGCATCACCGCCTTTAGTTGTCGCCTATGCTCTTGCCGGAACGACTCGGATCGATTTAGGGAAAGATCCTATCGGCACAGGGAGTGACGGAAAGCAGGTCTATTTAAAAGATATCTGGCCAAGTAATGCAGAAATTGAGGCGTTACTCAAAAGTGTTACTCACCTGATGTTTAAACAACAATACAGTTCAGTATTTGAAGGTGATGACTTGTGGCAGGAGATTAAGTCCGATGATAATGCCAGTTATCAGTTTTCACAGGATTCAACCTATATACAATTACCGCCATTTTTTGAGCCGAAATACCGTGATAATTATGACGATATTGTTGATGCACCCATTTTGGCCATGTTGGGTGATACCATAACAACCGATCATATTTCACCCGCTAGCGCAATCCCTAAAGACAGTCCTGCGGCACAGTTCTTACGTGATAATGGCGTTGAAGATATCCATTTTAATTCGTACGGTTCACGTCGTGGTAATCATGAAATAATGATGCGAGGTACCTTTGGTAATATTAGGCTTCGTAATGAAATGACGCCAGGCCTTGAAGGAGGCTATACGCATTTACAAGGCGAGTCTGCACCTATGTTTATTTATGACGCTGCCATGGCGTATCAGGAAAATGGACGGGCAAGTGTCATTATTGCGGGTAAAGAATATGGTACGGGGTCAAGTCGTGATTGGGCGGCTAAAGGTACATTGTTATTAGGCGTAAAAGCGGTTATTGCCGAGAGTTTTGAACGGATCCATCGTTCTAATTTGGCTGGCATGGGCGTGTTGCCATTACAGTTTATGCCAGGAGATGATCGTAAATCATTAAAATTGAGTGGTGATGAAACCGTCGATGTTTTGGGCTTGGGCGGTGAAATTAGCGCCAATCAACAACTGGATGCGGTGATCCATTATCCATCGGGAGAGTCGGTTAAAATTCAATTGTTATCCCGTTTAGATACTGGCGTTGAAGTTGATTATTATCAGGCGGGTGGGGTGTTGACTTATGTCCTTAACCGGATAGTCGCTCAAGGCTAGACATAAAGCATAAAGAAAATACCGATAAACCGATTAAATTTATTGTTTTTGGAGGCTGTGATGGATTCACCCTATCGTATAGAAACCGATAGCTTAGGGGAGGTCAACGTGCCTAGCGAGGCATTGTATGGTGCTCAAACCCAGCGAGCGGTAAATAACTGCACCATTAGTAATTTGGTGATGCCGACAAGCTTTATTAAAAGTCTTGGCTTAATTAAAGCCGCTGCGGCTAAAGCAAATGCTGAACTTGGGATGCTTGATAGTGACATAGCCGATGCCATTTATGACGCGGCGATGGAGATTGCTAGCGGAAAATACAGTGATCAATTTCCTATTGATGTGTTTCAAACGGGTTCAGGTACTAGTACCAACATGAATGCAAATGAGGTGATTGCCACATTAGCGAGCAAGCAACTGAAACAACTGAAACGAGTCATTAATCCTAATGATGAGGTGAATTGCAGCCAAAGTAGCAATGATGTTATTCCTACTGCAATCCACCTCAGCGCTCAGATAGCGCTTGAGCAACAATTATTACCCGAACTAACACAATTACAAGCAGTGATCCTGCTCAAAGAGCAGGCATTGGCCGGTCAACTCAAAACAGGTCGCACCCATTTAATGGACGCAATGCCACTTAGTTTTGCACAAGAGTTATCTTCTTGGCGCGCACAATTGTCTTTGGCGGTTAGCCGCATTGGTGATAGTCAACAACGACTTTGTCAAATTGCCCAAGGCGCAACTGCTGTGGGTACTGGCGTCAACGCACCGGAACAATTTGCCAGTTTATTTGTCCAACAGTTGTCTAATCTTACTGGCTTTGCCTTTTCCACGGCAGATAATCTGTTTGCTGCGTTAAGTAGTCAAGATACCGCGGTTGAGATGTCGGGTCAGCTGAAAACGTTAGCAGTGGCGTTACTTAAAATTGCCAACGATTTACGCTGGATGAACAGTGGACCACTGGCAGGGCTAGGAGAAATTACTCTCAAAGCATTACAACCGGGCAGTAGTATTATGCCCGGTAAGATTAATCCGGTATTGCCAGAAGGTGTCGCTATGGCATCAGCGCAAGTTATCGGCAATGATATGACCATTACGATGGCAGGCGGCTCGGGTAATTTTCAGCTTAACGTGATGTTGCCAGTTATTGCGTACAATCTCCTACAAAGCATACAATTACTCAGTGGGAGCTGCCAAGCGTTAAGCAACACTATTGCTGATTTTAGTGTTAATTCTCAAACGTTAGAAGAAAATTTGGCACGTAATCCTATTCTGGTCACTGCGTTAAATAGGGAAATTGGTTATAGCAAAGCAGCGGATATTGCTAAACGTGCCTATGCGGAAAAACGACCTATTCTAGACGTTGCCAAAGAGATGACTGATTTAGAACCAAGTTATCTTGCCAAGCTACTCAAACCTGAAAACTTGATTTAGTTAATCAAGTTTCCCTTTCAAATTTCCCTTTCACATTTTAATTATTCTAATTTTTTCTGCTAGCTATTACGTAAATATCACGTATCCATCACGTAACTATCATTAGAAATGAAACCGAATTCAAAAAAATCAAACAAAGTATAAATATCGACTACACTCAATTAATGTTTGGTAAACGCCAAATATTGAACTAAGTACTCAATGTATAAAGTTTTAACGTTATTAATAAACATTGATTAACATCAATGTTTGAAATAACAACTTAGCTAAAATATAACGAGATCATTATTATGATTAAAAATAACTTGTTACAAATAGCAGTAAGGCAATAACAAATATGGTTGATTTAGCACGTAGAAATTTTTTTCGCGGCAGAAAGGCATCAACCAGTGTCGCTATTAGACTCCCTTGGGTGATTAATGAGCAACATTTTATTAATGATTGTACTCAATGTGGTGATTGTGTCGCGAGTTGTGAAGAAAAAATTATTGTTAAAGGTGATGGTGGTTTTCCAGAAATAGATTTTTCCAAGGGTGAATGCACCTTCTGTCAAAAATGTATTGATGTTTGTACTCAGCCTTTATTTGTTGATGAAAGAAAAGACAGTCAGGCAGCTTGGCAGTTAGATATAAAGATAAAAAGTAATTGTTTAGCCATGAATCAAGTGGTTTGTCAAAGTTGCCAAGACAGCTGTGAAACTGAAGCGATTAGTTTTGCATATTTAACGTCGAAAACTCCTCAACCTCAAATAGAACTCGATAAATGTAATGGCTGTGGCGCCTGTGTTTCCATTTGCCCACAAACAGCTATTGAGTTAACACCTAAATTAATAACCGAATTGACATAAAATTTCACCCGAGTTTTAGGAGAAGAAAATGAGTGCTCTTGAGCAAATGATTTGGAATATTTTAGGCTACTCGTCTATGCCAGTGATATTTTTTGCTGGTTTTGCGGGTACAGCGCTAGTTGCCGTTGCCGTGTTAAAAATGTTGGGTGTTAAAGCGGTACCGCCCGAGTAAAACTAGCATAAGACTACATAATTTATAGATAACGAAGGGGTTAATAGTTTGATTAATTTATTAGAAGAAGAACCAATCAACATAGCCGGTGTGATTTTTGTTTCTCAACCAGATAAAACAAAAGAAGTTTCTGCAGAGCTTGCTGCTTTCCCCGGCGCTGAGATACACGAAATTGGGGGAAATGGTTCCATGGTCGTGACCATAGAAGAAAACGATTTAAATAGAGGTGTAAAAGGCAAAGGCCTGATTAACACCATAACAGACATGAGCAATTTACCGGGTGTTATCTCGTCATCATTGATTTTTCATCATAATGATTATGGGCTACCACAACATCAGGGGATAAAAGTATGACATTAACAAGACGTGACTTTATCAAAGCGAATGCAGTTGCCGCAACTGCCGTAGCCGCAGGTATTGCAATACCCACTTCAGCTTCAAATTTAATGACTAATTCAGCCGATACAAAAATAAAATGGGACAAAGCTCCTTGTCGTTTTTGTGGCACAGGTTGTAGTGTACTTGTCGGCACACAAGACGGAAAAGTGGTTGCCACTCAAGGTGATCCGAAAGCCGAAGTTAACAAAGGCCTTAACTGTATTAAAGGGTACTTTTTATCTAAAATTATGTACGGTAAAGACCGATTAACTCAGCCGTTATTACGGATGAAAGACGGTGTATATGCTAAAGAAGGTGAATTTACTCCGGTAAGTTGGGATAAAGCTTTTGATGTCATGGCCGAGAAATTTAAAGCAGCGTTGAAGGATAAAGGGCCAACATCCGTAGGCATGTTTGGCTCAGGTCAATGGACGGTTTGGGAAGGTTATGCTGCATCAAAATTAATGAAAGCAGGCTTTTTGACTAATAACTTAGATCCAAATGCTCGCCATTGTATGGCATCTGCTGTTGGTGGCTTTATGCGTACCTTTGGTATCGATGAGCCTATGGGCTGTTATGATGATTTAGAAGCAGCTGATGCGTTCGTACTTTGGGGTTCGAACATGGCAGAAATGCACCCTATTTTATGGTCTCGTTTAGCTGACCGTCGACTCAGCAATCCACATGTTAAAGTAAACGTTTTATCAACCTACAAACATCGTAGTTTTGAGCTTGCTGATAACGGCATGATCTTCACCCCACAAACTGATTTAGCCATACTAAACTTTATTGCTAATTACATTATTCAAAACGATGCAGTTAATGAAGACTTTTTGAAAAAGCATGTCAATATTCGTGAAGGTGTTACTGATATTGGTTATGGTTTACGTCCATCTCACCCATTACAAAAAGCAGCTAAAAATCCTGACAGTGGTGCCTCTAAGCCAATGAGCTTTGACGATTTTGCCAAGTTTGTTAGCACGTATACTGTTGAACATACCTCTGAATTATCAGGCGTTCCTGTTGCTAACTTAATCACGTTAGCCAAGCTTTATGCTGATCCAAAAGTTAAAGTAACATCATTTTGGACCATGGGCTTTAACCAACATACGCGTGGTGTTTGGGCCAATAACCTAATGTACAACGTGCATTTATTAACCGGTAAAATATCTGAGCCGGGTAACAGCCCATTTTCATTAACCGGTCAACCATCGGCTTGTGGAACTGCGCGTGAGGTGGGTACTTTCTCACATCGCTTACCTGCTGACTTAGTTGTTAAAAATCCGAAGCACAGAGCGATTGCTGAAAAAATTTGGAAATTACCTGAAGGAACTATTCCGCCAAAACCGGGTTATCACGCGGCGTTACAAAACCGTATGCTTAAAGACGGTAAGTTAAATGCGTACTGGGTGATGTGTAATAACAATATGCAAGCGGCAGCCAATATCAACGAAGAAGCTATTCCAGGGTATCGTAACCCGGAAAACTTTATTGTTGTTTCTGACCCGTATCCAACGGTAACAGCACAAGCGGCTGATTTGATTTTACCTACTGCAATGTGGGTAGAAAAAGAAGGCGCTTACGGTAATGCCGAACGTCGTACCCAATTTTGGCATCAACAAGTGAATGCGCCAGGTGAAGCCCGTTCTGATTTATGGCAAATAGTTGAATTTTCTAAGCGCTTTAAAATTGAAGAAGTATGGCCAGAAGAATTATTGGCTAAAAACCCAGAGTTTCGCGGTAAAACTATGTTTGACGTGCTTTATAAAAACGGCAATGTAGATAAATTCCCAATGAGCGAATCTAAAGGGGACACTAACTTTGAAGGCGACTACTTTGGCTTCTATATTCAAAAAGGTTTATTTGAAGAATATGCCACCTTTGGCCGAGGCCATGGTCATGATTTAGCTCCGTTTGATCGTTACCACGAAGAGCGCGGTCTACGTTGGCCAGTAGTTGACGGCAAAGAAACCAAATGGCGTTTCCGTGAAGGGCACGACCCTTATGTCGAAAAAGGTAGCGAAGTTCAGTTCTATGGTAAAAAAGACAAAAAAGCGATCATTTTTGCCTTACCTTACGAGCCAGCGGCAGAGTCACCTGATGAAGAATTTGACTTATGGTTAAGTACCGGTCGTGTACTTGAGCATTGGCATTCAGGTTCAATGACAGCTCGTGTACCCGAATTGCACAAAGCATTTCCTGATGCGGTGTTATTTATTCACCCTGACGACGCTAAATCACGAGGTTTACGCCGAGGTGATGAAGTGCTGATTGAATCTCGTCGTGGTGGAATTAAATCACGAGTAGAAACCAGAGGACGTAATAGACCGCCTAAAGGTTTGGTATTTATGCCTTGGTTCGATGCAAAGCAATTGGTTAATAAATTAACCCTGGATGCAACAGATCCTTTATCAAAACAAACTGACTATAAAAAATGTGCAGTTAAAGTGACTAAAGCATTGGCTTAGTGCCTGTTTAAATTTTTACACCGATTTGGTAGAGATAAAACAATGAAAATATTACTAATATTAATAATTACGCTTGGTTTACTAACAGCCTATGCAACATCAGCCGTTGAAAAAGTAAACTCGGGTGGTTTAAAAACCTTTCGTGGTTCCTCAACACTTGACGAAACATCTGAAGCTGAGCGTTTAAAGCGAGTTATTAAAGATAAAAGTACTATCAGAAGAAACTATGTACATCAACCTCCAGTCATTCCACATAAAACCCGTGGCTACCGTGTTGATCTTAATAGCAATAAATGTCTTACCTGTCATGCTTGGAAGTATGCGACTGAAACAGGTGCGACTAAAATCAGTTTGACTCATTATGAAGCGCGCGATGGAACAACGTTATCAGATGTTTCACCTCGACGATATTTTTGTTTGCAGTGTCATGTAACTCAAGCCAATGCGCCTGATTTAATTGATAATACCTTTAAGCCGGTTGAATCGTTAGGTAGTGAGTAAATAATGATTTTATTGACGCGTAATTAAGGGGATGAAAATGACAAAAAAATCAAAAATAAAGAGCTTATGGCAATACCTTCGGTCGCCAAGCAGTGCAGCGTTATGGTTTATTTTAGTGATTGGTTTTGCTGGCGGTGTTATTTTTTGGGGTGGATTTAATACTGCCCTTGAAGTCACCAATACGGAAGAGTTTTGTATTGGCTGTCACGAAATGGAAGATAACGTATATGAAGAGTACAAAGAAACTATTCATTACTCTAACCGCTCAGGCGTTCGTGCTACCTGCCCAGATTGTCATGTGCCAAAAAAATGGACACATAAGATCGTTCGTAAAATTGCGGCAAGTAAAGAAGTTTGGGGCATGCTTACTGGTTTGATTGATACCAGAGAGAAGTTTAAGGGACATCGTCGTGAGTTGGCTGAACGTGAATGGAAGCGTATGAAAGACAATGACTCGTTAGAATGTCGTAACTGTCATAACTTTGAATATATGGACTTTTCTGAGCAAGGTAATCGAAGTGTTAAAATGCATTCAAGTGCGTTAGCATCAGGTGAAAAAACCTGTATTGATTGCCATAAAGGTATAGCTCACCAATTGCCAGATATGAAAGGTGTTGAAAACTGGTAAGCCACATTATTAAAATAATAAAAAGCCTTATTAATTAGTTAAATTAATGAGGCTTTTTTATATATAAATGTAATACCCTCTTCTTATTACATTCAAAACATTAATCATTATATCCAGCCAGAATTTTAACTTGATGAACAATAATGTGAATGTCCGTGACGTTATTGTGATGGTGAAGACAGTAATGTGTGCATCAATAATATTAACTTAAAGTACTTTACTATATATTTTCTAATGATTATTTAGGTGCAGTAAAAAGAAGCTTTTTTTGAATTTTATTTTTTGCACGCTTTCACCGTAGAAAACGAGATAAAAACACGCTTTCTCCAAAACGAATTAAAGGAAATTAATAAACACTTGATATACTGAGAATACAAAGGTAATTTTATTTCTATTATACATAAATTAGACCGTTTATGACCTGTAGAAAATGTTTTTTGCTCGTCTAAGTTGTTATATCTCTAGGAGTTTGCGTTGATTATCGTTGAAACTGAAAGGTTATGTATTCGTCAAATTACGAATGAGGATGCTAAAAACCTATCAAAAGTGTTAGCTGATCCGGTAGTAATGCAATACTCAACGGTAGGTGTTCACACTGAAGAACAAATCCATGATTATATAGCTAACTGCAAAAAACAGTATGATTTAAATGGCTATGGGCATTGGGCAATTTTTAACTCTATTACTGATGATTTTGTTGGAGTGTGCGGTCTTAAGAAACACAAAGTGGACTCTGATGATGTTATACATATTAACTATCGTCTTGCCACTAACCAACAAGGTAAAGGTTATGCTGTTGAGTCAACATATGGGGTTTTAGACTTTGCTAAAAAATCATTAAATCTTAACGCGGTGCACGCACTAATAGAGTCCGAAAATGTTAGCTCTGTTAAAGTCGTAAACAGAACAGGCTTTAAATTTATTAAATCTTCTGTATTTCGTGGGTTCGAAATAGATATATATCAAGCGGCTTTATAAAACGAGATATAAGAAAATAAACAAGGACACGTAACAGATAATTGGACTCCCTCACCCCTTAAAGAGTGAGGTAGTAAACAGTAAGCACCTTATAAACGTAAGCGCGTAACTAACCCCACATTCCAATAATAATAAAGCCTGCGCATAAAAACATAAAACATTAAAACATTGTAAAACATTGGGACACCCAAACTTTATTGTAAGCACCTTATAAACCGCATTATTCCACCATGAATAACATTCACTTATGATCACTTTAACTATTTAAGGAGATCATCATGCGACGAACACCACAGCAATGGCTTACACTTTTTAAAATCCAA
>JBLIEW010000012.1:0-100529 GCA_047633255.1 Colwellia sp.
GATCAAGACCCTTTGTTGAATACGACGCCATTACTTTTTCATCACCCAAAGATAAGTAATAGATCAAATATAGAGATCTGCGTCAAGCTTTTTTTATTAAATTTTTAGGTGCGGAAAGACAGATCAAAAACAACTGATTTCTCTTTACAACCATGAAATTGGGCCCCCTAGAACGATTGAGGAAGCTACAGAACGTATAAAAAAAAGATTGATTATTGATGCTTTAAATTTATATATATTTGAGAATGCCTCCTTTGAAGGTAATGGACTGATTGAAGATTTAACTATGAGTACACTGGCCACAGTAGCGAGAGCAAAAGCTGATGCATACAAAAAATTGATGTTCGAAAAAGATGCCATTGCGTCAATTGACACTCAAACTATAAGCACTTTAATGCTCACAAAGATAATAGTAACTAGTCAGAAAAACCTATTACTTAATGAGATATTAAAAGTTAAGAAACAAAAAAATCTACTACTGGCTTTGGATTCAATTTAAAAATGCCCCGTACATGGATCATTATCACGTAGTTTCTATATATTTACATAAAAATTTGTAACTTTACAGCAAGCTCTCAAAAAGGAAACCGTTATGGCTGTTGAAAACAATACACTCTTAGACTCACCTAATACTACTGAATTGTCTCAAGGTATCGACCAGAACGATGCTGTTATTGAAGCAAAGAAGTATGAGGAATTATTGCCCGTACCACCTGAAATTAATGAATTGATGTCAACGATTGACGAAATGCTACAACGAGGTGAAGAAATTCCGGACAGTCTTATTCAGGAACTTGAAAGTCAAATTAATACAGCTGGTGATTTTGAAGTAGAAGACCTTTTTCAGAAGTTTTCTAAAGCCTCTAGCTTTTATGGCATATCCTCTATATTAAATGATGCACATCTTAGGGCTATGCAACACCATGGGTTTAGTAAAGAAGCACCAAGCATAATATCTACAGAAGAATCAATGGGGGCTCCTACAATGCATTACATACCTCCTGCAAGTGATGATGAACTAATGGAATATATGAGTCAGGAACACGGTGACTATGCTCCAGTAACTCGTGTGACTCAAGGTACTTATGTTGCAGCGATTAGTGAACGTATTGACGATGCTAGAAGTAATAAAGAGACTCCTGTAGGTACTGCTAGTTCTGTCGAATCAACAGCCGTAGAGCATAAACGGCAGCAAGGACCAGCGGAACAAGCGGTGAGTGAAGCTAAAGCGGGAGAAAGTGCTAAGAGCACTGCTAAAAAAGACTCGGTTCAAACTAAATCGGATACAAAGCCTGAATTAGCATCCAAAGAAGACGTTACTCCTAAAGATAAAGGAATTGCTCCTACAAACCAAACTTTAGGGAATTCGCAACAACCTCAAGTACAATCGATGCCATTACTGGGGTCTTTAGCAAGTACATTTAATTCCATGATGGGTTTTGGTAACAAAAACAAATCGGTCAAAACTCATTTGTCATCAAGTGACTTTGGTAAGACCATCGTAGCTAACAAAATCGTCGATTTTGAAAAACTGTGTACTAAACATCTTGGTGGTATAGAAAACATTAGTGACCTTGCAAAGCTTAGTACGGAAACGTTTAGTGACAAAGCTTCTGACGTCATAAAGTCGAGAGTAACGGAATTCATGACAATGAGTGAAGTGTTAGGTAAAGAATATGGAAAACTTCTTAAGTCAGCATCTCCAGACGAAAATCAGGTAACTAAAATTAAGAACATTGCCAAAGAGCATGCTGAAAAACTGAAAGCTTCAAAGGGTGAACTAAGTAAAGTACTTAGGGATAATGCACCATCTTCACTTGTTAAATTACTAGGAGGGGTAATGGAATCTGTTAAAAATATCATAAATAAAGTATTTCAAATTAGGCCTGAAGCTACAAAACAAAACAGTGTGACCAACGAACCTCAACCAAATTAAGATGAAGGTATTCAAACATGCAAGTTGATATTACTAATGTATTAAAAAAGATTAAAGAAATCACCGTTATCGTTAAAGATATTGATGCTCAGGACGTTAAACCTGCAGACATGAAGTCGATGAATCACTTTAAAAAATACACTGATGGCATTATGGATCACCTTAAGGCTAACCCAGTTATTGATCCCGCACTCCTTGAAGATATTAAAGAGACAATGTTGGAGTATCGGAATGCGTTAAATGAAAAACATGGTGAAGCACAAGGCAAGTCTGATTTTATTTCTGAAAAATGTGACGATATTCATCTCAAATATAAAGAATTAGTTGAAGTTGAAGAAGCAATTAAAAAATCAGAAGAACTCAAAAAAACAGCTGAGTCCGAAGAAGCGGCAAAGAATACCTTGGCCGACCCAAAAGACCAACCGGTTCAAAGTAATTCAAAACCGGATGAATGGCAAAAAGTTGAGATGAATTTGTTGACTGCCACCTTAAAAATAGCTGGTTTCTGCTTGAAAAATGCTGTCGTACTTCCTTGTCACGTTACTGCAGCAGTTATCGGTACTGGGGCAGGAATTATTGCTAATACTAGCGGAACAATTTCAGCAGCATACAATAATAAAATTGAGCAAAATAAACAGCGAATGGTAAATATATCGCCAGAAGATGAGTATGTAACTAAAAATAGCGAAGGCAAACATATTGAAGTCGGTGGGAAACTGCTAGGTGTCCTTCGTAAAATTGGCACTGTGGGCTCAGCGTTGGTTGAAACAGGGGGTGGGCAATATAGCGCTAAGATACTTGAATCATTAGGTAAAAACTTTGATAAATTAAAAGAAGCGTATCTTGAGTCATGTATTTCGTTATCTGATAAATCTAAAGATAAGTTTTTAGCCATTAACGACAGCATAAAGAAAATATCAGCCGGTCTTTCGAATTCATTCAAGGATAAGTTAGGTTCTGTTTCTGATTTGTGTAAAGGTTGGGCTTCAAAACTTAAGGATTCATTAAGTCTATTTGCCTCAAAAATTTCAAGTATAATCCGACCAACTGTTGCACAAGGGGTTGTCAATCGAGAAGCTGTTATGGAGGCTTAGAGCACAAGCTAGCCAGTAACCTGAGTAATTGGTTACTGGCGCTGTGGCTGAATAAATTCTCAGCTTTAAATACTTGATAATTGATTTTTTAGCCGATTTATGTATTCCTTATAACAAATCACTAGCTGAATTTCCTCCCCATTCTGGCTCTCCATCATAGGCAACATCAAAGCAATCTTCACCTTCTTCTTTGAAATCCTCAAAATTATATGAAATTGTGAATATTTCAAACCGTTCATCAGCTGTAGGAGAACAATAGAGATTAGAACTTTTTTCTCTTGCATGGCCTATTTATCGGTCATGCCAAAAGAGTAAGGAAACAATAAAGTTTAAAACTTTATAAACCCCCATGCTCTGTGATGAACTAAGTAGTGACAATAAAGATTGAAATTTTATTGTTTGGTGGCTCAGGTACCTGTGGTTTGGAAATTAGAGGAAGATAGACCGCTTTGATACGAAAGCGGAACAAAATATAAATTCTATTTTAATACTTAATTTGTGTTTGGTGACATAAAAAATCAGTTGCAAAGAGGGTCAGCTTTATGATCATAAAGCTGACATGAAATTAATAATTCTAAGGCGCTACGGGGCACAAAACGAGATATAACTATGCTTTTGGTTCCACCGATTACAGGTCTATGATTTCACTAAGTAGTTAATAAAATCACACTGAATTTCTTTTGAAGCTACGAAGTTAACTGTCGCTGAAACAAACCAGGGCTCACATCAAACTTCTCTTTAAAGCACTGACCAAAATATGCTTGTGAAGAAAATCCGCATTGGTAAGTTGTCTCTTTTGCAGACATGCCCGTTATTAGCATTTCTTTTGCTTTTTCAAGGCGGTAATCTCTAATTAGTTGACTAAATGACACGCCATACAAACTTTGCAACCGTCGATTCAGGGTTTTCTCGGACATAGAAAGATGCTCGGCAAGTACATGTACTGAAAATGTATCATCAGAAAACTGAGTCCCCATTAGAGATGATATTTTACTTTCAATTTCTGTTTTAGGCTTAACGTGGGGTGTTAATAATGAACCGAGAGACTTCTCTTTGGCGGCGGATATTGTTGCCACAAGGTTCGTTAGCTTTGTCACTAATAACTCGCTGTTAAACGGTTTGGCAATGTAGTCGTCTGCAAGTGCTGTATAACCAGACTTAACACTGCTTAAATCAGTTTTTGCTGATAACAGCACAACAGGAATCGAGCGAAGTTCATCATCATTTTTTATCGCGTGTGCAAGTTCAATACCCGTTAGGTTAGGCATGACAACATCCGATAAAATAATATCAGGTAAGCTATTATCAGACTTTAAGTGCGCAAGCGCTTCTGAGCCATCCTTACAGCTAATTATTTTAAAAGATTCAGCTAGAATATCAGTGATAAACTCGCGTAGATCTTGTTCGTCTTCAACAATCATTACGGTTGCTAAGGTACTTGTCGGTTTGGCGATTAATACACTTTCTGCTGTTGCTTCGATATCAGTCGTTATTATTGCTGGTTGCGTGTTAATGATGATTTCGGCACAAACTACCCCTTGCTGATAATTGATACTAAACTCACCGTCATTGAGTTTGGCAACTCCTTCCATAATGGCTAGTCCGATGCCATTGCCATCAATGTTGCTATTATCGTTTGCGCGAACATATCTCTCTTTAGAGGTGTTGGTGTCGAATGATTTCGCTTGATTTACCACTGTGAATTTAAGCGCATTATCGTTTACCGCAACACTAACCTTAATTTCGCTACCTTGGGTGGCATACTTGATGGCATTGCCGACCATATTAGCAATAATCAGAATCATGCTATCTTCTAACATCATTACTGTGGGTAAGTTAGCAGTATCATCTAGCGTAAGTTGTACATCGAATTGTTCGCATAACGAGTCTAAAGCGCTAATTTGTATAGGAACAAACTCACTTAAATTAACGGTTTCGTATGCTTTTTTTACCGCTTTTAATTCAGCTAACTTCAATAGTTGTTCAACTAAGGCCAATAAACGATGTGACTGACGGTGAATAATATCAACTCGCTTATTTTTTTCCTCTTTAAGTAATATATCTATATTGCCAATAATAACGGTAAGCGGCGTTCTAAACTCGTGCGAGATGTTTTCGAACATGCGCTCTTTATCATGCAGTGAAACTTTGAGTTGTTTAGTACGTTCGGTCACTAATAAGTCTAAGCGCTTATTTTCACGTTTAATCGCGTTAACTCTTAGGGAATAAAATACAAAAACCGCTAACACTATTGATAATAAATAAATTACATAGGCGAGTGGTGTTCGCCAATAAGGCGGCTCTACGTTAATCGCAAAGGTTAAGTTGTCGATAGTTTGATCAGCTTTTTGACTAAGCACCTTAATTTGGTGACTACCCTCTATTGCGGTTGGAATGGCAAAGCCGTCAAGTCGTTCAAGCACTAATGGTGTATCAATAATGCTTGGCATTTCTACTTGGTAGGTAAAATTCTGATTAAAATAGTCAATTTGTTCAAAATCTAAAAAGGCGACCTTGTCAGTATATGGAAAATTAAGTGTGCTTTTTAACATCTCAGCTGAAATTGCTTTTGATTTATTCATCACCATGAGTTTTTTGATAAAAAGTGGGTTTTGTTGCAAGGCACTAGGAATTGCTTTGTTAATGTCGTACCAGAGTAGCCCTTTCGATAAGGCGACAACTAGCTGATTATTTATTAAAGCCATCGCACCAAAATTTTGAGTAGAATCATCGATGAAATGTCCATTTTTAGCCGTGATTGTTTGTACTGACTTATCTTTAGGATCAAATATTGCGATTTTACCGTCATGGCCAACAATGCGACCATCAGTTAGAGCTAAAACTGCGGTCATACCGGCAACAAATAACGGATGAATAGATTCTGAACTTACCTTGCCAGTTCTTGGGTCATATTTACATAAGGCTCGGCTGACATACCAAATATTTCCTTTGGTGTCTCGGGTAAAGTCCATCATGCCGTCGTCACAACCCACTGCGTTTGCATCAACCGGGTTAAGCAAGGTTTGTTTCAAGGATTCTTTATCTACATTTATTAATCCGTTTGAGGTTGCCAGTAACATATTTTCATCATCTAATGACATCACGCCATAAATATTGCCCTGATTAATTAGCTCGCCTTTAGGTATGGTACGAATTATCTCGCCACTTTTACTGAGTTCGAATAGTTCTCGTATTGTGGCTACCCAGACCCATTCAGTTTCAAACGCAAAATCCATTACGATGGTCTTTTGTACTTTTTCATTGGTTGACTTAATAAAGGGTTTAAATGTTTTATCTTCTGCTTTTTTATACCAAACACCGCCACGAAAAGAGCCGACAAAAGCAGTACCCGCAGGATCGAAAGCAAACGATAAAATGTGATTAGCTCTACTGCCTTGCTCTGCCACATTGATGTGTTCAATCTTTTCGGTTTTAGCATCAATAATATCAATACCTTCACCGTTATAAACGAGCCAAATATCACCATTTTGTGCTTGGTTGACTGAGTAAATACTTTCGCCACTTAAGCTTGCGCCATCTAAGGCTTTGTCATTCTTGTTAATCATTGAATAGTTTAAGGCATTGTCTTTAGGGATATGAATGCCCCTAATTCCACCGCTTATCGCACCTAGCCAAACTATTTCATTGTGAGCGTCAAAGTAAACCGTTTGATAGTCTGCTAATGGTAATTCTTTTAAGTAGTTACCTGAGAGTTTATTGACATGGTTATCGCAGATACTTTGTGCTTGTGACATCGTTGCTAACCAAAAGCAGCCGTTGTTATCGATGGCAAGGTTATTTATCGCCGGGAACGCTGCGGAGGAACTTTTTGCTGATGAACTTTTTGTTAGAGGACTTTTTATAGATGGATAGTGTTGCTTAACAATTTCTTTCGTGTCGGGGTTAAATTCGATAACTCCCTTGTTGGTTGTTGAAATAATTAAGTTGTTTTTAAACGCTGTTATGTTGGCGATTATTTCATTGTTATTGTGTAGGTAGTTACCGATTATCTTGCCATTTTTTAACGCTAACAAACCACCATTTAACATTCCCTTAGAGCTGTCATTTACCTGTACGGCAACCCACACTATGCCCTGTTTATCGGTATGTATTGCTTTTATATCGTTACTGGCAACGTGCGTGTCGATATCAATAGAGAGTATTTCGTTAGTGTCTTGATTGTATTGATATAGGCCATTATCAAATTGGTTATAAACTATTTTGTTGTTGCTAAGGGTAAACGCATAAATATTACTTTTAGCAAGCGCTTCAATGGGCTCTGCCTGTAATGAACGAGCATTAAACTTAACTAGACCAAAAGAACCACTTACATAAACATCGTTTTGGTGATTAACAATTGAATAGGCATTGGCACTGCCCGTTAACGGCCAAACTTTTTTGGCCTGTTTACCGTTATAAACAAAAACACCTTCGGTACTGGCGATCCATAAGCGATTAAAAGCATCAGTTTTTAAATCATAAATAACGGTATTGGTGCCGCCATTTTCAAGGGTAATGCTTTGGATGACTTTAGGGGTTAAATGGGCATGAGTAGCAAGGCTAAAAGAATAAAGTACGGTAAATAGTATTGCCCAAAATTTAAAGGGGATAATGGTTGATTTTTTATTAAAGAATCCATTCATAATTTCTTTCTTTTTATTGTTTTTTGTTAAAGATATTACATCAGTCTTTCAAATAAATAACTAGTCATCAATTGATGACTTTTTGATCTAAATGGTCTTAAAATAGGTAAAGTCGTTGATAAAAGTCAATATAACGATGATTGTCCCTGTAATTATAATATTTGACCGAATATTGATAACGCTAAATGTCTAATATCATTTACGTTTTATATACCCTCTAAAAATGGACAAGTGCTATGTTGATGGATCAATACAAGACAAAACGCAACATAGTATTAGCCTATAAAAAAGATAATGTTGAGGCGACTGAACTATTCGATGGCTTTGAGCAGGTACATGCAAGTTCTTCGATAAGAGTAATTGAAATTGCGCAACATTTACAATATTCAGAACGAACATTAAGAAGAAAAACCCGTCAGTATTTCGACAGTTCACCCATTGAGCTATTACAAATAATCAGATTACACCAAGCCACTTTATTACTGAATTCAGGTGTGAAAAGTAGTCAGGCTTGGCATCAAGTTGGCTTTAGTTCGCATAGCTATTTCTCTGATTTGTTTAAAGCGCACTATGGGGTGATGCCGTCGGGTATGGGTAGTAATTGTTTATAAAAATGATATGAAATGTTGATTACGCTCTCGAATAGAAAGGCAGAATCAATTATAAATTTAGGTAAAAGGAAGAGTAATGAAAATTCATCATTTAATCGTAAATACCTTGTGGGTACTGATATCCGTCAATACTTACGCGGCGGAATATAATGTAGAGCAAGGTTTAGCGCGTTTTGTCGCAGATATGAAAGTTCAAAGATATCACCAAACCAAGCAGCTACATAATAGTGATACTTACTATGATATGAATGGTGAAATCAATGCGTATGTGTTTACTTATGTTTTACCTAATAATGCAAACAATAAAAATAACCAACAGCCGAAATTTCCTGAAGTAAAGGTAACGCCAGCCGTATCAGCAGAAGGTTTTCTAGAAAAAAAGCAAAAGCTTGCAATGCTTAACCAACAACAAGCTGACGGTAAGGAAATAGCCCAAGCTCGAAATGAACTGAGGCAGCTTGAAAAACAAATGCGTCAACGCGACCGCTTCGTCACCATTGTTATTTCAGCATCACTAGAAAACGGCCCGGTATTAGATCGTTATTTTGGCTTACCGCATCATATCTATAAACAAGAAATAATTAACGCTAAGGCACAGCAACAGAACTTTGCTATGGCCAAGCAAGCCAAGGTGATCATGGTCAGCCCGCAAGAGTTGTATTTTGCTAGCGACGCATCGGTAACGAATAATAACCAAAACAAAGCAACAAAAAGCACCATTCAAAGCGGTACCAAAGGCTCCTCAATATCTGTTATTTCGATAAACGATGGCAACTTAAAAACTAAAACTATTCCGGATCAAGCACAAGTACAAGCACAAAAAAGCCAAATGCAAACATCGACGATTGATGACAGCACCATCCCAAAAGAATGGAAGATATATCGTCGTGTTTATCAGAATAGGGAGGTCAAGTGATGATTAATAGAGTACTACTACTGATAGCGTTGTTTTCGGTATCCGTTAATGTGACTGCCACCATCAATCAGCCAGCCAGAGAGAATCCAGGTTCATATAACGTCTCTGTAAATCCAAACGTTTCAACGACATTTCACTCAAAAGCAAAAGTAAGCGGTGCATCATGCAGTGTTTTTTCAACAGACAATTGTTTTGAAGTTGCGGAACTATGGTACAAGTTCGGCTCAACTGGAACGCTCAGTCGAGAGACTAGCAATGGCTGTACCTTCAGTTGCGATGATTGGCATCAGGTGAGTGGCAGCATCAGTTTTTCTAATATTGGAACTTATTTCGTCGAAGCACGATTTATAGCCGAGAATGGTGAGCAGAAATCTGTTTGGTGGGAGGTTTCGGTAGAAGTTCCAAACCAAGAACCGAATGCACCAGGTATTCCTTATAAAACTGGCAGTAGCCGTAATAGTTTGGGGGTTGCTTGGTCTGCTGCGAGTGACCCTGACGGGGATAGCATCTCTCTTTATGAGATTGCTTATGATTGTACAAGCCTTATTTCTCCTTGTTTAGAAAAAACGACAACGACCAGTAGTCGAAGTATAACTATTTCAGGCTTGGATGCAGGGAAGTCATATGAGTTTCGGGTGAAAGCAAAAGATAGCGAAGGAGAATGGGGGAACTGGAGTCAGTGGAGTTCTGGTATCAGTACAGACCTGCCAAACCAAGAGCCTAGCCAACCAGGATTAATATCAATTTCAACTATAATCGAAACTGGAGCTATAATTAGTTGGCTACCAGCAACCGATCCTGATAATGATTCATTAACTTATACACTTAAAGTCGGGGTCAATAATATACCCGGCTGGGATCAAGAAATTGATGCAGGTAGCAATACCTCAGTCGATGTTTCAAACCTTGATCCCAATACTGAATATACTGTAGAAGTTGTCGTTTCAGATGGTGATTTATCTAATTCAAGACAATTAGATCCAGCCTTTACAACGAGCAGTATACAAATGTTTTCAGCATACTGGCAAGGCTCTCTTACCCGTGAAGCGGGTGAACTTGTTCGTATGGCGGTTAAAGTAGATGGCTTCAACGAAGGTGACATTATTTCTTTCCAAGTATTTGAAGATGACTGGATTGGTGATGAAGCTTTTGAACCAATAGAAGGTACCGTATTTAAAAATTTTGATGGTTACTTTGCCGTGGCTGACTGGCAAGCTGTGTGGCGAGAAGATGCATCTGGCGACCCAGAATATTACTTTATAGCTACCGCGGAAGGTATAACTAAAAAATCTGATAGTTTATTAACCGTTACGCCATCAACTAAACCTGACATCGTATTTTTTGCAGTAGGTGATGCTGAAAATAGCATCGCATTTACACCTACACCTGTTACTACTTATCAAGACACGTTATTTGAAGTTGGGATTAAGAATAATTCTACGGTTGCAATAACTCAGCCCTTTGAAGTTGTGTTTTATGACGACAGTACAGGGGAGCCTATTGAAAAAGAACGTTGGCCTGTGTCTAGTCTACATGCAAATGAAAGTCGTACCTTAGGTGCAAAATTATTGTACTTTAAGGAAGAGCGAGAATTTAAATATCGGATAGTTATTGATGAAGTAAATTCAATTGATGAAGGTTTCGGAGAAGATAATAATATATTGGAAGATGTAGTTTCCGTTAGAAACAGCAATAATGCCAAACGAGGCTTAACTGTTATAACTCATGGTTTTCAAGCCTTTGGTTTATTGCCTGATTGGACTTTAGCAATGGCTGAAGCGGTACAAGACCGAGCTATGTCAAATGGAAGTAATGCCAATATTTGGCAATATACACCTTCGACGGCAAGTCTGAAGCTACTATCACCTTCACCGGCGGTAATTGGAGAAGATATCATTGTGTTTGACTGGGCTAAAGAAAGTAATAATGCCACTTCAGGTTATAGTGAGGCAGCCGGTGAAGCGTTATTTGCCACTTTAATGGCTAATGAGCAAAACGGTCTTATTAAACTTGAAAACATCCATTTTATCGGTCATAGCCGAGGTACTGTGGTTAACAGCGAAGCTGTGCAACGACTCATCGCTGTAGGTAAAAATATTGCACAAGTTACTACGCTTGATCCGCACGATTGGGGGGCGGCGGATCTTGCAAATGATTATGATGTAAATCCTGAATATCAAAATGTCGATTTCAATGCTCGTGTTGGTGTGATCAATTTTAATGGGATTGGTTGGTTTGATAATTACTATCAACAAGATTCTCATACAACTACAGCTGATGTTTTGTGTCCTGGAGGCTTAAGTGGTCGTGAAATTGAAGACGGTGCTGCAAATAAAAAACTTATAGCTGATTTCGGCCATTGTAATGTTCATGAGCTTTATTACGGTACTATTGCTCCTTTTAGTGAAATTCCAAATTCAAATTGGTATCAAAGTAATAATCTTGACAGAAATAGGCATGGGTATAATTTATCAAGGTTAGGACGTTACACCTCAGAGCAAACAGGTGAAAATGGGCTAGATAATAGTTTTAATAAGACAGAGCAAAAATTCAGCGAGTTTAGTTGGACTAAGTTAGGGCATGGCATTGTTAATGGTAATTTAGCACGCTTTAATGTAACCAATATTCCCAGTTGGCAATATCATGGTGAGCAACAAACAACTGCGACTAAAGTATTTACTGAATCTGGTGACAGACTATTTAGATTAGATAAAGACAATGCTCTTTTAGCACACAACCCTATTTATGTGCCGTTAGACGTAATAGCACTTAAGTATAAGGGATGTAAGTTAACAAGTGACAACGCTGGGCACTTAGATGTGTTATTTGGCAATCAATTATTAAAGAGTAGTTTACTAGCCGAATTAAGTAATGGCTGTGCGGAGTATTATGTTGATTTGTCTGATGTTCAAGGAAAGGTTGAACAACTGGTGTTTTCATTGAGAGGGGAGTTAGGTGAAGTTGAAATAGATGACTTGCAGTTTGCTACAACAATTCTAAAACCTTTAGTTGAAATTGAAATTGAAGATGAAGATAAGCAGATAACTTCAGCTATTGGCGGTCAGCTGACTTTGGCAGCGAATTTATTCTCGCACAGTAGTGTAGGTACATTGAGTTCATATACATTCACTGTTTTTGATCTTCAAGGGAACCCAATCAATATAGATAATTATCATTTATCTAATTCAAGCGGAACACTATCAGCAGATGATTACTATTTAAGCTCATTGCTGTCGTTTACTACAGCGGGTAATTACATTATAACCCTCAGTGTTACTGACTCATTAGGTAACAATCAGCAAACGAGTTGGGAAATCAATGTTGTTGCAGATTTTGAAGTGGGTAGTTCGATAGCTTTTATTAATAAAAGTAGCTATGTCTTTCAAGGGGAGTCGGTTGAAGAACTGTGCGATCCCTTTGTTTATACTCAAAATTTAGGGGTAGCCAATATAAATAGCTCTTTGGATGGGTATCGTGTCGTTTTACAAAAAGAGAATGAGTCGTTTTATTTGGTTAATACCATTTCTCCATTGTTACCTCAAAGTATCCCACATAGCTTATGTAATATTGACTCACTAGAAGTGGAAAGTAGTTTTGTGGGGAAAACGATCAACTTCGATTGGCATGACCAAAGCTACGGGATTTATCCAACTTATTATACTGGAGCATATGATAGCGATGTTTCATTGAGTGAAATTGAACTGTCAAATTTACACGAAAATTCATTGGCAGGTGCGATGAAATTTAAGGGCTTAAAAACGTTTAAAATTAAAAACGAAAATACGGGTGATTTAATTACTAAAGAGTTCATACAAAACAGTGGTATGGCCTTTGACTTAGCTAACCTATTTAGTGGCATAAAAACCAATTACCTTGCTGGTGTTACTATGCCATACAGTAAGACATTTATGCCTCCGCACCGGGCTAAAAATAATTTATTAGGCAAGCGATTTTTAATGCCATCTAACGATCCAGCTGATTCTACTTGGTCTGATGGCGCTTCTTATATTAAGTTGTTCTCAGCCGTACCTTATTTGATCAGCGACTGGGATAAGTTGTTCGATACTGGTATTGACGATGACTTCTTTCTGCCTGCCATTGAAGCGTCAATAATGCCAACATCTAGTTTTGAAGTGCTTGATGCCTATACAAAAGCTATTGACTTTATCACTGATATGTCAAACAGAACCGTTGGTTCACCATTAGCTACCGATAATATCGCTAGTAAATCAACACAATGGCTTATTAGCTCGCTTAAAGCTCAAGGAATGCAAGAAAGCGATATTGTTATTGCCTTTGATGTATTGGGTGATGTGCTGAAACTAGGCGACGTCAGACCTGAATTATTAGATGTTGTGTTGGTAACATTTACTCAAGCAGCGTTAACAGAAGATGCAGCTATTAAATTGGATGTGTATCATCAGGCTCTGCAAAGTTCTATTTATGATTACGATGGCGATTTAGCTGATGCTATTCTGTCCTTGCAACACAGAAATGGTGATGCAAAATATATAGTGAAAGAACTAATCAATAATTTGGCTTCTTTTGCCCAAGGTCAAATTACCGATGAAGTTGCTACTCAGCTCTTAAATAATACCAGTGCTATTTATAGTGCTTATTGGGGGAGCTTTAAAGCAATTTCCGATTACATTGGTTCTAAATCTAATGCGATGTATATGATGGGGGCCAATTTAACCTTATCTGAAATGCTATTGGATTTTGGTTCGAATATCAGTGTTAATCAAGATCTTGGTAAAGCTAGCCAATATATGTTGGCACATGAACTTGCTGGTGATCAGTATGTGCAACTTAATGATATTGTTTTACAAAATACTGGTGGTCAGTCAGTGTTTGAATGGGCGGTTGGCGGTGCTAAAACGATTAATGCAGTGATTTCCTCTTACAATGCGAATATTGGATTGAAAAATGTCGCTTTACTCAAAGATAAAGCTCTAATAAAAGACGCCAAAAATAAATTGAATGGTGCTGTTGCTACACTGAGTGAACAGGCAACGGCAATGGCGATCAAAGCGTTGGAACTAGGAGTTACAAGTTATTTACAAGACGAGCAGGCTAAAAATTGGGCTTTGCTCAGCCAAGAGATTGGGTTCCGACATATCAACGCAAAACAATTGACGCCTAGCGCAGATATATTATTGACAAAATACGAAGATAATACGCCACTATCTTCCGGGGTTATCTCTTTTGTTTCGTCAAAACTTCAGGTGATTGAAGGAGGGGATACAAACATCAGCATCAGTCGTTCCGGTGGCAATAGCGGGCGAATTGAAGCTAGCTTAACGAGTACCGTAAATACAGATGCCTTGATATCACCTCTTTTGCCTTTATCTGTAATTTTTGAAGATGGTGAAGATCAAAAATCGATTTTAATTTCTAATTTTGATGATTCAGAATATCACGGAGATAGGAGAATCACCCTTATGCTTGTAGGCGAAAAGGCTAATTCTTCTACTTTAGATCTAACGTTAATGGAAAATGATCAAGCACCTGAACAAGGGGTTATCAGCTTCACCCAGAGTTTCCTACTCGTAAATGAAAATGAAGGAGCGGTCGATGTGAAGTTAATTAGGCAAGGCGGTACTAGTGATAGTATTAGTGTGGATTTTGCTACTGCGGATTTATCTGCTTTTTCTGGTCATGATTACATTCAAACGTCAGGCACTGTAACATTTTTAGCGGGAGAAACTGAAAAACTCATTAGTATTACGTTAGTTGATGATCTGGATAATGAGGAAAACGAAGCCTTTGAATTAAATGTTTTTGGAAATAATGCTGCTAACTTGACCAAATTAACTATCTACATAAAAGATGAAGATAACGTTATTTTAACTAACACTAAACCTGAGGCTTACGATCTAACAATATCACGAACTCAGAATGAAGACATTTCTGGTTTTGTACTAGCTAGTGATCAGGAAGACGATACGATTGAATATAGTGTGATTACTCATACTGTCCACGGCACTATAACATTGAATAGGTACACCGGTGAGTTTCTATATTTACCGGATAACACATTTGATGGCAATGATAGTTTTACGTTCAAAGTATTTGATGGCGAATTTGATTCAAACGTCGCCACAGTAACTATAAATGTTACCGCTGGTTCAGCTGAAAATCAAAAACCAACTATTCAAATAACGTCACCAGATGACAACGCAGTTTTGAATAACGATGAAACATCTATCCAGTTTACTGGAACGGCAAACGATGAAGACGGTTCAATTCAAGCAATTAATTATCGTATAGACAATGGAGAATGGACAACTGCAACAGGCACTGAGAATTGGAACTTTACCTTAACTGAACTTGCTGTAGGGCAACATAGTATTGATGTACACGCGGTTGATAACCTTGATTTACCAGGAACTGATACTCGCTACACTATTACACGTAAGGCTGATAGCGAATCACTCTTGCCTGAGATAGTGGTAAATGGCGGAGTTCTCTTTGAGTTGGAAAATGAAACGTCAGTGTTTTCTGTTAGTGGGCAAGCGAGTTACAAAAATGGTGAAATAGCGTTAGTAGAATATCGTTATAATGATTTGGGGTGGCAACTAGCAACAGGAACAAGTAATTGGTCAATCTCTGTTGATAATCTAAAGGTTGGCGACAATAACCTAACAATTCGAGCGCAAGAAACTAAAGGGTTAAAAAGTTTAGATACGCAGGTAGTCATTACAAGACAGGCTAACGTAAATAATCAAATTCCAGAGTTGGCCATTAACAGCCCTGATAGTAATATTGATGTTGATTACACTATTTCACAATATTCAATTAGTGGTAATGCTTCAGATCTTGATGGAACAATCGAAAAGCTAGAGTTTACTCTCGGTAATGGTATATGGCAGTCGATTCAAAATGAAAGTAACTGGTCATTTGTTGCTAATTTAGCTTACGGCTTAAATACTATTTCAGTAAGAGCGCAAGATAATAGCGGTGCATATAGCCTAGTTTCATCGATCGATATTACTCGTGAGCATGAACCTGTTGCCCCACTGCCATATTTTATTTTAGAAACAGATACTAATATGATTGTTGATAATGCTATTGAGCAAGTTGCTATCATTGGCTCTGTTTGGGTTGACCCTAGATTAACTGTTTCATATGTCGAATATCGTATTAATTCAGGTGAGTGGATGTTTGCGCCAGTAGGGCAACAATTTACCATTGTGATTTCCAATTTGGCACTAGGCGAAACTGAAATCGAATTACGGGCTTTAGACTCTGCTAGTAATGCAAACTTACCTATGCAGGATGACAAAGTAATAATCACGCGATTAGCCGAGGGAGCAAATGAAGCACCTAACCTTGTAATTACGTCACCAACACAAACAAGTTACCAAGGAACCTTATCACCAGATAACCTAATTATTACGGGTACAGCAAATGATAGCGACGGAAGTATCGCCGGGGTCTATTATCGAGTTAACTCAAGTGAATGGACTCTTTTATCTGGCCTTGAAAATTGGCAGTTACAGGTTACACAGCTAGTTGAAGGCGATAACTTATTTGAATTTAAGGCTATTGATAATGCCCTATTAGAGTCGAATGATCCCTATGCTAGCGTTAACGTTGTTGCTATTAGTGGAACACAAGGCACCATCCTTACCTTGAACGATGGTGATTCTTATGACTTTAGTGAAAGAAAATTGTATGACCATAGCTTTGGTGATTTTTATTATCTTTCTGAAAAATTTAATGGAATCCATAAGTTTTGGGCAAATAATGGAGGGCAGCGAGGAGTTATTGACCTTGGCGTATTGAATGACTTAACGCCAAGCACTATTTTACTACCACTTTCAGGTTTTCAAGCTCAGGGGGTATCCATTCAGGAACAGCACTCATATCTTTCTTTAGCACAAGAAGGCGAAGAGGGTAATGTTATCTTTTTTACGGTACTTCAATTGAGCGATTCGTCAGTAACGATAGATTATCAGTACTTACCTGAAAGCTCGTTTATTGTTCAAGAGGCTAAACTGATAGCAAGTTATGCTGTTGAAGATGCGATATTGCAGGCTTGTATAGAAAATGTGACTGATGAGTTCACTTATATTCATGAAGTTACAGAGTTAACTTGCCTTGATTACCCCAACATAGCTTCATTGACGGGTCTTGAGCATTTTACGGCTTTAGAAAAGCTACAGCTATTGAATACCAATATTACCGAACTTGCCCCTATTTCACAGCTGAATACGCTAAATGTTCTCGTGATTACAGGTGGTAGTATTAGTGATTTATCACCAATTACTTCTTTAAATAACCTATCTCATTTAGTGTTACAGCAGCTAGAAATTTCAGATATTAGTGCTTTGGCTGAAATGACTAACCTTAAATTATTAACCTTAAGTGGTAATAATATTGCCGATATTATCGCGTTAGAAAAACTTACTAAGTTAACTAATTTATATCTATCAGATAACCAGATAAGCGATATATCGCCACTGAAAAACCTGTTATTACTGCAAGAGTTTGATCTTAGGTTTAACCAAGGAATTACTTGTGTTGATGTATCTGAGTATTTTCATTCTATTGATGAATTGCCTGAAAGTTGTTTGATTTCTAGTACGTTAGATACTGATTTAGATGGTATTCCTGATATAGAAGATATATTCCCTAATGATAGTTCGATGCATTTAACACTCAAAACTTCTGGAGATGGTACTGGTGTTATCGAAATACCTGACTCAGGAGTAAGTTGTGAGCAAGAATGTACTATTCAGTTAATTTTAGGTACTGAATACTCAGTTAACGTTATACCTGATTACGGCTCAGCTGTGTTAGGTTGGGATGGTAGTGAAAACTTAATTTGCATTAATGGTAGCAGTCCAAGTTACTGTAATGATATTGCAATTAGTGGCTATGTAACTGCTCAAATCAACTTTGATATTGATACCGACCTAGATGGACAAGGCAATAGTGTAGATACCGACGATGACGGTGACGGCGTGGAAGATTCTTTCGATGCATTTCCATTAGATGCCACAGAATCAGTAGATACCGATTTAGACGGTATTGGTAATAATGCTGATCTCGATGATGATGGCGATAAATATTTAGATGCTGACGAAGTTGCAGCAGGAAGTGATCCACTTAATGGCGAAAGTTTACCTTTAGATACCGATGGCGATTTCATTTCTGATGTCACCGATACCGATGATGATAATGATGGAGTTATAGATGCTTCTGACGCATTCCCATTAGATGCAACGGAATCAGTAGATACTGATTTAGACGGTATTGGTAATAATGCTGATACAGATGATGATGGCGACGGTATTATTGATACCGAAGACGAGTCTCCTTTGGATAACACCGTTGGCGATTCACAGGCACCGATATTTGGTGAAATTCTCGAGCTAACGTTTGAAGCTAAGGGTGTTACTACCGTTGTTGAATT
This sequence comes from Colwellia sp., assembly GCA_047633255.1. Taxonomy (GTDB): domain Bacteria; phylum Pseudomonadota; class Gammaproteobacteria; order Enterobacterales; family Alteromonadaceae; genus Colwellia. Next base: position 18,622 of record JBLIEW010000012.1, read on the forward strand.
AGTAGAACCAGAAGTTACCGATAATAACCTTAATGCTCCTACAGTTATGTCTGATTATAGTGATGCATTATCATTAGGTACGCATGAAATTACATGGACAGCGACTGATTTTGCTGGCAATACCGCGACTGCGATTCAGCAAATACACATTGTTGATACTACAGCACCAGAATTTGATGAAGCACAAACTCAAACCATTAATGCCCGTGGTTTAATGACCAACATCACTGATGATATTGCCTTTGTAGCCCATGATATTGTTGATGGTGATATTGCGGTTCAAATTGTGGGCGATACCGTGCTTTCTTCGGGTAAACATCTGGTTGTTGTTTCTGCTGAAGATGCTTCAGGTAATGTGGTTGAAGCCAACACTCACATTCATATCAACCCGCTAGTTGAGTTAACACAAAATACTAAGGTTGAACCTGGTGCTACCATAGAAATTCCCGTTTATTTAACCGGCGATGCTGCGGTATATCCAGTTGTTATCGATTACGCTATTACTGGTGTTGATTTGCTCAGCAATAATTACCAACTTATTGTTGAAGCAGGTGAAAAGGCGGCAATATCAATGGTTATTCCAAGTACTGCCGTCAATGGTGAAGTGGCAACTGTTGCGCTTACCTCAGCGGTCAATGCGGTATTGGGTAAGGTTCGTGATATTGAGCTGTTAGTTGTTGCTGAAAACTACTCACCTACCTTGCAAGTAACGCTTGAGCAAAATAACAAACCGATAACGGTGGTTGATGCTCAAGGTGGTGTGGTTACCGTTACGGCAACGATTAACGACATGAATGCGCTTGATAGTCATGACATTGCTTGGAGTGCCAGCAACAATGCACTGGTGGATCTCGGTATAGACAATTTAGCTACAACCTTTGAGTTTTCGCCTGAATCACTGGAGTCAAATACTTACGGCTTGTCCGTGCAAGTTAAGGAAAATAATACCAGTGAGTTATACGAGATATCAGTTGCAACAGATGTTGTGGTAGATGCCGATTTAGCGACGTTAAGTGATGATACTGATAGCGATAACGATGGTATACCAGATGTGGAGGAAGGTTATGCCGATAGTGACCAAGATGGTATTGCCGATTATTTAGATGACGATGATAACCCAAGTCATTTACCTATTGGCAATGATAGTGCGCCGATGCAAACGATTAATGGTCTAACCTTAAGTTTAGGTGATGTTGTTAGCTCGGCAAATGGTGTAATCGCTCAAAATGCTGCTGTTGATATCAATGATATTACTGAAAATGGTGGTGAGAATGGCGCTGAAGTCACTAATTCACTCGATGCTCATTTTGAAGCCTTATCAACTATTATCAATTTCAATCTATCAGGTTTATCCGAAGTTGGCATCACAGTGCCGGTTGTTATTCCTTTAGCGGATGGAGATGTGATTTCTTTAGGCTCAATCTATAGAAAATATAATGCCACTCGAGGCTGGTATAACTTTGTTGAAGATGATGATAATGCGATATTATCGGCACTAACCGATAGTGACGGTAATTGCCCTGCGCCTCTGTCAAACGAATATAAACAAGGGTTGAATGTAGGTGATAACTGTATTGAATTGCTTATCAAAGATGGTGGTGAGAATGATGCCGATGGTTTAGCTAACGGTATGATTAAAGACCCAGGTGCATTGGCTACTGAAACACCAAACCAAGCACCGGTTATCAACCTCGTTAATGCGATAGAAGTTAATGAAATCACGGATGTTACGTTAGATGCATCGGCAACAACAGATGCTGAAAATGATACGTTAACCTTCCTGTGGACACAGTTGAGTGGCAGTGAAGTATCACTTTCAGGTACAGATACTGCGCTGCTTTCGTTTGTAACACCGTCAGTGAGCAATAATGAGTTATTAACGTTTGAGTTAGTAGTTAATGATGGCCGAGATAGTGTGACGGCAACGGCTGAAGTACTCGTGCTGCAAGTTAATGTATTGCCTACCGTTTCAATTGATACTCATGCTTCTTCATTTAATGAAGGCACATCAATATCGCTAAGCGCTGATGAAGATAATGACACGTTAACTTACTTGTGGAAGCAAGTCTCTGGCCCGAACATTACTCTTTCTGATAATACGCTGGCTAGCATTAGCTTTACGGCACCAGAAGTAACAAGTAATCAAACGATAGTGTTTAAAGTGACAGTATCTGATGGCACTGATTCAGTTTCTGCAACCACATCTTTTGTGGTTAATAATGTTGTTGCTCCAGTTACGCCGCCTAAAGAAAGTAGTGGTGGTGGCGGTGGTTCCATGGCTTGGTTGTTAATTTTACTTGGGCTAGCTTCATTAAGAGGTAAAGAGTATCGACGATAAGCCTTAAATAAGAGGTAGGTAGTTTTAATTAATTATCTACCTATTGTTTGATATTTGAAATTTTTAGATCACAGGTTTATAAGGTGATTAGGGGCGTTAGCGCCTTAGAGTATATATGCTAATGTCAGCTATCTTCAAAGATAGCTGACATATTAGTGGGTGCAGTTAGGATAGCTATACCATCAAAAAATCAGTAATTAAAATCGATACAAAATTGTCAGCTATTGGCTAGAAGCGGTCGGGAAAATTAGTCCAGAAAGTTCTAAACTTTATTGCCTCAGTTTCATACTTTATTGTTTAGTTTCAATCTATGTTGTCCTACCACATCAGTTCTATTACAGGGTAAGTATGAAACCCCAATGATTTGTTTTCCTTCGCCCTCTAAAGATGAATGATTTTTTAAGAAAAATTAATAGCTGACTTTTAATTCATCTCACTTCCTTCTTAGCCAATTACGCTTAGTTTGGGTTTAGTTAATTGCCATTCACTATCTGTTGATTTCAATGGTTCTATAATATTCTCGCACTTTCTCTCAATATCAATATCAAATTCAAGTAAAACGGCTCTATGTTTATTAAAGGTAGTTGTCGATATGCCTTCTTTTGTATCCATACCATAAAACCATCTAGCAGCAGTTCTTCGGTGATAGTTTTTTACGTTTTCTGTTGCCAATTTTTTTAAAATACTTCTTGGGTGTGTTTCAGGAAACATACGATCTGGTACTTCAACCCACCGCTTTGATTCTATCAATTCCATTTTATAATTAGTGCAATGTTTCCATTGGGAATAAAAACCTCTGGCTTCCTTTGGGCACTCAAAAGATACGGCACGATTCCAACTACATTTACGATATTTATTTGATAAATACACGCCATTTTCATAATGAAAATGCCATGGCCAATTATCATCAATTGAGGGATCATATATCCCAATTTCATAAAAAGATTTGTGAACTTCCATTTAAATTTCCATTATTTAATTTGTAAATATTTCCAAGTTCCAACGGGTAGTGTTTTAGCAAAAACCTTAGCTTCAGACTTCGTTGAATATCCTTTTACTCCAGCTTGGCTCAAAGCCGATAATGCTTGCATTGAATCTTTGATAAATGGTTCGCTAGAATAAAATTTAGAACCTTCTGTTTTGATTTCATTAATCCATTCAATTTTTGGAACGTCTAAGGTTGAAAGATCTTCCATGTAAAAGCTACGTATATTGTGTAATGTTGTAATTAACCACACTTTTTAATTTACCCTTAAATAAACGTTTGTCGTGGAACATTAACACGTTCTGATAACTTGCGAACATGATTAATATTCAAGGTACGTTTTTCATTAAGTATCATAGAGAAAAGACTTTTTTTACCAATTTCATTTTCAAAATCAGTCATATTTAGTTTGTGCTGATCCATTAAAACAGATAAGGCCGCAACGCCTGAATTCAATTGCTTCAATCTATCATTAAACCCTTTGAATTCTTTGGCTGTATCTTCATATTTTTCAATACTAATATATAACATAACATATCAATCAACGGTTCATACAGATCATAATCTTCAATAAGCTGCTCCATAAGATCTAATGCTTGAGCATGTTCATCTTCGTTGTTAATCCTTAAAATGAAACTCGCTTCCGCTCCTATGTAGCTTAATCCTCCTTCAATTCGTTGTAAATTCATAAACCACCTTTTGCATATCGATCATGCACCATTTATTTTTATATTTGAAATTATCTAAGCTACTAAAATACGCTTTTAATTCTTCTGGTGTTTTGCATTCAACCTTTATTAATAGGTCATAAGCTTGCATGATTGCATTTGCATATTTTAGGTACATATTCAATGTACTTCTATTGAATTAATAAACATTAAGTTAACATTTCAACATTATCCCACATCAATGTTGAATCCTCATCTTTAGGAGTAACCTTAGGTTTTGACGTATAAGGTAATCCACCTATCACATCCTCCACATGCCTTTTATTTTCTTCATCAGCCTTACTTTCATCGCCCATCATTATTTTATTGATGTCGTTTAATCTTGAAGCTATTTTTGATCTAATACTTTCTTTATTGTTGTTTTCAGTATTTTGATACATCCAATGCGTAAGTAAAAGGTCTTTTTCAGTCTTTTCTGTAAGTTCCTTATCACCTTCATCTGCGAGCATAAGTAGGCTTTGTGCCATATCTTTAGCAATGCTATTGCTTTCTTTTATATTCCCCGCGTCGCATTGTGTATCACCAAAATTGACAGTTTCTTGAGCTTCTGGCTGTCCCATTGCACCGGACATTTCAGTAGTGATTGTATTAACTTTGTTATCAGGAGTTTCAGCTTCTGTCGTTGCTGCTTGAAGTGTTCCACTTTCAAGGCTATTTAATGAATCCTTTTGTTGATTCTTTTCATCACATTCTTTGATAGTTTGAATAAATAGAGAATGATCGCGATTGTTCATTATTTGGTCTGGAAATTTACAGGTCATATTTAACGGTAAGTAATCAGCAGGGGAGGCTACTAATAAGTGATTTGTTTTGTCAATAATACATTTAATAGCAGAAAGGTCTTTTTCGCAGGGAGCTAGGACTGGGATTAATTGATTATATCTAAAATGAGGCACTATACTTTCAAGATCTTCCTCCGATAGACCATGATAAAAAGTGTTCATTTTATGCATGTTTCCGCGCTCAAAGAAATATGCTTCACCTTCAATTTGACTGGATACATCATTAAAATGTAATCGATCTACTTCTTTGATATTTGCTTCAATTTGTTTTTTATAAGCACCTAGCAACTTGCCTTCTTTGAAGTTACCTGATTCAGCTACAGCAATTGTAGATGCAAGTGACTTAAATTTCTGCCACGTAGTTTCGGGATCTATCGTTCTCATGAGGTATTTATTTAAGGTGTTTGAGAAAATCATCCCTGCTTCATCTTTGTCAGCCCTGATTAAACCATCCAGATCTTGCGACCCAAAAGTTACACAGACCCCGATCGATCTGCCCTGCGTAGCAGCAACGGCAAAACCTGGTACCGCCACCTCAGCATATTCGTCAGCAGTAATTAGAAAAGGTATTTTTTTATCAATAGGTAAGTTGTGTATTATATCCGAAAAACTACCTTGAGTTTTTGAACCTAAGCCTAATGACATCGCTTGCTTAGCGGTTGATAATGCTATTTTCCCTAAGTTTTTTTGTTCAGCCGGTGGATTCTCCAATGAAGGCATCAGTGTTAACATAATACGGTTGTTATAAATGACATCTTCTAACGATATTTCTGGTAGTTCTTTATCGTACATATGACCATAGTTAGCAGCTAAGTTACTTAATGGCTCGCCATAATACTGTTTAGCGTAACCGAAAGAGCGTTTAACTGAGTCTGACTGCTCAGCAGGGTCAACGTTACGGTCGTACTGTAAACTATCAAAATACATCCCTAGAGGACGTAAGCTTTTTTTACTTATTTCGACTTCGATTTTCTCATCTTGATTTGGGATGTACACTTTTCCTGATATAAGAAGATCAGCAAGATGCTTAATATTTATGTAATCAGCAATGAGTCCTGGCGTTAACTGTATGTAGCCTCGATCTCTAAGTTCACAAAATGTAGGGAGTACAGCTTTCATCATTTCAATCGCACTGTTTAGGAAACTTTGGTTTTGTCCTGCATCAGCCGGTAATAAACCACCTAATATTTGGAAGATAGCTTTATCTGTGCCAAGCGAGAATGGGTTGAAACTGTTTGTTCCTTTGGCATAATGCTTTTCAAGTATTACTACGCCACCATTTTTGTAATTCATTACCCTGAAATCGTCTATACGACCAAATATTCGACAAAGTGCGGCAAATTGAATAAGAAGTAGGTTTCCTGCTTTTGGATCAAGATAAAAGGTACCTCCACCCAAACAAAATGCAACGGCCCCAGCCTGACTAACGAGCGTTTCAGTTTTACCTGAGCCTGTTGATCCTATCACTAATTGGTGAGTTAATAGATCCTCACCTTCTTGCCACATTTCAAGATTACGCTGACGAATGTTGCCTAGAAAGACGGTGCCAGATGCTTTTTTATAACTTAAGCGCCCAGGTAAAGGGGCGTGATAATCTTTGTACTTATTCTTAAGCTCTATAGGTAGTTTAATCGGTAGTACTTTGTTTGATTTTGAAAGTATTGGGATCAGTGAAACTAATGTGATAATTAAAAAGAAAAGCCAAAATAGGTATGGCGCTAAAATTAGGCCGACGAGACACATAAGTACTAATATTTGGCTAGTCGCTGTTCTTTTAATTTGGTCAAGGAGCTTTTTACCTTCCCCCCTGGTATCCACATACCTATCCTTTGTAAGTATATTGTGTCTATCTGAAGGTGATGAATCAGTTCTCATCCGTTGATCTCCTTAGTATTCTCAGGGTAAATCAAGAACCATCCTTCATCATCAAGATAACTTATAATCGCTTTAACGGCGCCATCAACATATGGAAATGAACAAGGTGTTTGAAGTTTATTTTCTACATGTTCAATTGAACGAACACCAGCTCCTTCACACCATGAAGCAGGAGATAAGTTTTGATGGAGTGCATACCACAATCCTCTATCTACTTCTTTAATCCAGTAGAATAAAGCTGGAGGTACTTTTGTTCTTCGAGCAGTAGCTTTGTGATATAAGCCTACAAGCGCAGTAATATTGTAGTAGTGGTTTTTAATTACGTTTTTAACAACATTCGTCTGTTCCATTTCACGGATAATACCCTCGATATTTTTATCATCAATATCCCAAGATTTTTTTTTAGTTATTCCTTTATATGATAAATTGTATCTGCGTAATAAATTAAGGGCCATTGCATTGTTCTTTTTCCCGCCTTTTATGAAGTATAAGAATACTGCAGCCATAGCTTTTGATTGTTTTGGTAAACCATCAAAGCCATCCCATACCCCATTGTGTGTGATTTGTTCTTTAAATGGGATTCTGAGTTTTAAAACATCGAGAATACATCTACGATGTATAAGAGGTAAGCCTTCATCTTCATCGTAACTATCTTGGACATAAAATATATTACGTTTACTGTCTATAGAATGTTTTTTATCTAGCTTTATTAAGTACTCAACACCATCTTCATCGACATATTTCAGGGCTCCATGAATAATAGCGAACCTAATGCACCCCTCTTCTTGACGGTGGGGGCCAATATTGTATGGTTCTTTGTGAATTTCTTGTTGGATTGCATGACGTATGTGTGGAGAGTTAGCAATATTTAAGCGTGCTAACGAAAAGATATTAAAACTGCGTTTCATCCTCAATGGTCGCGTCATTACAAACATTTTATGTGAAAGAATTATCGCGTAAAAAAATATTGGAACCCTAACTATATGACCAAGTAACGTCCATACAAGTTTTAAGTTATCTATAGTCGGTTTAAATGGGTTTATGCTTTTTAAGATGCTTTCAATTTCTCTTTTCTGATACAAAAACTCTTCAGGTATGATGAAAAAAGCAATTCTTCGAACAAAGTCGTTATTTAGGAGATGATTATGTATTGATTCGTTGATGTTCATAATGGCTAAAGTTAAATCAATACTTGTATTTGTTATTCTGTGGCCATAGGTCGACCAAACAAACCAAATGAGAGTAAGAATAACTAAAGCTCCACCAAGGATTACCCATATCTGTTGGTCATTTTCTTCTTGTTGCGCCATTACCTTTGTGTCCCTATGTGTTCGCGAGTTATCTCAACTTGTTTTATGATCTGCTCGGCATTTCGGGTTTTAATGTACGTAATCAGTGAAAAAACCAAACAAAGCCCAGTAGACAGATGGCTTGAACCGTTAAAGAAAAGATACAGTCCGATTACGAAGCACAAGAGGGAAACAAATTTATTCTTAACATTTGCTGTTTTCATTTTTTGAAGGTTGTTATCGCTTAGCTCATTTACATCAATCTGATTATTTCCATTTGTAGCGGAAACAATATCTCTTATCATACTTTTTGAACGTTTCAAATTTATGTTGATTGCTTTATCAACACTTCTTATATTTACTGGATCTTTCCAAGGAAAAATCAAACCTAATTTATTTTGTTTTATTTCGCGGAAGTCAAAGTTAAGATCCTTGAATAAGTTTCGCTCAGAACGCTTTGATATTCGGCGAGCTAATAACAGCGCGTTTTCTTGGGATTCAGCAAACAATTCAATATCTATGGTTTCTTTAGTTTTTTCATTTTCTACATCAATTTGATATAAATTGGCACCTAATTTTTTTAAGCGTCTTTGTTCAATTTTTTCAAATTGAGTTAAGGTCATTTTTTAACTTCCTTAATAAAATTAATTTCTATAACATCAGTCATTAAGCTCATAGCTATCTTAAAACTTCGTTTTATATAATTTATTCGGTCCTCAATTAATAATCCTTTAGCTATTTCTTTACTAATAATTGTATCGAGCACTTCGCTACTTAACTCTAAGAGCTTACTTCTTACAGCATGCCCTTCTTTTATGGAGATATGTTCAGTTAAGGTATTTTGGATGTGACTATCAATTTCTTCTACCGCGTACTCTAATATTTCAGCTGCAACTTCATCATCAACAGAGTCAGTTTGTTTCAGAATCCCAATAAAAATTACTTTTGCTAACTTAGCGAGGGATATGTACTGTAATGACATTTCATCATCTAGTAATTCTTCATCAATATATTCTGCATAAATTGAATCTTGTTCATAAACGGTATTCAAAGCTTGAGCTAACGTTTGATCACTTATTTTTACGGTAGACGTTAATCTCTGGCAGTTAACTTCAAGCGACAATCTATTAAAAAGAACATAATCAGCGACGGTAAGCTTGTAATCGTTACTTATTGCACTATCTACCAATACTTGGTGCGTTTTTCTAACATTATTAAGCATTACACTTAACCCGCGCTTGAAGTTGGTTTCATCTTTATCTAGCAGAGTAAGAATAATCGGAGTAAGAGTTATAATTCCATTTATTATTTTTTTGGAAGCACTATCTGTATTTGAAACAGATACCGGCTCTTGTATTGAAATCAAAGTTGGTTCAACGGGGATAATGCCTATATTTAAAAGCTGTTGGTCAATAGGTATAAATTTGCTCATTACTCTAAGTGCTCCATAATGACATTCATCAATTGTTCTGGATTTGAATTAGTAGCTTCATTAATCTGCGTTAACGCTTGTTCGTTGAGTACACCAATCGGGGCTAGATTATTAAAGTCGATAACAGAGTTCTCTTTATTGTAATCAACCGACATACTCTGCTTCCAAACTTGAAAAATCGTTTCACCTAAGGTGGTTATGATTAATGAGGGGTTGGTGATTTTACCTGTGGTGACAAGACGCTTTTTATATAGCCCTTGCTCATCATTAACTAATGTTAGGGGCATTGAATTGTTTGTTAATGCACATGATACGTCATTGACTTTGGCGTTTAACATGATTGCTGGCAAAATACCGGTACTCGCTAGGAGCACAGACGTTCCTTTAAATTCTAGGTTTCCAATCGCATGTCTTTTCACGCCTAAGTTTTCGATAAAACGCTCCATAACCTCGGACAAAAAAGTGATGAAGTGGGCTGAACCTGCAGGTTCTGAGTAACCACAACTGCAAGTTGTATCGGTATCTGAGTTCATTGGCTTGATATTTAAATCTTCATCACAAACTGGGCAGATTGAATTGGTGGTATCTGGCTCTATCATATTCACACTGGCATTAGATTTTTATCTATTATCAGTAAGTAGTATCGGTGGACTGAAGTTAAACTTTGGTAAATAGTCACTTTTGTTGGAAAAAAAACCTCGTTTAACGAGGCTTTTTCATTTGTTATGATACGGGTTCGAGTTTTATTTCAAAATCAGGTTCCCAGTTGTCTTTTATATCCTTACTTTGGATCATTTCATTAGGACTGCTCAGCTTCAGTTCATGGACCAAGTTTTCGAATTTCTCCATGGGATCAGAATACTCAACAGTGTCGTTTAATAACATTGCCTTTTCTACTTCAATTCCCTTATGTTCCAAGCGCAACTCTTGAAGTTCCTGCGCTTTAGGGAATGTGTTTTCGATACTTTGCGCCTCTAAATTACCAATTTTAATCTCTTGATTCACAATTGTTTTATGTGCCTGAGCTAATTGGCTATTCAGTTCAGGCATTAGACAATAAGTCATTTCATCAACAACTGTTTTCAGATAAGCACCTTCGGTTATCTCTTCAGTTAAATCTTTAGTTTTAATATAAGCAGCAAATCGTCCATTAAACTTAGCATTAATCACAATATCAGCCTCACCGACATTGCCAACTTTAAAGACTCTTTCATTACTTGGATCTTTTAAAGAAGCTTTAATTGCTTTATTTAATGCTTTGGCAACTGAATCAACATCATCTTTGGTTTTCATTATTTTGTCGCCAAATATAATGGGATTGAGCTCTACCACCTTAATAATATTGTCCAACTCGATAACTCTATCATTAGCATAAGAAAGTACTCTTGTTGCTTCATTTTTATTGCTTCTTAAGTTGATTAACGATTTGTGAAACGACTTTTCAGCTATCTCCAATTTAATGATGCTTGATTCCACCTCAATAGCTTTTTGTATTATTGGGTTACTAGTTCCTAAGGCCATAATGTCAGCATGTTTTGGTTCTACGTCATCAACAAATTCACGTACTGAATCGCGAGGTGACAACTTGGCTTGAAGGGTGATCTCTGCTTTTTGCATGACTTTTTGAAAGATAAACAAGTCAAAGCTATCCTCTGTAATATAGATAAAGCGTTTGGCATCAGGGAAAAGGTTACCAAATCTTTCGATTCTACCTAATCTTTGCACCATATCTCTATATCTCCACGGAATTGATAGGTCGTGTATAGCCGCTAGGCGTTTTTGTACATTTTTCCCTACGCCCATATTTTCAGTGCTACCTATGCAAACTGAAATATCGCCACTGTTCATTCTATCTTGTAAATCTTGCTTTCTGATATCAGTATTGAAGTCGCGAGCAAATACAACTTTAGCTTCTGGAATACCACTTTCGATAAGCTTAGATTTTATTTGATTGTATAAGTCAAAACGTCCATCTTTGTTAGGAACTCCCATATCACAAAATATAATTTGTGAAGGCTTCATTGCCAGGTTGTCATTATAAACTTGCGCTACATTAGTTATACACTGCCCTACCTTACTGTCAGCATTAAAAGGTATCATTGGATCAATCAAGCTCATACTAAGTGATGATTTACGGCCACCTCCAGTAATGGCTAACAAGTTATCATTTTCAAATACTGGTGACCCATTTCGTGAACGCTCAGCACGATGAGCTAATACACCCATATAGGCTTCTAGGTATTCACATTGTTCACCTTTAACGTGAATCTCTTCGATTTTAGGACGTACTACACCTGCTTGTTCGGCAGTAACCACATCAGCTACCTGCCTATACATCATCAACAACTCAGGAATATTGATGAATTTATTTAGGCGCGTCACTTCAATATAACCACTGCCCTCAGGGGCTATTTCAAATTGCGTCTGAATATCACCAAAGCTGCCCACAAAATCATCAAACATCATGACACCATTTTCTTCCAACAGGCTTGGGTCAGTAAAGCGCATAAGCGTGTATAAGTCTGCCATGTTGTTTCTAATATCTGTTCCGGTTGCCAGCACAACACCAGCATCCTTAATTTCTCTGTGAAGATATTCAGTTATTCGATGTAATGCCGTAGCACGGTTTGACTGTGCAGCACCAACGCCTTTAATTGCATTGAGTCGAGATATTTTCTTTAAGTTTACAAACTCATCGGCTTCATCAACAAATATTGCATCAATACCTAATTCTGCAATATTCAAAGTATCATAGCTTTCGTTTTCATCTAATGCCCGAAGAAGATTGGCTTTTTCCTTTTCCAATCTTGACTGCATACTTGATAATGACGATTTAGCAGAAAATCCCTCATCATTGAGCATGGATAGAGATTGCTCAATTAGATCTAATTCTTCATCGATTAATTTAAGTTTAAAGTCCATCGGCACGTCTAATTTTGGTAAGACGGTATGTGGCAAAATAATCATATCCCAATTATTCATTGCAATTTTATTGATGATGACCGCTTTTTCTTTAGGATCTGTTGTTTTGACAGCATCCAACATGAGAATTTTTGCGTTCGGGAAATGACTTAACGCTAATGACTGCATTTGAGGGAATACTGATTTAGGCACAGCAAGGACAGGCTTAGTATGTCTACCTACTTCATGTCCTTTCATGATACTGGCGAGTAATGTAAAGCTTTTACCAACACCTACATCATGAATAAATAAAGATTTACCAGTTGTAAGGTAGCGCATAACGGCATTCTTTTGGTTTTCTCTAGGGCTAAATTCCTGACCCGCTAAATAAGGGGATAAACCATTAAACTGAATTTTACTCCCGTCGAATTTTGGTTCTACATAAGCGTTACGCAATTCGTTGTATAAACCCTCTAAGCGAACCGATCTTTGCTCACTAGACCACAACCATGTTTTGAAACTTTCTTTAATTACATCTAGCTTTTCCAGTGCACTAGCTGTCTCTTCAATTAAGGTATATCGTTTACCATCTCCATCTGTGTTTGTTACTTTTACAGGAGAGTTATTTAATGCAGCATCGATCAATCTTCCTGCGTCCCATACCTCGGTCCCAAACGCTGTCTTAGTATTACCTTGGTAACGTGAAACTATGCTCTTACTTATGTTAGTAAACCATTGTGCATTTACTTTGGTCACACTAAAATCGGCACGTTCAGATGGGCTACAAGGGGCATCGTCTCCCATAAATATAAATTTATAAAAATCTTGAATGTCTGTTGGCGGTAACCAATCTGACCCGAGTTTAGCTCTAATCTCAAAATAAGGAATAGCTTCAGGTATGACGTCTTTTAGATAATCAACATTTAGTTTGAATTTCTCATCAATGGCAGCTGCCGCCACTGCAGCTTTTAGTTTTTGTCTCACATTCCCTGACAAGTACGCATTTTCAGTATCCCAACCACCGGTTTCAGGGTTTTCAAAAATCCTTCCTGATAACTCAGATGTAATTGCATTCCAATTTTTATTGGTTAACTGCATAACATAATCAGGAATAATACCACCATACTCAGCAAGTGATATTAGGACCGCTTCTTGAGGGTCTTCTATATTTTCAAATACTTTGTTAGGGAATACCGTTCTTTCAGTAAAGATATCTGCTTTAGTGGCAGTTTTATTCTGACGATCATAGTGTTCAAGACTTAAGAGTACTCCCGACTCTGGATCTGCTTTAAATATTGACTTATTTGCGCGACTGTTCAGTTCTTTATACTTTTTAGTTACTGCATCATATTGTGTACTTAGCGCCTTCATAGATGTCTCTATGTCACTGTCACTTGAAAGTGTACTAACCATTAATTCAAGATGAATTAATGTAGCTTCTTTTAGTGATATTAGGGCCGCTAAACGATCTGTTTTAGTCTTAGGTAAATCTACCTCGACGGATACCAGTTTTTCTTCGCTCTCCAATGTTTCTGAATTAAAGAAAACTTCGAGCTCAATTTGCGCTACATTTCCTTTGCTATTAATAACATAGCCACCTAATTTACCTTGCGAGGATTGTTCCTTCATTAAATCCACATTAGCTTTTCTAGGAATGAACGCCACTGGCTCTGGCGAGTACTCAAAATGAATGTCTTCAGGAAAATGTTCAATTACAGCATTTAAAAGTGGCACAATGTCAGGAGCTTTCATGTATTTATCTTCTTCAGATGACATTACGCCAACTTCAAAACCAAAACGACTCGATTTTGCAATAATATTACCCAGTACCATTTCTTTATTGTTAATGAAGTAATCATTAACAGGCAGTTCCTTAATCTGATATGACGAGTGTGCAGTTGGCATCGACATATCACTCACATTCAGCCAATCTGTGTTAGATGGCTCTGTGTTAGGGGCTCTTTTTTGAAATACCAACAGATCGATAAGTGCTTCGGTACCTGAATTATCTTTAAATGCACTGTTTGGTAGGCGAATAGCACCAACAAGGTCGGCTTCTTTTGATATCTTCTGACGAACTACGTCTGACTTTTTATCCATTGTGCCTGATGATGTTAATACAGGGACAAATCCGCCAGGTTTAACTTTATCGATCATTTTAAGAATAAAATAATCATGAATTAAATGGCTAGACATGTCTTTGTGGTTTCTATCGTAAACTTTATAATCGCCAAATGGGATATTACCGATACTAAAATCAAAGTGGTTACTTGGAAAGTTTGTTGTCTCAAAACCAGCAGTTTTGACGAGATCACCATGGATATGAGCGGATATTTCACCAGTCAACGTGTCTAGTTCACGCGCTTGAAGAGCTGATGTTTTTTGCAACTCTGCAGGCATTGTAGCTGCAAAATTACCGGTACCAAAAGAAGGCTCTAAACCAACACCTTCTTTGATACCTAGTCGAGTAAGAATTGACCAAGTAGCTTTAGCGATATGTGGACTTGTATAGAAAGCACTAAGTACTGAACGTCTAGCCGATTCATACTCTTCTGGGGTTAACCATTCTGCTAATTCTGTGCGTTTATCTGAATGTTGATACGTTTGGCCAAATATGGCTTTTGCACCACCCCAACCACGATACTGAGCAAGGGTACGCTTTTCTTCATGTGTTGCAGTTCGGTTTTCTTTCGTTATTGATTTAGCCAGTTTTATGGCAGCAATGTTGACATCATAAGTCCCCTTAATTGTTAGAGCTTTAGTTAATAAACCAATTAACTCATCGTCATAAGTAAAGGTAACATTAGGAGTGAAGTCTATTGCTCTTTTGTTTCCATTGGAGGATATATTGATATCCTCGCTTGCATCGTCGCTTCCGTTAATGATGTGTGGTTGTGAGTCATGTTCGCTTGAAATGACAGTGGATTTGGGTTCTGTAGAGCTCCCTGTATTTGAGATTGTATCAATTCTATCATCTCCGAGACTTCTAACTGCATTGTCTTCAAATATGTCTCCAACGTTTGTTCTTGACTCAGTTGTGTTAACTTCGTTGGGCAATACTGTTGAAGGTGATGCAGTAAGTGCGCCCCGTGTTGGTTCAGTCCTGATATTATCATTGGTTTTTTCCTCATTAAATACGTTGCTTCGTTTTGCAACTAAAATTGCTTTTCTCAGTTCAGGCATCGTTAAGTATGTGCCAACTTCTTCAATTGCACTTAGATCATCAACTCTAGATAAACCATAGTAATCATCGTCAAGTATAACCTCGTACCCATCAGGGACAGATAGTAAATCAATATCAAGACGCTTTTCATTGTTAAATATATTTTTAGCTAGGTATACAGCTAAGAGAGCATCACCAAATAATTCCCTTTCACCTAACAAGGTATCAATACTAATCTCATCGCCAATAAATAACGTCTGTCCCTTAGTAAATGTTTCTAATTCAATTCCTGCATCGCGATGGATATCTTCAATATTCGTTGAAGTATTAACAACGCTTACAGTGTCAATCGCTTTACCCTCAAGATCGGTAATTATAACTTTTTGATCAACTTCAAAGGTATCCTTAAGGATCAAGCCAAATTCAAGTTCATCGTTTAAGCCAATAAATAATACTTCATCACTTCGAGCATAAATTTTATTACCTTTTGTAGACTGTGTTACTTGCTCTGCGCTCATCGGTGCTGCTAGTACCTCACCAGCTAAAGGTAGATCTTGCCATTGGTTATTCTCAATAACTGTGTTTTCAGTATTTACAAACCCATTGCTAATTATGTCTTCTACAAGGGTAATGTTGTCTGGTGATAAAACTAACTCAGTTAATAACTCTTGCACGTCTGTCGGTTCACTAATATCCGAAATAAGTTTGTTAAGCGTAATATTACCAGTGAGCTTGGCGCGTATTTCAACAGGATTAATTGTAACGGGTTTTTCAATATCAGTTATTTTCAAATTCTTAACATGATTATTTGTGTTACTTGCAGTTCCTTTTAAGCCGAAACGTAGCATTTCAGCGTTTTGACCTTCTTCGTATAAGTGGGCGGCTAATGCACCTCGAATACTAACTCTTTGTACCTCAAGCCAATTATTTACATCATTAAGAGTAGAACCACCGGTAATTAATACAATTAAAATAGACTCATCATCAGTCAATAGGATAGGATCTACTGGAAGGTTTGAAAGCGTTCTAAATGAATCAACATAGTCATCAACAGACATGGTTAACAATTCAGCTGCCTCAGCAAGTATTGGCTCTATTTGACTATTTTCACTCACTGGATTATTTACAGAGTCATTAATAGATTCAACAATATCCTGTATGTTGGGCGAGAATTGAGCCGCTTTATCACTACTTAACTCATTGTAAATTTCATTAAAGGTTAAGGCGAACAATGGTACATCGTTTTCAATGGCATTATCTACAAACCCTTTTACAATAAGTGTGTCTGGGTATGCTCGAATGTCAATATCTTGATAACGATATGGTGATACGGTCTGATCCTTGGTAACAAATCCAAAAGTCACATTACCATTATCGCGACCAATAACGACATCACCTTCAAAAGCATCAGAAAAATCATTTAAGTGTTCATTATTAAAAGAAATTGCTGCCTTTTCAATTTCAATAAGGGTTTTATTTTGGCGTGTGTCTATGAGTTGTTCAATATGTTCACTTGTTTTTTTAGGTTCTGAAGCTTCAGATAATAATTCTCCTAAATCAGATAGCTCTTTTTCAGTAGGTGTTTCAATGATAATGGCATCATCTGGGGTCAATATATCTTTTACCGAGCTTTCAGGTATTTTAAATTGTTGCTCTAAGGCGGATACAAGCCTTTCTATTTCAACTGTATCTTCGGGCTTAAGTAAGTTGATTCTTTCATCTACCACTTGAGCCGCTTGCAGATCTATTAGGTTTTCATCACTTAAACTGCCAAGAAGAGTCTCTAATGCAATTTCTACATCATTCATTGCTTCCGGCGCCTTTAAAGCCGATGGTTCTATATCTCTTAGTGCAAATTTCAGCAAGGAAATCTCAGGTGATGATTCAACACCATCTAAATTAACAATATCAGCAATCGCATTAATTCGAGCATAACGGTATGAACTCTCCACAATCTGTTGAGCATCTAATGTTATATCCCCAGTTTGTACAGCAGGTAAATTAAGTTCACTTGCCTTATCAATAATTTCTGCAGCTAGTTTTTGAGATAATTGATTATCTGTAGATAACATTGAACTGATTTGGTTTACATCATCTTTGTTCAACCCCATATTATCGAGTAAAGTTTCGATAACATTATCTTTAGAAATGAAATCAAATATGTATTCCGATGGAGAAACATTGGAGAATACTTCTGCCAGTGCCGATTCATAATTATCATGTTCCGATGAACCGAATGGTGAAACACCAGTGATTTGATTCAATTGGGAAATAATGAATTTATTGTTGGCATTGTGAATGGTGATAATGTCACCATTTGGATTTGTAAGAACTGCAGCTCCACCCATAGCATTTTCTGTGGATTCAGCAAACATAGCCGCATAAGCATTAGGATTAGCGGGGTAAATTCCGCCATCTACCATCTCACTAAAACTAAGCGGTTCGTTCGTACTTATAAGGTTTACACTATCCTTGACATAATATGATGGCGTAACATCTAGACCGGAAGAGTTATTGCTTCCTGTGTAATACTTATACTTGAACGTTGTAAAATCTAATGCACCTCGTTCTGGGCTAGCATCGGCAAATTGAACTTTTGCAAGAGCAGTTCTAAGGACAAGTTCATTGTCATCAGATGATTGACTTATGGCCTTTGCAATAGCTTTGACATCCATTCCTTCTATATGTGCATATGCAGCGTCAGTAATTAACTCAATCTGATTTAATTCTACTTGCTTAATAGTTTGTAAAATAACTGGACGATAAAGTGATTCATTATTAAGTAATCTGTTCAGTTGTCGAATAGCGGAGGCAGGGATTTTGCCACCAGACTTTTCTATAGTGACAGCTGCTTTAATGAAGCTATATTGAGTGTTACGCAAAGCAGACATTTCATGAACGTCATCAATTCTAGTAAAAACAGAGTGAGCAATATCTCTCGGGCTACCCACAATTCTTCTAACACCGACTTCTTTGGCCATCTCTTCTTTTGTTTGAAGGTCCAAGTCCATGAATCCGTCAAAACCCATTTCAATAATGTTGTTTATTGAATGATGTTGTGTAATTAGGGTGTTAAGACTGTTGAATGTATCACTAGGAACTGAATTAACATCCAAGAGTAACTTTATTGCATCAGCTGAATAGGCGTCCTGTAAATACTTTGCAGATACTTGTGTTAAATCTTCATGTAGGATTTCATGAACCAACACAGAGCTAATTGGGTTTGAAACCCAACTTAATGCAGTACCATTAATAATTACCTCTGCAAGATTAAGATCTATAACGCCCGATTCACTTAACAACTCATCAATTTTAGTATACGTTTCCGAAAGCTGACGTTTTGGGTTGTACTCGGTTATTAAACCGGTGTCACGTTGAGCAAGAGGAGGCAATTCTTCCTGCTTTTCAATCATCTTAAGGGCAATACCATCAAACATGGATTTAGGTGATTTAAACCCAGCTTCTTTTAAAGCGTTTTTGATGGCTACTTTATCAAGTTCACCATCAACAACGTATGGATTTTTATTGAAAAGGGTGCCCGTTTTTGAGAAGACTTCTGAATAAAAATCGTTGTAACTAAGATTAGCATCAATTGATTCTATAAAAAGGGCTTCAAAGGCCACTGGTATTGATGATGTTTCTCTTGATGGTTCAGCCACAGGCTCATCACGAAGTTCAATAACCTCTTCGTTATGTGATGAATTTTTAAACCACCGGTTCACCATTGCTATTGCATCATTTGGTATTGTAGCAAATG
The DNA here is from genome assembly GCA_047633255.1 of Colwellia sp. GTDB lineage: Bacteria > Pseudomonadota > Gammaproteobacteria > Enterobacterales > Alteromonadaceae > Colwellia. The sequence continues at coordinate 37,872 of JBLIEW010000012.1, forward strand.
AACTTTTTTTATGGTTATCTTCGACGTCTATTTGTATTGCTTGATAAATGCGGCTTTTACCAATTGAAATTGAACGCGCTTCTGAAAACCCAGTGTTGTTAGTAAAAGTTTTATGAACAAGGGCTTCGAACCTTACATTTTCAATAGCCTCAAGCCCATTATCACCTTCAACCATTAATGATGAAGTCGTTTTTTCGCTCGATACATCATCAACGATGAAATAATCTATGCCATTTTCAGTTACAGGTGAAATATAGCGTATGTATCCAGCTAGATTTGTGCCTAATTTGTAGTCTATCTCATCAATAGGGCTTTCAAAACGATTGTTACGTTGGTATTCAGCTTGGATGACTTTAAAATAACCAGCAGCCGTTGTTATATCAACTTGACCATCAATAGTTAATAAGTCATCTGCCAACATTTCTCTGTCATAAGCAGCTACTCTTTTACCGTTGGACTCAACATCTTCTTTGTTATAGTGATCAACATAAGGGTTAAGCAAACCATACACGTTTTTTTGAGAAAACTTACTGGCAATCCCGTAGGCGTTATAATTAGCGTCTGTTGATAGAGCCTTATTGAAAATGGTTTTCATCCAAGTAAGGCGTTCATTGATAAGTTGTTTTTTTACTGCATTAAAAACATATACTGCGGAATACCCATCTAATTTACCGAACTTTTCAGATAGTGAGGATTCAGTAATTACGTTAATGTCATCTAAAAATTGTTTGCGATTGAAACCCATGCCTATATCGTAGTGTGATGAACCAGGTTCTTTTAATGCTTCCTCGAATTCATATTCATTAAACTTCGCTTCAACATAGTTTTTAATATTTTCATACAACTTTGTTAAGCGATTTTCCACTTCATCCACTGGAAGTGCAGCTGATACTTCTTCAGCTAATTGCAGTTCTTGTGAGACCGATACAACAATCTCTTCTTGTGGGCTATATTCTACATTTTCCGTAGCGACTGTAGTGATTCGCGCTAATTCTTCAGCAACTTCTAGCTCTTCACTCACTAAGTTCGTATTTTCTGAAGGAACTTCAATATAATTCGCAATACGCAAATGTAATGAGTGTTGTTCTGTTAATGGTAAAGCTTGAATGGCTTCAACAGCTTTTTCAGGTGTATCTTTAGCAACTTCTGTTAACTCAGAAATAGGATCAATGGTTTGTTGGCTATCAATAATCGAAAGAGCACCGGAAAGGTGTTGAGAATATTTGGCAGAAATCTCAGGGTTAGTACCCATGAAGCCTAATATTTCTCGCTTTAGTTGATGCATTACTGCATCCAGTTTTCGATTTTCATCTAACTGGCTAAAGTTTTCTATGTTTCGAACAGCTTCGCGAGTTTCGCCGTACAACGCAGCAAGTAATGGACTTTGGAAAGAGGCTAGTCGTGGGTTGTGAATACGCATATAAACATGACTTTGCGCAATTGCTGACGAAGGTTTACTAAAAATATCCGCTATCTTATATATGCCAGCACGTAAATCTACATTCTCTTCTGAAAACCGAACTGCTTCTATTTCAGATATGATTGGGTTCTTCGATGTAAAGTGATGTTTTAAAGCTTCCTTTACAAATATGTAATCATTGACACTTTCAAACACAAACCCTTTGTTACTTTCATCATACTTTTTTCCAGAAACTACCTCCATTTTCTGACGTAGAGCACTATCACCGAAGTTTCCACGTACAACTACAGAAGTGGTGCCTTTGTCATTAATTTTAAGCCTAGTTGAATAAAGTTCCGGTGCCCCAGTTAAGTTAGATAATGCACTATTTATTAAATTCGAATATTTAACATCAGCAGTAAAGGATTTTTCATCTGGGTTTCTATGAAATGGAACGCTATTGGATCTTAATAAACCAATAATTGCTTCATTATAACTGCCATCAGGTGATGAAATTCGCGTCACATGGAGACCATTCTGGCGCGGGTCTTTTGCTGTAGAAACAGATACAGGGTAGGGAGATACTTTATTAGTAATTTGCTCTTGTACTGAACGTTCGGCCCCCGTCATTGGTTTAGTTTGTTCAGATACTATTTTGATAGCCAATGATTCAGCAACGGGAGGAATAACAACATCACCATAGATAGGATTACTAACACCTCTATACTTACCACGAATGTTGTCAATGTATTGAGATGTTAACTCTTCAGCTGTAACACTTGGTTCATAAGTGGCTGAGTCTATATAGTGACTGTTGCGCGATTCTAAAAGTTGTTTTGACAACAGAATCAGGTCGGCATTTTGCGTCTGTCCATCTTCTTCTTCGAACGACTTTAAGGTAAGAGTAAGTTGACGTTCAAGATTGTTGTCAGCAACGTATAGTAATCGCTCAGCATGGTAAGCAAATTGATCAGTAGGTGGGTTTATAACATTGTTCAAATTAGCAGCAAGAACGTCTACTCCTAAATGGACATAAATATCACTAGTGTCAGAGATCTTTTCATTTGAATTAATTTCCTTAATATTTGGCTGAACAATTCCGATATCCAGATTATATGAGTTATCTAGAGCAGACAGCATACCAATATTACCTTTCTTAATACTGGAAATGTCGTTATCAGCAACTTGGATGTGAGTATGGTTTGGATATTTCTTTTTCATCAAAGCAATGACGTTTTTGATGTTTGCAACATCTAAGCAAATGACACTAGGGTGACCAGTTGCTAAAGTATTAGATACAGCATTAGCGTATCCTTCAGCATATAAAATGGTATGAGGCACATTAGATATTTCGCCAACTACTCGATGTGTACCAATTGCTATGCCTTCAGCTGTTTTCTTTGATAGACCTGTATTAAATAATTTGTTGCCTAATTTGTCTTCACCAGTTCTTTTGTCTTTACCTATAACAATTTTTTCTTCAAAGACTTCTTGGTAGCCAGCATAATCTCCATGTATATCGTACACATCAAAGAGTGCGGCTTTGATCTTAGGGTATTTTGGGTTGAATGACTCCTTCATACCTAATAATGCTATGGCTTGTGGTATGTTCTTTTGCTCTAGAACTTTATGACCACTTAGAGGCGGAAGTGCTATCGAATAATTAAAAGCTATTTTTCTCTTTGCAGCTTTAGATGCGTTTTCATCAGCAAACTTTATTATGTTATTTTGCTTTATTTGTTCTTGATGCTCAGCAATTTGCTGAACTGTTTGGCTAGGCTTAGGAATATAATTGTCATTTTTGACAAGTTTTTCGTATAGATCATATGTATCCTTGGTAAGTTGAATGGTAAAGCCATCACCTCGGTGCGTCTCCATATTTTGAAAATTAATTGATAATCCTGGCGTGTCATAATCATATGATTTTTTGTAGCTAATATTGACATATACCTTATGCTTGGTATCTAGAGGAATTGCATTGTTTTTACCGTGACTAGTTTTTTGGCCGATTAAAGGCCAATCAATATTATGCTTAGTCTCACTCCAATCAATACCAATAGTTTCAGCGGCATTTGATATTGCACTTTCCTGATCATCACCTATTCCTTTGCTGGATGATCCGTAGCGTTCCTCATGCCAATCTTTAAACGAAATTTTGGCAGTGCTTGTGTGCTGTTTTTTTTCTTCAATAACTTTCGGTGTAACAAACACTGTAGCAGGGACGTTTGCTCTCATTTCTAGCAAATCACCCAGCCCATTAATTACGCTATCTTTATTCTCCAATGGAAATGTAAACGCGCTAGTTTCGTCTTCAATACCTTTTTCAGCTATGGCGATCTTGTTTAAAGCACTATTGAATGGTTCTTGGTCTGTTCTGCCTAATACTATTAGTTTTCCTGATTGCTCCACTGTATAAATTGCTGGCGTATCAGCAAGATCTGAAAGCATTGCTGATACATGTTCTAAATATCCTTTTTTGAAATAAAACCCCTTAAATACATTAGGATCTCCTTCTTCGTTCTCAACAACAATTGGTCCATTTGAAGACAAACCAGTCAGTCTATGTTCAAGTTCATCAATCCTTGATGGCTCTATTGTTACTTGAACACTCGTAAATTGACCTTGATTGTTCGTCTTCTTTCTAACATCAATCGGTTTACTATTACTGTATTGAGGTGGGATTTTTATGTTTGAAGGAACTACTTCAGATATTTCTTTAGGAATAAAATAAGGTAATGATGACGGTGCTATTTTTGAATGTGAACCAACAAGGCCTACAACGCTCTTTATTTGTTTTAACGCAGGTAAGGCAACCACTTGTGTGATGTTTTTATATTGCTTGTTATATACAACTGCGGCATAGGAAAATGAAGGGCCGCCTCCTGGAGCATCATTAGTAAAGTTAGGCGTTTTAGACCTTTTCGCATCATTTTTAGGATCGTTATAATTTGCATTTGTCGCATCTGTATAACCAATAACTTCTAAATAGCCAGAATGCTCTCTTATATTATTTTGAGCGACTTCTTTAAACGTTTCAAATTTAGATGCGTTGATATGTGCGTTAATTTGTTCAGAAAGTGGAAGGGTATTATCAAGCCTAATATTGTCAGTAAATGCTTCATCACTACCCATATTACCAGTTCGAACGATACATCCTCTAATGCCAGATATTTCAGTAGAAGATTCAACTGCAATAAGTGCTACATCAGCAATGTCATTTACCGTATCTACATGTAAAGGCGTTTGATCTAAGATGCGGATCTTAACTTGAGTTTTACCGTTTGGTAGGTTTATGACAGGAGATACCGTAACTGGGGCCGCAACTACAATCTCTTCGGTTTGATTTTTCGATACCGTAGTTGCCCACTCAGCACGGAATGTATCTTGGAGACTTTGATTATCTGTTAGACTATAGAACGCAACAGTAGAACCAATAGGGGCGTGTCTGCGATCTGTTTCTGTGGCCAAAAAGCGAATAAACTGCACTTTTTGTTTGTGATCTTTGATGATAGAAATCGTTTTACCGGTTTCTATGTTTATGCCGTACACTGTTTGCTTTTTTGCGTCATAACCAGCGATCTTAAGTAGTATGAAATCTTGTTTTTGTGTAAATGTTAAATCGGCCATTATTAAAATTCCTGCTGCTGTGTAGTCTTCATTGTCTTGGAAACACCGGTGTTTTTCAGACTAGATGTTAAATCTTCATGATCTAGTAAGTGCGAACTAGATATTGATTTAACTGATGCTGAAGTTCGGTCTGTTATCATTGATGTGATTTCCTGAATTTTGTCATAGACAGGACCCCTTGATTGACCAGATAGGTACGGTGTGAGTGTTGTGGTTTGATATTCATCAACTTCAATGTTTAGGAGTTTTGCGGAGGCTTTTAGTTTATTTATATCAAAACCTTTGTACTTAATCGTGGTATTTATATCGACAGCACCACCATTTGACTTATCAAACAGTGAGAGTAGTAATTTATAGTCTACTTTTCTTTTTCTTAAAGTGTTTGGAGCAACCCCAAGTGTAACTAGGTCACCGAATAACCTTTGAGAGTCTAATTTTTTACCCGCACGTAAATGTGACAAGTCATTTGGCGATTGTGTGTTTTCGCTTAAGCCTTCATTAATGGCAAATTGGGCTATTTTAGATCTTGTATTGGCGGCAATATATTTTGCCGCTTGCTTTATTTTTTCAGCAACAACCATTTCCTTACTAAGATTAGAAAATACTTCGCTTATTTCTGACGGTAAAGGTTTATCTCTTTTGACCAATGGAACTTGTTCGTCAGTTGTGATTTGTCCCCAGTGCTTACTGCCTGTCTTAATTAAATTCGTAATCAGATCTGGGTTTACATCAACGGTACTAATGTCTAGTACCGTATCTGATGAATTATCGCGGATAATTTCGACCAGCAGCCTTTTAGCTAATTCTTTACATTCAGCGGATGTTGCTGCCATTTGCTTTAAGGATAATAATTGTTCTGTGTTAATTGATAAGTTTGCTCTTAGCATTATATTGTTTTCACTGCCGACCCTGACGGCTTTTGCAACAATGCTATGATAGTGGAGGCGTAATTCACTATCGGGAGTAATAGTTGCCCCTTTATTGATTTCTATATCAGCTATAAAGCTATTCATTGAAGTATTGTAAAAAGCGGTTGGTCTCGATTTTAGCCATGCATTTCCGCTAAACATTTTACTTTCTGCTACAGTGTCTCTTTGACCACCAATCTTTTCTCTTAGTACATCCCTTGCAGCTGATTTTATCCAACCATCCTCAACACTTTTATCTGAGGATGATGTTATAACAGGAAATGCCTCTAGTCGTTTACTTTTATATATTTCCGCAGCTGATAAGGAAGGGAAGTATTTATTATTGTCATGCATACCTAAGGCTCTCATTTCTTGAGAACCTAACCCAGATGCTTGCTCAATAAATGTATTTGCAACAACTTTAGAGTGAACTTTACAAAGACACTCAAGCCACTCAAGAGCTTGTGTCTCTTTATGAGGGTTTTGTTTTACATACGCTAAATTCATCACCTTGTCCCTAAACAGCGATGATGTTTCACGCCAGTCAGCTTGAATAGGCTTGACTTGGTTTGTGTTCGCTAAAATGTATTTCATAAGAATCCTCTTGTTAGCAATATATTACGAAGGCAATTAGAGCCTGTGTATTCATTACTTCGATATGTGCCATATACAGTCCATCTTTTATTAATTGTTTAAAAGCTGTACTACTTTCTTAATATCGGCAATAGATGAAACCGTTGATATGTAGGAGATTCCGTTATGTTCATATAATAATGTTGGTGTTGCTGGGGATGGCAAACTCATAAAAGTTTTTTTGTTTTTAAGTGTTGCAGCGAGGCCAATTTTCAGTTGAGATTCAGGTGCTATAGTTGTAATTAGTTTCTTAAGAGGTATTTGTTTTCTCAAATGATTAAAAACAATTTTTCGTTTGTCATTATCAGGAGATATCAAGGTGTATGCAGACTTAATAACGCTTTCGTTACCTAGTGCAGCAACAGGTATGTAATGAATTTTAATCGAGCCATTCAAGAATAGTTTATTTAGGGTTTTATGGGCCACTAAACAGGCAGGGCATTGAAAGTCAAAAAACACATAAACTGAAGGAGCAGTTTCGTTCCCAAAAACAACAGCATCCAATAACTTAGTTTGTTCTAGGAGATCACGCTTGGTAGCTTGAGGTATGCCAGTAGTTCGCTCTGGCATGATAAAGGCTTCTTTGATTTTAATGTTACTTAAGTGTTTTGTTTTTACTGTCAGATTTGATTTACTAGGCAAACTAGCCACACTCTTAAATTCATCCTTTAAATCTTCATATTTATTAATCTGTTGCGTATTTTTTGTAGCTTGTTCCTGTGTCAGGCTGGTATGGGATGGCGTGATTTCACTCGTATATAGGTATGGTGAATTAAGTACACCTTCAATAAAATTTCTATTATCAGGCAGTACAATAAAAGTTCTCTTTTTACTATTAATGGATGTTGTCAATATCAAAACTCCCCCAGGCGCAGGCCGTGAACTTAGAACGATCAGATCATGTTTAGGGAAATGATTTTGAATCAAGAGTTTTGCTTGTACTGTTCTACTCATGGTTTCTTTTTTAATGGAATCTAGCCAGCCACTTTCATCAGAAAGCATGTTTAAATTGTTTGCCTCATCAGCATTTTGTTTGTTGAATAAAAGCCATGAGACTATTGCAACTAGAATTGCTATAGCGATTGGCATCAATAATCGGGTGTACTTATCTTTCATTTTCAAGTCTCATTAATTTCATTATTAATATAATCTCTTATTTACTATGAGTAACTGAAGTTGAAAGTCGGCATATAATCACTTTTTCTTTGCTTTAAGGTTTTTCTATCTGTTTAATGACATCAATTTAATTCGGAGATAAAAAATGCAAACCCCTTATAAATTTAAATTGTCATTTAATGTTATAACCAATGACATCGAAGCCATACTTGATATGCCAAAAAATTTTATTAGTGAAGATCCTAAACATCAAGTCACTATTCTTCACGGCTTGCGTGAACAATTTCAATCAATGGATTTAGGTGAGTTAAAACTAACTTCTAGTTACGATACTGAATTAAACAAAAGCCTACTTATTTCTGAGTACGCTGGTTTATTTCCTATGGAATCAAAAATTATTGTCGACTTTGATAGCACTGAAAATTCCCACTTTATTAAACTAAAACACGATAAAAAGATGAGTCGGATACCTACTGTCATGCAACCAATTTTTGTTGCTTTAGTTATTTCATCGCTAACTGCTGCAGGGACGCTAATCGTAGCAGCCAATGAAGGCATGATTAAATAGATGCAATCAAGGTTGACGTCAGAACGCATAATTGAACTGCGTGAACAAGGAATCATTTTCATCACTAAAGCTGATGTAGAAAGAATGACAAATGAAAATGTAATTCTTAAATCCAAGTCTCACCGAAAACTTGTCAATATCATGGTTCTGTCTCTGATTTATAGCTTCATTATGGTAAGCATGAGTATTGATGTTCTTATACCGAGAATTGGCGATATAGGGGCATATAAACCTGATGGTGAAGTTGTTTTACTTGAACCAAGAATCGATCCCCCTGTAGAGATAACTCACGCCTACAATTATGCCGTTGATGTAGTGCAGACGATTAGGACTTATCGCTTTTTAACGTACATAGATAGTATTTTAGCATCTGAAAAATATTTCTCTGAAAACGGTTTTGAAGCGTATCTTTTTGATTTAGATTCAACTGGCCATATCCAGAGAATTATGACGAACAAAGAAAACAGGTTGTCGATAGTGTCTTCTAAGCAAAATATTTGGGCACGAAGAGCCATTGAGGGTTCTTATGCTTACTGGTTTGTAAGTGTGAAATTACTCACTCGAATTGAAAAGCTAAATGGTGAAGATGAGTTAATTAATGAGACTGTCGATGTAAAGTTAAAAGAAGTGCCACGTACCGTATCCAAACATGGATTACTAATCGAATATATTAGAGATTGATTGCATGAAACCCAATATGAAAGTTATTTATGATGAAGATTGTCCTTTCCACTCGGATATCACAAATGGAGAAAATGTACACCTCAAGAGCACAGCTGTCCTTCATACCATTTCGATTCTTGCGTTAGTTTTTGCCACTACAGTTGCGGCCATCTCCTATTATTTTGTAGCTAATCGTCCTCCGCTTACTTTAAGCTATCCAATGGATGCTGAAGGGAGGATTGTAAAAATTGAACCTGTCGATCAGCCATACCCACTTACGAGTATTGTCAAATTTGGTGTGAAAAACACGATATCAGCTCTTCACTTGTCATTTACCGATTATACGGACCGATTATTTGAAATGTCATCTAAATTTTCACCAAAAGGTTTTCAAGAATTTCAAGAAAATTTAATTAAACAAAGTTGGCTAAGCAAAATAATTGATGAAAATTTAACTATGTGGGCTGAAATAACTAAAGCTCCAAAGGTACTAGGTCAAGGCACTTTGTCTTCAGGTGCACACTACACTGACCTTGTATTCACTGTGAAATTATTCTTGGGCGGTGGAGAACTGATGTTCAAACCTACCCCTTTGAAAGTCGATGTACGCATTGTTCGATCCGATAAAAACCTCGATGGCCTGAAAATTTATCGTTTATTACTATCAGAGATTTAATCATGAAAAAAACATTCTTAGTATTATTGTCTGTCTTCTCATTTCAAATTGGAGCACAAGAAGAAGGGCCTATAGTTTTAAATAGCGATCTAAAAAAAACTTTTAATGTCAAAAAGGGGGCTCATGAAATATCGGATGAAGAAATTAATCGAGTTGCCGTAGAAGCCTTATTGCGAGAAATGGGTGTTGATCTTGATTTTCTGAAAAAATCAAAAGAAATCATTAAGTCTGAAGAGGATGCAGTCTTTAATAATACTAATGCAACTATGATAAAAGACACGATAATAATATCTGATAATCCAAGCTCTGCGACTCCAATCATATATACAACTCCAGGTCATTCTACCTTTGTCAATGTTATCGACCAAACAGGGCAACCATGGCCTGTTGTACTGGCAGAGTCCGGCAATGCCAGCCTCTTTACGACCGAAACAGTTGAACAGCATAAATTTAAAAATGTATTTAAAATCGTTCCTAAACACCGTGTAGGTTCAACAAACCTAACGCTATTGTTGGCTGATAAACCACTGACAATGACCGTCAAACTAATGAGCACAAAAGAGAAATACCACCCACACCCAATTATTCAGATTTCAGATAATGGTCCTCTAGCGAAAATTGAAATATCGTCATTTACTCATACGAAGATTCGAAATGGAGATTTGATGGCTAAATTACTATACATCAATGATTTAGAAGGGTTTAAAAAGCTAAAAAGTAACCATCCAAAAACTCATGTATGGAGAAAAGAAGACCGCTTTTTCGTTAAAACAAAACTAATACCAATGAACCCAAGAGGCATTTCAGTAGCTCACGGACCAAATGGATATTCTATCTATGAAACTAAAGTATTGCCAGTATTAGTGATGGTAGACAATAACGGTATAGAACAACAAGTTAATGTGTCAGGAGATCAGTAATGAATATTGTAAAAGTTATAAAAGATAAACTACCAAAACATTCTCCATCGGATACATTGTTAGCACCAGCAAATAGATCATTTTTATTATTTTTAACAGTAATAGGAATATCAATTGCTGGCTGGGTTATCTTTGCAAGTCTCAAACCATCAACTGACGAGATAGTATATAATATCAGCACATCTGGAGCAGCGTTAGACAAAGCAAAAGTAACTACCCAAAGCAAAGTTACTGATGAGTATGCTCAAGATATCAAAACTGTAAATAAAACGGCTTATGAAGAATCAAAAAATAAAGTTGAAGGTGCTTCACTTCCTACACTTTACAATTCTGACAATACTCGTGAAGACATTATAAAATCGTGTGCTTGTTCATTCGACGAAGCAGCAAAAGAGGCTTTAATTAAGGAAATATTAGCGAGAGGCATTGGCAGAATTGAAAATACAGACGCTATGAGAGTTGGTGTTTCTGATATTTACATACGACCAAGCTCGTTACTCGTTGATGATCTGAACAAACCTTATTTATATAATAAAAAACAGATCTCAACAGATGACGCTGGCGCACTAGTGTATACAAAAAATGGCTCACCTGTTCTATCGCTTAATGATACGCCAACTCACTTGTCAAATACCGGTGTATTCTTTGATAAAACAACGACGAAGTTAATAATGGCTGGCAAGCTTCTTTCATCAACTGGTGTCATTGTCTTAGGAGATGGACTAAAAGCATCTCGACCAGGAATGATGGCGCAAATTGGAGTATCGGATACTTTCCTAACAAACGAATTACAATTGGCGACTATGGACGGAAAGCCTGTGATGCACTCAGGTAACTTTGTATTTAAAGGGGAAGGAGTAAAGCTTCATAATGCATACAATGAGAATATTGTTTGGAATGACAAGCCAGTCTTACAAACTGAAGATGGAAAACTTACTGACCGTAATATAAAGCAGTTTGAACAGTTAGGTATACTGTTTAGCTATGAAAGCATCCTTATTGATAATAACAGCATGCTAACGGAAAAGATTAATGATGCAGCGAGGTTTGGCACATCAGATATTTATGTTAATAAAAATAACGATCTAATAGACCTACATTTGAATGATATCACTCACAGAGATTACAGGATTAAGAACGGACCTAATGATGAATTACTCACCCAGCTAGGAGCTCTTCGAAACAATATTGGCGAACGTGTCTCCATCGATAAAAGTGGCCGATTAAAAGCCGTCAAAGGCGTTGTTCTCACTGGATCAATGAAAAGTGGAATGTATGTAGCTTATGATAAATATGGGCACCTAATCACGCGTAAGGGTAAATTAAAGCAGTTAGGGGAATCAGATGTGCATGTCACAAATGATCGCTTCTTAAGTAGCGAGAGAGGTCTTGCACTGCAAAACAATGGAAAAGACACTTTTCAAGATATTAATCGATACAAAATCATCAACCAAATTGAAGCCTATGGACTAAAAAATTATGACGGTGAGGTTATTCGTGACCTTTTAAATAAAGAGGTTTACCTAAATGCTATTGGCCAGTTCGTTCATCTCAATGGAGAAATAATATCACAAACTGGCTTACTTGCAGAGCAAGGTGGAATATTAATTGACCCAGATGGCATATTACTTAACAAGCAAAAGATTAAGCAGCTGATTACTGATAAAAATGGTAATAAGGTTTCATATAATAATATGGATGTGTATGCGAATGCTGAAGGACAATTGTTTGATGAAAATGGTGATCCCGTCTTTGATGCACTGGGTCAGGCTGTCTTTCTTAAAGATGGAGTATTAGTTAATGCCTCTGGCGATGTTGTTGCAGAAGGCGTTTTGTTTTCAGGGAAAAGAAAGGTTAACAAGGGAGAAAGCCTTATTATTGCTAAACCACTACTTGGTAAAGATGGTGAACCATTATTTATAAATGGGGTTGAGGCATTTGTAGGTAAATATGGGGCGCTTGTAGACAGTGATGGAAGTCCAATTCTTGGAAATAATGGCGAGCCTTTATTTGTGAATGATGAAAATAAAATAACGAATTCCAAGGGAAAATTTCAAGATGTTAATTTTAAAAATAAGCAGGGTACAATAATTCGAGATGTATTAAGAGGTAAGCCTACCATCAAAACATCTCGCGGAAATGAAGTGTTATATAACGGAAAACCAGTATCTATGATTGATGGGTACCTAGTGGATGACGAGGGTAACCTGATACGAGATGTGAACGGAAATCCAGTATCAATGAATGAGATTGGGCACTTTATAGATGAAAACGGACATATTGTAAATGTTGATGGACTTACTGTTAACGGTGAGTCATCTGATCTCATTAATGGATTTTTTACTAAAAAAATATTACTTGATGAAAATGGAAATGTTGGAACTCATAACGGCAGGAAAATAATTGTCAATGAAGATGGATCTCTTAGTTACCTAGATGGTAGTCCAGTGATTGATAAATTAGGACAGCGGGTGTTTAAAGTTGGTGATGACTTCACTAACTCTATAGGCGGGTCGACGGACTTTGTAACAGACGACAACTCACCTTTTAGAGACATTGAGGCCGTTACTGGTCCGGATGGTTCTGTCCTTATGCATAATGGTAAGAAAATATTTAAGCGTGCTGACGGAGCACTAATAGATGAAGATGGTAATCTTGTTTTGGGCGAAGATGGCAAACCACTCTTTATGAATAACAATAATGAAATTGTTGGTGCCGATGGCGAATTAGCTGATATGCGCGATTTCACGCTCAATGGAGAGCCAGCTAAAAATATTGGTTTATTAACGTCAAGAGTAAAGGACGGTGACTTACCTAGTTCACTATTAGGCATTGAAGCTATTACGGGTAGCGATGGAGCACCATTAATGCTCAATGGTAAAAAAGTATTCAAGCGCGCTGATGGAACATTGGTCGATGAAAATGGCAATGTTGTACTTGGCAAAAACGGTAAACCATTAACGATGAATGCCAATGGCGATATTGTAAATGTTGATGGTAGTGAAGCCGACATGAGTAAATTTACCGTCAACGGTGAATCAGCCGAAGACCTAGATTTAACTGCAAGTGCTATAGACATTAGTGAACTGCCGGATTCTTTTAAACCAAGTTCAATTAAATCATTAACTGGACCTGACGGAAGTCCATTAATGTTCGATGGTAAAAAAGTATTCAAGCGCGCCGATGGAACATTGGTCGATGAAAATGGCAATATTGTAGTTGGCAAAAATGGCAAACCGTTAACCATGAATGCCAATGGCGAGATTATAAATACTGATGGTAGTAAAGCTGACATGAGTAAATTTACTGTCAACGGTAAATCAGCGGAAGGCCTAGACATTATGGAAAAAGCAATTTCACATATGGATCTGCCTGATAAGTTGCAAAGTCAGGTATTTGAAGCTGTTTTAGGTATGGATGGAACACCATTGCACTATAATGGGAAACGTGTTTTTAAACGTTCAGATGGAACACTGGTAGATAAAAATGGAGTTTTGATCCTAAGTGCCGATGGACGAGAATTAATGTTGGATGACAATAATAAAATCGTTGGTGCCGATGTAATAGATATTGAGGCTGTAACTGGTCCAAATGGCTCAGACCTTATGCATAAGGGTAAGAAAGTATTCAAGCGCGCTGACGGTTCACTTATAGATGAAGATGGTAATCTTGTTTTGGACGAAGATGGCAAACCACTCTTTATGAATAACAATAATGAAATTGTTGGTGCCGATGGCGAATTAGCTGATATGCGCGATTTCACGCTCAATGGAGAGCCAGCTAAAAATATTGGTTTATTAACGTCAAGAGTAAAGGACGGTGACTTACCTAGTTCACTATTAGGCATTGAAGCTATTACGGGTAGCGATGGAGCACCATTAATGCTCAATGGTAAAAAAGTATTCAAGCGCGCTGATGGAACATTGGTCGATGAAAATGGCAATGTTGTACTTGGCAAAAACGGTAAACCATTAACGATGAATGCCAATGGCGATATTGTAAATGTTGATGGTAGTGAAGCCGACATGAGTAAATTTACCGTCAACGGTGAATCAGCCGAAGACCTAGATTTAACTGCAAGTGCTATAGACATTAGTGAACTGCCGGATTCTTTTAAACCAAGTTCAATTAAATCATTAACTGGACCTGACGGAAGTCCATTAATGTTCGATGGTAAAAAAGTATTCAAGCGCGCCGATGGAACATTGGTCGATGAAAATGGCAATATTGTAGTTGGCAAAAATGGCAAACCGTTAACCATGAATGCCAATGGCGAGATTATAAATACTGATGGTAGTAAAGCTGACATGAGTAAATTTACTGTCAACGGTAAATCAGCGGAAGGCCTAGACATTATGGAAAAAGCAATTTCACATATGGATCTGCCTGATAAGTTGCAAAGTCAGATATTTGAAGCTGTTTTAGGTATGGATGGAACACCATTGCACTATAATGGGAAACGTGTTTTTAAACGTTCAGATGGAACACTGGTTGATGAAAATGGCAACATTGTACTTGGTAAAAATGGCAAACCGTTAACCATGGATGCCAATGACGAGATTATAAATACTGATGGTAATAAAGCCGACATGAGTAAATTTACCGTCAGCGGAGAATCAGTCGAAGGCATAGATTTAATTGCAAGTGCGATAGACATTAGTGAACTGCCGGATTTTTTTAAACCAAGTTCAATTAAATCATTAACTGGACCTGACGGAAGTCCATTAATGTTCGATGGTAAAAAAGTATTCAAGCGTGCCGATGGAACACTGGTAGACGAAAATGGCAACATTGTACTTGGCAAAAATGACAAACCGTTAACCATGAGTGCCAATGGCGAGATTATAAATACTGATGGTAGTAAAGCCGATATGAGTAAATTTACCGTCAACGGAGAATCAGCCGAAGGCATAGAAATATCAACAGGTGTCGATACTTCAAGTTTTTCGGTAAACGGAAATACAGCTACTGGTCCAGACTTGATGAAGATTGAATCATCAAAGCTCCCATCTATCGGTGATACTGGTATTCGAGTAACTTCAGATGGTCTTCTTATTGATATTGACGGCAAAGAGATAAGTCATAATGGAAGAGCAATTCGTCGTGGAAAAGATGGAAAACTTTTTTATAACGATGGAACACCTGTTCTTGATGATCAAGGTCGTGAAGTATTCATGGATGATGACGGAAAATTGCATGATGGTGAAGGAAAAGAAGTTACAGGAGTAACACTGCTTAATGGTAATAACCAGCTAGTTGGCGGCTCTGAACTTGAAGCTAAGAAAATTGGTGATTCAGACATTTTCTTAAATAAACGCAATAATCTTGTCGATGTCAGCAATAAGCCATTTATTCATAAAGGGAAACCAATATTAGTAAAAGACGGGAAATTAGTTACTGATGATAATAAACCTGTGGTTGATATCAAAGGGAATCCAATTTCTATCACCCGTTCTGGATCACTCATTGATAGGAGTAGATTACCAGCAAAAGGTGCTTTTGTTACAGATGTTGATGGTGTCGTAATTGATAACAAAGGGCGTTACGTAAATAGCGGTGGAAAAATGACTGCTTTATCTGATGGGGGGCCATATATGACAGAAGGTGGTTTACTCGTTGATAAAGATGGTAAAGCTATTCTTATTAACGGTAAGCAAGTTTATGTTGATGAACAAAACCAACTGATCTCTCACAATGGGCGAGCTGTAAGATACAACGGCAGAAAATTACACCTTAATAAACGAGGTAATGTTTTGGATGAAAATGATCAGGTGCTTTCATACGAGGGAGAAATTGTTACTTTAACAAATGATGGACTTACTGGTAGCAGTGGTAAGTCATTTAATAATACTCCCAAAACAGAAAATAGCCCTCGTTCACTAAAGAATGTAAAAGAGTTTTTTAAAAAAGAAGATGTTCAATCTAATCTACCTACGAAGGACGCGCCAAAAAGGACACTACAAGAACAGATTAATAAAGATAATGAGGATAATAAGCAAGAGACAGTCGATGAGGAAACAACCTTGACGGCTGCTCAGATTTTGCATGTGAATGCTCGATATGAAAAACGTAAGGCTTTCTTATTGGGTAAGGTCAAAAGTTACAAATCACAGTTCACTGCTGAGACATTAGCTAGTGTTGCTGCCGTTGGTGGTGGTGAATATGTGGACGAGATTTCAAAGAGTAAAAAAGACGCGGATATTGCGAGTAATGATGGTAACCCATTATCGGACCAGTCAACATACGAAGAAGGGGATGAGAAATATAAGGCTGGTCGAATGCTTTACGCAGTGAATACTTATAAGGTGAACACTGACCTTAATACAAAACTTGTCTTTAATTTATTTGGGGTAGAACGAGGTTCAAAACTCTATAAAGGCACGGCTCATGGACAAGTAGAATTGGTTTACGATTACATTGTTGTCAACTTCACAAAAATTTGTCCGGTAGAAGGTAAATGTATTCCTTTTGAAGGTGTTGGTGTGGACCCTGGTACTTCAGAAGCTGCGATAGATGGTGATATCGATAGGCATTTTTGGTATCGCTTTGGAGGATTATCTCTTGCCGCATTATTTCAAGGGGCAGCTGAAGCTGTTGAGTCTTCAAAAGAACGTACAGAGCAAACGGATGAGTTTGGGAAAACTGTTACCTACTCTGGTCTTGACCAAGATAAATTACTTATCAGCTCTACTAATGTACTTGCTGAAACATTAGGCGGTATTTTCACAGAGAACGTTTCAAGGCCATATTCCGGCATAATTAAAAAGGATGAAGAAATAGGTATATTCTTAATGGAAGATTTGATAATTAAGAAGTAATACCTTAATTTAGTAAAAATTTAAAAAAGTGATTATTTGCCATCTTTTTACTTCAATCCACCCAAGTTAATGACTTACTTTATGGCTACATTAATAATGTTTCCATAAAGTAATAATTAAATGAAAAAAAACCTTGAAACATCACAAGAATCATTAAGTATAAATGAAGCTTTGGAAAATGATGATGAGTTAACTAATGAACACATTTATCAGAACGACCAAGCTTCTGAGAAAACTGATAAATCTAAGTCTGAAAATTCTGATAAAGCTTCAAGTATAGAACAAAATGATGATAATCCAGTTAATACAACTCAGAGTAAAGGCACGTTAAAAACTTTTTTTAAGTGGTTTGGGTTTTTTATTATATTGTTGTTATTAGGGGTACTTGGTCTATGGATTTATGCAAATAAAGCAAATCTATTTCCTTCGACTACAACCACTAACCAATCAGAACGTGTGATCTTTGTTAATGAAGGGAATATGCCTTCACATAAACCAGCCCCTAATCTGTATGTTACAGAACGTGATTTACGCGATACTTCCAAAGCAATACGTGATGACATCAAACAAGCACTAAGAGAATTTAGCCGAGGCCTTGATAAAATTGACAATATACAAAGGCAGATGTCGGCAATAAAGGGCCAATTCAATGAGTTAAAGTCCCTTGTTACGCAAAACATAACTGATGATTCTACAGTAGACGAAGACAGTAAATATAAATCTGTAGTCGATAAAATTACCGAAATTGATGATTCACTGAAACTCGTATCTGCCAATTCAGAAAAAATTGCTGTTTTTGAACAAATTAATAAAAAACGCAATACACTTGAAAATCAGTTTAAAAATAATGACTGGGATCTTCGTAAGCGAATGATGGTCGTTGAACAGATGAATGGCATCGACCCTAAAAATGCCAAGACGTCGAAGACTAGACACACGAAAACTAAGGCAAATGACTACTCAGCGTATATAACCAGTAAACCTGTCAAACAAGCACCTAAAATTGAAAAAAATGTCATATATGAAAAGGTTAAGATTGATTCGTCCAAAGCTGTGGTATGGAAAAATATGCATCGTTGGAAAATACGCATGATAAGCAACGCTTTAACTCAAGTACAAAATATTGATACCAAACGAAAGTTAACAATCAGTGAAGGCGTTGAAGTATCTGGTTGTGGCATCGTATTAGACATCGATGTAACTGATAGAAAAGTAACTACACAACATTGCATCATTTCAATTAAAGGTAAGTAATAAGTGGATATCTTCGACAGTATATTCACTTTTACAAAACAGATCCCGCAAATTATGGGAGCTGTTCGCCAAGTAACCGCCATTGTTGGCCTGTGTATGTTTCTTGTTTCAGTGCGTACCTTTTTGTTTGCTCAACAACATGAGAAAACTGAAAGGGGAGTGGCTTGGGGCGGATTGTTTTTTTCAGGCATGTTCTTCTCTGTCAATCGATGGATGGACATCGTATCAGCTTCATTCCTTGGCTCAGACTTAGGCCCAGTATTTATGGTTAATGGCGTTATAGCTCAAACCAATGATACTGAAATGATTTTCGAAGCCGTAAGATCATTTATTAATGCAGCGGGATGGATGATTTTCATACTGTCAGCGTTCAAATTCTATGAAGCCCCCAAAATAAATGCTCCAGGTACGCGGCGTTCAGCTATTGGAAAAATGCTACTTGCCGTCTTAATGGTTCAATTAGAGTTAACAATAAACATCATTGGTGCGTCCGTTGGTATTGACGATGCTTACGGAAGTATCGTCGATACTTATAAAAATGCTTAGGGGTAGTTAAGGCAACAAGAATTCATTGATGTTGTATTTATAATATCAAGAATAGCCCCTCAGTTAGACGAGGGTAATTATTAATTAAATATAAAGTACGAGGTATAACATGTTAAAAAAATTACGAAAAATTTATCTAAATGTGGGAATAATTTCAGCGACAACTATTGGGATGATTCTACCTGCATATGCCGCGCCTGTAGCTGATGCAGGAGAAGGTGCTGCGCGAGTTGGAGAAATGTCAAATGCTATGTTGAATGGCCTTTTGGCACTTGTGGGTTTCATTGGGGTAGTTATGTTTATAGTTAATGGCTATAAGTTGTTTTTTGGTGGTGAACAAGGCCAGGAAACTAAAGGAAAGCAATTCAAAGGCCTTATTGGTGGTGCGTTTCTATCTACCCCGCTTATTTTCTTAGCAATGTTTACGACTACTTTCAGTGGCGATTCAGTAGACGAGGCAAGACTTAAGTCGACTATATCTACTTACTCACCGACTACTAATTAATAATGACTTTATTTATTCCCCGTACTCTCTCATCTCGTCATGACCTTTGTAGCCTAGATAACAAGGCTACAAAGGTTGAAATAGATTTGATGAAAAAACTTCGCTTCACCTGTTCGTGTTGTGGGTTCACCACCATGCAAACTAAAGCGTGCTTGCATGGTGGTATGGAGTTTTTGCAGATAAAAGGGGAATATTACTTACTTTGTTTTATGTGCTCTCAATCTCAGCAACTCTATCGGGGAGTAGAGCACGCCGGTGAGTCGAACTTAGACCATGGTATTCTCGTTTATTGCCCAACTCTTACTCAGGGTCAGGTTATAGCAACGGTTCGTGATATTTATGCTATGTCTCAACATTACCGATACAAAACAAATAAATACCTTAGAGAGCGCGTTAGAGGGTTGAAATCCTCATTTACAACCAAGCTTACTGAAACGTGTCCTAATATTTATGATTTGAATATTAAAAGCAACCATATTGGTGGTTTCGCCGAAATATCAAAATACTCACCTAAAGAGCTTCATGATAAAGATGAATATGTTTTTGCTGGCATCAGATATATTCCTGATGAAAATTTATTCGCAGATATTGTAAAGCTTTGGCTTGATAATACTTATTCTGTCTATCTTAAAAGAAATGGTTTATGAAATTTTCACACAAGCGCAATTTTGCAGAAAGTATAACCGCTAACTTAGATTTACTACTTCAGAAAATTAACGACTCAGTACTAAATGTAAATCCAAGATCATTTGTAGATATTGCGACAACACAAGATCGGCAAACAATTGTTATGCGTGATGGAACCCTACTGACCGCCCTAAAAATCAACGGTTCAACTCGTGATGTTCTTTATGACGAGTATGTTGAAATATTAAATGGTTTAGAAGAGAGTTTTAGAGGTCACATGCTTTCAGGCGACCATTACTTCTCATTTACTTTTAAATCTGATAATGAAGATATTGATAGCAAGATAAATCATGCTTGGACAACATCTGCGAGGTCTGTTGCTAATAAGCTTGACCTCGATATGGATGATATTATTACTGAAATGCATGACGTTTACGCGAATGCTTGTCAGGATGAAGAAACACATTTATTGATCTGGACAAATGTTCATAACATGACAAAGCCAGAAAGAGCACAAGCTGAAAAAGGCAGAAATATAGCTATGAAAGGCGTACCACGACATAACAACGCCCAACATTTCAAGTATTCTACACCGGCATTTTTTGAAAAACATCGTAGTTTGGCAAATCAGCTTTGTGCCGATTTTGCCAATGAAAAAATAAAGGTGAGTATAGTTTCCTGTGACCAATTTATCCGAAGCGTTAAATTACAAATAGATCAAGAAGTGACTACTGAAAAATGGGTACCACGACTACCTGGATCTCCCGTTCCTATTCGTATTATTTCTGATAATAAAGCAGACTTATCGGCGTTTTTTCATGAACACATAAGTGAGCAGATTGTTCCACGCGGAATACAATCGGAAGGAGAAGGGATATGTAGAGTGGGAGGAATACTTTTTGCTCCCTTATCATTAGAGCATCATCCAATGACTGCAAAGCCCTTTGCTGCTCTTCTGAAGAACATTTCCAAATTAAAAATCCCTTTTAGAATGCACACGTTATTACGAAATGACGGTATGGCAATTTTCGGTATGCGGCTGATGATGGCTCGTTTCTTATCATTTACAAAGTCCGATAAAAATGAACGAATTGTAGAGTGTCACGCAAATTTGAAAGCCTTAGCAAAAAGTGGAGAAGAAATAATTTCTTCACAAATCTCTTTTTGTACGTGGCATAGAGATCCCAATGGGATGGATGAGATGCGAAGACGACATCATGCATTAGCCAAAGCTATTTCTAGTTGGGGCAGTTGCCAAACAGCACAATCGGAGGGAGACGAGGTTGAGTCATTTTTCTCTTCAATTGGTGGCGTGACCATGGGTACGGTAGCTCAAGCAACTGCATTACCATTGTATGACGGCTTAAAGATGGCACCTATCGCTCAAATAGGCTCGGCTTGGGAGCAAGGCAGTAAACTTTACAGAACCGAAACTGGAAAACTTATTGCACAAATGCCTTATTCAAAGCAACAGCTTGCATGGGTTAAATTTATTATGGGGCCTATGGGCTCAGGTAAAACAGTTCACTTAAACGGCGAACACTTCGCTTTACTTCTTCATCCGGACAACGAAAAACTGCCTTATATCCTCAATATTGATATTGGCCCAGGAATGAAAGGCTTTTGTGACATGGTTCGTGATGCGCTACCTAAGCATAAAAAGCCACAAGTCATTTACGAAAAAATGCTTAACCGTAAAGATAAAGCAATTAACGTTTTTGACTTGCCAGCTGGTATGAGGGCTCCATTTTCCAATCAATTTGCCTTCTTGTGCATTTATTTGGAAATGCTTTGTACTATGGACGGCGACAACACGATTCCTGATGGCACTTCTGGGTTCATAACCAAGTTGATCCGTTTGACATATGAAAGCTGTGCAGAACGAAGATCGGCAAAAGTATATGCTAGAAATAAATCGTTGAAGGTTGACGAAGCATTGCAAAGACTTGACTTAAATGGAAATAATACAAAAGACCGAAAGGTGACTTGGTATGACGTGGTTGATTTTCTCTCAACAAAGGGAGAGTTTCACCTTGCGCAAATTGCTAGTCGTTTTGCGGTACCAACGCTTGAGGACATTGTTGCCAAAATTTCTGACCCTCGTATATCCAATGCATATGTTAGCAACAAAGTATATCAAACAAGTGAATTACTCTCAGAATTTGTGAGAAGAAAGCTATCCGACTCTTTGGATAAATACCCTTGTATTTCAGGATATACAAAATTCGATATCAGCGATGCAAGAATTGTTAGTTTAGATCTTGATGATATTGCCAAAGGTGTAGGGGTCACTGCCGCTAAGAATTTGAGTTTAATGTTTTTCTTAGCCTACTTCACATTAACTAAGCGAATATTTATAGGTAAAGATATTCTTAAAGAAGTGACGCATGATGATTCTGGGTTATTCCCTTTTGATTATCTGCCTCACCACAGAAAATTGGTTATGGATGTTGAGAGAACACCAAAGCGATTTAGTGGTGATGAAACTCATCGATTTGAAGGTGATCCGATTGCTAAAGCATTACTAAAGCTTGCAATAAGAGAGGGGCGAAAATGGAAAGTTGATATAATTCAAAGTAGCCAACTCGCTACTGACTTTGATAGTGATATGCTAAAGCTTGCAACCGATATCGTTGTTTTGGGAAGAGGAAACAGGGCTAACGTAGAAGGGATTGTCAAACAGTTTAAATTGCCAAGCAATCTAGAATACAGATTAGGTTCTAATTCTATGAAAAAGCCATCTAAAGACGGTTCAACGCTAATCAGCCTGGTAGAAACGAGCACAGAACGTTATGAACAACACCTTATTTCAATGTATGGTAAAAGTTTTTTATGGTCTACAAACTCAACTCAGGATGATAGAACAGTAAGGGATACGTTGTCAGAAGCTATTGGTAATAAGAAAGCTCGAATTTTACTCTGTACACTTTACCCTGCAGGTAACCTTGATGACGAAATAGACGAACGAAGGCGCAGACTTTCGGATTCTGAGGTAGAGGCAACTACTTCTATGGATGAATCTGATGAAACGCCTCAGCACATATTATCTGGCATTATTGATGATGCGCTGATGTATTACGAAAAGCACTACGCATAATTAACCATATCCCATTAAATGCATTATTTAGTGGGGTGTCGGCTATTGCAACACCTTAAATTCATGTTTATTGGCATATAATCACTTTTCAATTGAGTCCACCATACCTTTATCATTACCTTATAGGCATATACAACAACTGCCTATATTTACATGATATCAAATTCAAATAGCGATGACTTTACGGAAGTACCGCGAACTAAACATATAAAAAAACGGTTGATAAAGTCAAGAGTGCTCACAAAAATTTTGCATTCATTATCAATTGGAGACATCCGTTCTTCAGAACTTCCAATTACAGATGAACACTTTGCTTTTATCCAAACTCTCACCGGAATTCAAGCATCTGAATTTTCTTGTATGTTAATAACTGACTTTTCAGTCGATATAACTGTTGACCATAATATTGAAACTGCCAACTTTTCAGTTTGTGGTTTAGTCGGCGAGTCAATTGCTAAGCATTTCATTAATGAATGGACCTTAACTTGCTCAAATGATTACCGGATAATTTACGATGAATACTCAAGAGGTTTAGCACCTGAAATATTAATAGAATTTATAAGCGCAACCCCTTTAGAGTTAAGTAGATACGCTAGTGAACTTGCTTCTTCGAAGGCAGTAAAATTCGAATATGACATAGAAGCTTTTGAACGCACTGTAATAAAAGCTAAACACCTTTTTCGCCAAGATAAACTAATTATAAATGCTATTTCATTAGGTGCATCACTTCCACAATTGCAAACTTTGTTTGAAAACCACCGCTTATGTGACTCCCGATCAGTGGCTGTGATAAAGCAACTCTATCCCTATAAAGGCGGGGGGAATTTTATTGCCGATGAAATTAAACAATCAATCATTGAGGAATACCAAATCGTTGAGGCTCCATACCTAGATGGAAATCAAAGTAAAGAAGAATTTTTATCAAAATTATACAATCTTCTCACATCAGTAATATCACGTTTTGATGTGAGCTTTTCAGAATCATGGAATGCAATACGCACTTCAGAAAAATACAAGACTATCAGGAGTCATAAATGAAACACACTATTTTACCAATCGCAGCAATGATTTGTTATGCCATGACGAGCGTACTCACCGTTTCTGCTAATGATGTTGTTATTAAAGTTTCGCAAGAAGATTCGAAGGTACAGGTTAGAGATGAAACCGCATCGCCTTTAGAAAAAGAAGAATATATGCGTGAAAAACACCTTGATCCCATTGGTAGAAAAAATAAATATGAAAAAAAAACTGATAGCGAACTGAGTTGGTTTGGGAAGCTATTTGGTGAAGAAGAGACTGTACCGGTTAGTTCAACACTAAACAGTGATGAAAAAAATATTTTACTCAACAAAGAGTACTTAGATCCAGATGAACATATAACTCAGTCCAAAAAACTCTGGGAGCAGTCACTTCTAAAGAAAAAACCTAATTTAATTGTAGAACCTTACGTGTTTTTTAATGCCAAGCCTGGTGCTGCATTATCATCACGCATGTATATTGATGAACGCTCTGGAAAAATTTACTTTCTTGTCAAACAGGGGTCACTAAAAAAAAACATCAACGCTTTTATGAAAGATACCCGAAACACAAAACACTTGATTTGGAAAGTCGGCAATCACAAGGTGTTTTCTGAATACTGGGTGTCTGGTGAATCAATGTTTGAGGTGGTAAATAATTTACTTGCACCTTATAAACAACCAGACCAAGTGATGTTTGGTGTATTTCTTGGGAACACCATCGGTATTTTTTACCGTGGCGATAAGGAGTTCTGGTTATAATGCATACTAAAATTAAACCATTTATAATATCGTGTCTTGTTGGAGCCTTATGCGGTTGTACAGCTGGCACAGCACTTATTACTCACGATGAAGTTCGTTCAGAAATAGATAGTGACTTTACTGATGCAATCAATAGTAGAGATGATCCGGATAAAACACCTCACGTTAGACAATTCGATCACGTCTACATAACTCACTTGTCTAAAGAAGACGTAAAAAGACCGTTTTGGTACACAGATATAAAACCGATGTCGTCGGCCAACAACATCTCTTTATTAAGATTATTGCAAGAAACATTTGATGGTGTACCAGTCAATTTTCAATTTCAACAAGGTGTGGATGAAAACACATTAATTTCTATACCTGATTTAAACTTCACTTATGGTGAAACGCTTAATTATATCTCTTCTTTGACTGGGTATTCACACTCAATTTTAGGGCGAAGCATCGCCTTTAAAAAGTTCACAACTGAAGTATTCAATGTTCGTCAGTTACCAGGCGTTGAATCTTATGCTGTCGGCAAAAAAGGGATGCGCTCAAGTGATGGAGGCGATGGCGTAGGAGAAAAGAAAATTTCAGGTGACTTTATTGGAGGGGCAGACCAAGAGTACAGTATCCATGAGGGTAAAATCGACGTAATGGCCGATATAAAACTTGGGGTTGATAGTATCCTAGGTTGTTTTGAGGGTGGAGTAATAGACGTTAAGGCAACAAGTTCTGATGATGCGGGTGGTTCTGAATCCACAACCAAAGAAGCAGGAGAAGGTTGTAAACAAGGGGCTTCATCCAAAGTACTACGTTCTTCTTCATCTATCCTTGTCCGAGCTATTCCTAGTCAGATGGATGCAGTTCGAATGTTTATTAATGAAAAAAACCAAATGTTAACGCGACAAATAGCTATACAAGTAAGTTTTATCAACATTGAGTTTACAGATGAAAACCAAATGAATGTTGATTTTTCGTTAGCTGCTGAGTCGATTTCGAAAAACATTAAGCTCTCATCAGTAACTACTGCTGCAAGTGGGATTTTAGGAGGCTTAGACCCAAGAGGCGTTATTTCAATTGAGTCTACTGACCCAAGGTATTCAGGCTCGAAGGCCTTCTTAGAGGCGCTTTCACAGCAAGGGGCAGTAAGTCAGAAAACATATCCTCGCGTTATAGCGACACATAACCACGTTGGCGTTGTTGGTAACATAGATAGAGTTAATTATATCAGTGGAAGAGAAAGCTTCACATCAAATAGTGTCGGGTCTCAAGCTTCTATTGTACAGAGTGAGACTGAGACAGGATTCATGCTTTATGCCTTACCAAATATTGGTGACAATGATGCGATCATTAAAATATCAACATCGCAATCAGCATTACTTGATATCGAAACTAAAGGGGAAGGTGATCAGCTTGTTGAGTCTCCGATCATTAATGACAAACTCTTTAATACAACTATTAAAGTTGAGTTCGGCAAGCCAATATTAATTGCTGGGCTGTCGGATACTCTTTTACAATCTGCTGGCACTGAATCTGGTTTACTACCTACCGGTGTATCTCGAAGTTCTAAAGAGAGAACAGTAGAAACAATTCTTATGATAGAGGCAGTTAGACTCTAATGTTCATTTATGAATTGAGACACCGGTGGTTCCCCAAAAACTCCATTAGTTCAATGAAAAATTGGGTTGAAGACAACCGAGAGTCGAAAGATGAAAATTATTGCCTACTTGAACCGGTGGTATCTTCGGCTTTTGGGGAAGGTTTTCTTATCACATCTGGTGAGCGTGTTGGTATATCGGCAGCAAGCGTCCTATATCAGCATCTTGGCAGTCCTTTAAATTTAATATATTGCTCGCTAGAAGATGAAAATACGGTTTGGGTTGTCATAGCTAAGGATGGCATTATCTACGGCGATCATCTTATTCCAATCACGTCAGCAAATAATGACGCTCTGCAACACTCAGTTAATAAGCTGATACAAAATATAGAGCGTTTCAATCCCAGTTCTATGGAGTCAGATGCTGAAGTAACAATTGTTTGTAATGATGTGGAACAAAACGATGATGGTAGCAGTATCGCGCTTATTGGGATGTTTGAATTCGAAACTCCTTATGATGTAGAAGTAAAGCGAACTGACTTTGACATCAATGTACTTTCGAAGGGAAAATCTTTCTCTAAAAAGTACGGTTTAATTATGTCTAGTAGAACTAACTTCCCAGTTGATGAACGGTATTATCAAGCTTTTGGTGTGGTGGTAGCAGTTTTTGTTGCGATGTTTATTATCGCTCTAATGCCAGAAAAACTTGAGCCAAAAGAAAATGTAAAATTGCCGGAAGCAGTCGTCATTGATACATTCAAAGGCTTGAAAAAGTTACTTACGAATGGAAATAAGGCGGTTGGTATTAAACAAAGGTTCAGCTTTATTGTTAATGAACTGAATGCTGCAAGACATATAGAGGGTTATAACATCTCTAGTTACACTGCAAA
Source organism: Colwellia sp. (assembly GCA_047633255.1). Taxonomy (GTDB): domain Bacteria; phylum Pseudomonadota; class Gammaproteobacteria; order Enterobacterales; family Alteromonadaceae; genus Colwellia. The sequence goes on from JBLIEW010000012.1 coordinate 65,479, forward strand.
TCAAGAGGCATCTTCAATCACCTTAAAACGCACTTTTGGTAGTATTGATGCTGTTAAAGCTAAACTCCCTGAATCAATTTTTTATTATCAACCTACAAGTGGTGGTTTATCTCTCTATCGCGTTACGCCAAAATTCCCTGTATTTAAAAAGGCTGTCAGGGCGAATACTTATGGTGAAGAAGCATGGATTGAAAGTGCTTTATTGTACGCTTGGCCTGATCACATAGGTGAATTAAAAGCAAAGGCTCCGGTTAAAAACAAAAAAGGAGGGAAATATACGGCGTATGAATATTCAATCCCCTTTAACGAACTTTATTTAGAGGATCTTGAAAATATGTCCTCACTCTTTGTTGGAAGAAGCGCATCCTTTGAAGAACTCAATTTTACTGTTGATGAAGAAAATAAATCATACAGTGGCGAACTAAAGATTAAAATTATAGGTGTACCAGATGAAAGTTTCGGAATTAAAAAAAGATAAAAAGATATTGGGTTTAATAGCTGTTGGTATAACAGCGTTAGCCGTTGGTGGATATTTGTTTTTTGGTACGACAGTAGAAGCTCCTGTAAGTATGGATTTTTCAAAGAAAACGCTAAAGGAAAAAGCTAACAGTATCAACGTTACTAAATCGAATAGAGTCGTAAAACCGGACCCTGCTTACAAAGAGGCACCTGAATTCGAAGACTTTCAAGCAATTGCTAAAATGTGGGTACATGCCATGAAGCCATTTCAGAAAGAAGTCAAAGCGTGGGAAGCTGATATTATTTCACTGCGCCTTCAACGTGAAAAAATAAAACTGTTTCAAGATGGAGCTCTTGCTGCTGAAGGTGAAGCAGACATGTACAAGTGGAAAGATAAAACAGCTAAATACAAGAGAGGTGAGGGGGCTCTTGTTGAGAAAAGTGATAAAGAGTTGGCCAATACTAGTTCAGAAGACATTATGAATTTTGATAACTTGTCAGATAACAGGTCTATTAATACAGAATACCAATTATCAAACATAAGGCTTTCATTGTTTTCCCCTGGAAACAAGTACTCAAAGACAGCTGCGTCTTTCTCCGTTGGTAAAGAGCGTTTCTATAGCGTCAAAGCCAATCAAGTTTTTGCTTCTCAATTCTTGGTTCTTTCACTTGATGACAATAATTTTTGCGCGTTAGTTGAAGATCTAAACACCGACCAACAATCACGCGTTTGCCGTAACTAAGGGTATTTATGATTAAATTAAGTTCAAATAGCAGTATTGGACAATCTTTAGCAACGGTAGTCGGGCTAAATGAAATTGAGAATTTGGGTATTGACTACGACTTTATTTCGGTTTGGCAGGATTATTTCGATAATAAGCAACTACCTTTTATTACTTTTGATGATGGCGTAATTTTGATTTCTCAAAAAGCGTATTCGTCTTATAAAACTTCCGTTGTTGAGATGCTGGAGGAATTGGAACAAATAAATCCCAAATATTATTGTAAAAAGTTTCTGCTGGCAACAGAGGACATCGTGACAATAAAAATGCAAGAGGCCAATAAAGCGTTAGATGACCGAAGAAATGATGATGGTATTGAAAGCAACCAAGCACTTGACGAGTTTAATAATTTACTTGTCGCAGCGACAGCAATAAACTCAAATGATATCCATATTTACGCGCACAAATCCAAACAAAAAGCCTTTGCAGTATTTAGTGTAGATAAAGCATTACGTCCCGAAAGAACTTACCGTTTTGTAAGTTATGACCGATGTTTTTCAATGTTAAGTGCAATGTATGACACGTTAGGCAAAAAAGCAGGGCAAACTGATTTTGATGGCCGTACCGATCAGGAAACCTCCTTTTCACATATCGTTCCTGCACACAGTGGTAGCGAAGAAGCTTTAGTAACGTGTCGTGTTGCTAAAACTAGGCCAGAACTGGATGGTGATATTCACGTTGTTATAAGGGTGTTAGAGCAGGAAGAACCAATACCTATTGAGTCGTTAAACCTACCCAAAGAGAAAGAAAATCTATTACTTAAGTCAGTAAACCTAAAACAAGGTGCAGTTTTAACGAGCGGTCCTATGGGATCTGGTAAGACAGTGACAATGACATCAGCCCTTAATAATGTTTCAAGCGCTTTGTCAGTGCATACAATAGAAGATCCAATTGAAGTTCGTTTTACAAAGCCAAATTATGTTCAAAACCAATTAAAAGACGATCCGAAAAAGCAACTTGCTCTTGTCTTACGACAAAACGTTTCCGTATTATATTTAGGTGAAATTCGTGACGAAAATACGGCTGCTTTATTCCTAAAGCATGTTATGACGGGTCACCTTGGTTGTGCTACAACCCATGCTAACTCGGCAGTTGGTATTGTTCAGCGTCTATTGTCACTCGGCGTAACATCAACCGATCTCTCCGCTTCAGGTACTCTCTCTCTTCTGATCGCTCAACGACTAGAAAAAGTTAGTTGTCCGATTTGCAAAGTTCGCGTCTCTAAAGAAGATCTTTCTAATAGCGCTAATTATGAACTTATTAGCGCATGGAGCAATTTAGCTCTTACTGAAGAAGATGAAGTTTACATGCATAGCAGACAGGGCTGTTCTAAATGTCATTTGGGCACTAAAGGCCGTCAAATCATCATGGAACAAATAGCTATTGGCAAAGAAGATCGCAGTTATATAGCTGCAAATGATTTGAATGGTTGGATCGAATATTTAGACTCGAAAAATTTTGATTCATTACGTAAGCAAACCATCGCATTCGTGAGGCAAGGTCTTCTTTGCCCAATTCAATCTATGAACTCTTTATCTGCAGATTAATTAGTAATAATGAAACTTTATTAGATTGTATATTAGCGTGAAAATCTTACTACGACCGTTATTTTTTATGAACGCTCTTCGCTCTTTTTATTTAGTTTCTTGACGGTTATTATTGCATTACTGTTACAAGTTGAGGTTTTTTAGTAATGAATTCTAAAGTTAGAAAATCAAGCTGGACATCGCTTAAAGAGTCGATTGACAAAGGGAATTTCCCAGTAGAACTTCAACTAGAATTTATCTATTTATATGAATCATTTCAGGGAATGCAACGTAAAGAAAGACTCAAGCGTCTAAAGGAAGTTTTCATTGATGAGAATGGCAGTAATTGCATTCAAAATAAAGTCATTGAAGATCTTGTTCATTTTAATTCACTGGGGCGTTTCGAGTTAGGCTTGGAAAAATGGCTCGATCCAAATGTCATGGTGATGTATCGAGTGACAGGTTATGCCAAAGACAGAATGTCTGTAGTCGATATTATAAAAAATGATATTCAGCAGGAAAAGCAATTATTTATGGATGGCTTCATTAAAGCAATGATAATGCCATTTGCTTTACTCACTGTTGCTAGTGTTGGTCTACTAACCATTTACTTTTTTTTAGCTCCTTTGTTTGCAAAAATTTTTAGAATTGAAAATATTTTTGACCAATTACCAGCTGGCGTCTACTTCATAGGAAGAGCAATGGAAGTAGCTGGGGGTTGGTTTATTGCTTTGTTAATTGTTTTAAGAATATGGTTTGTTTATTTACGAAACAACTGGGTTGGACGAGAAAGAGACCGATGGAGTGCAAAGTTTCCATTTGTTATCTATCGGTCATTTCAAAGCGCTAGAATTTTGAAAATGTTGTCTTTAATGAGGGAGTCGGATCTAAAACCAATAGATGTACTTTTTCAGTTAAGGGAATGGGTAAATCCATATCTAAGATCACACGTTGATAAGTGGATTAAAGGATTTCAGCAGGGCAAGAATAAAAATTCCTTTTTTGGAGTAGGTTTACTTTCATCGAAACAATTGGTTCGACTGAGAGCGCAGCAAGAAGGTGGAGGGGATGATTTCTCTAGTTCGATAATGGTCATAGCAGATCATGCTAATAATGATGCGAGAGTCCTTTTGTATAAATACTCTCGGCTTATAAAGCGCATTATCTACTTATTTGCTGCAGTGATATTTCTTTTTACCCTACAGGGATTTGGGGTTCTATTTGTGTTGACGGACGTTTAAAAGTAATTAATTTAATTTATAGGATATAACAATGAGCAAAAAAATGAGCAAAACAATGAGCAAAACAAAGCAGAAAGGGTTTACTTTAATCGAGATAGGCGTTGGCTTGATAACCATTATGGTCTTGACAGGTTTATTGTTTGAAACCGTTATTACTCCTTTCATGGGTAAGCAACGAGTTAACGAAACATCAACTGAAGTAACTGCCATCATTTCAGGCGCTATGGATTGGGTAGTAGGCAGAGAAGATGGTTTTAATGGCATGTCTGTAACAACGTTAACCGATGACAACTATATTGCTCCTAGTTTTGCTACAGGCGTTGGTGAAACACCTTGGGGTGGCAATTATACTGCAGGTCCCTCTACATCTGATGACTTTATTTTAGAAGTTACTGTAACTTCTCTTCCAACTCAAGCATGCAATCGACTTGCAGATAAATCACCACAAGCTACATGTGCTTCAACAACAGTAACTTATACAATTCCTGTAACCTAAAGGAAATAGTACGGTGTTAAATCTAAAGCGTCAAAAAGGTAACGTCCTCGTTCTGATTACACTATTTATGACTACAATAGTTTTTTACTTGTCTTTGCACGTTGAAAATCAAGCAAAGGAACAAAAGGTTGAGTTTGTAGTTGAATTGCGAGAACAGCTAGACAGTTATCTTTATGCTTTAGATTTATATGGAAAAACATTTTGTGCAGCAGATGGTGTTATTGATGAGAATGATATTTTTCCAGCATTCTCGTCAGTTAACTGGTTGTCACCATTTAGATCCAATGCACGCTTCATAATTGATAATGCAATGGGAATGCGCTCGATCATTTTAACGTTTAGTGATGCAACACATTATGATTATGTGGCGAACATTAATTGGGTAGGTATTAATGTCGTAAAAAATCCTTCAGCAAATGAACTTACTTTCACACACGGTCGGCAGAGTGCCCCTTCTCACGGACGCGTAAATTATAATAGAAATTTATTTCTTTCAACCACACCCAATGGTTGCTAGACAAAGGAGTATTCTTGTTAAATAAAATGAAATTTATGCTTTTCATAGCATTACTTTGTGGCGTCAATTACATACCCACAGCCAGTGCAGTCGACTATGGAACAAAAGCAACTGATTCAAAGTTTCAAAAAGCAGATGTCGTTATCGTTCAAATGAATGATATTAGAGCATCTGTTTATACATTTTATGACGACAATGCCGCTTTACCAGCCAATATGGGTTTGTTGGTCAATCCTGTACTCGTTTATTACACCGGAAATATAAGAAGTGCACTTGGTACATCTTTTATCGGGGCAATCTCTGCAGATGGTAGATTCTTTAACGTTACAGTTGATTTAAAATCGACAGAAGTTGCAGCTTATGTGGCTCAACGAATAAATACACAACCCGTGGGGACATTAGTTACGCTTTCAATCGGTACTCCTGCCTCATCCATAGTCGACAATGGATTTGTAGCACGTAACTTAGACCCAGCTAGACCAGAGCTTAATCAGATGAATACTGATCTAGGTCTTGGTGGAAATGACATTAATGATGTTGACGTTATAAATGCAACTCGTTTAAATATCAGTGATTTGGCAACAGTAGACTCATTGCAAGTTATTACCAATACGACAACCCTTGATCTCGTTTCAACGAGAACAAGTACACTTAAAGATGTAAATATTTCTGGCGTTACAACATTAAATACTGCATCTATTAACGGTTCGTTAGTGATCAATGGAGCTGTTGATGTCAATAGTATCGCTTCATTTAATAATGAAGCCAATTTTAATGCTGCAGTGAATGTCTCGGGATTACTTTCTGTCTTAAACGGAATGGATGTCGTAAATGGCTTAAAGGTTAGAAATGGCCTTGATGTAGATAGTATAGATGCAGATACAGCTGCCATTGATCAATTAACTACAACTGATGTTACTGCAACTGGCACCGCTACTTTACAGAATGTTGTTACTCAAAATATAATAGCTACAGAAGCGGTCATCAATGGCAATATAACCAGTAATTCAGGTACTGTGATAGGTGATCAGACGGTTCAAGGCACAGCTTACAACAATGCTTTAGATGTAACCGGATTATCTGTTTTAAGGGGGGGGCTAAATGTTCTAGGTGAGACGAATTTAGGGGATGTATCTATTGATGGTAACACGGTTGTTAATGGTGAGATCACTGCGGCCTTAGGCTTGTTCTTAGGAGATGCTTCAACCTACATTGGCAAAAGTGGACTCAATGATAGCGTCCGTTTTCGTAATACAACAGGTTGGGTTGATGTAGGTCAAGATGTTTCAGGGGTAGTTAATTTTCAAACAGACGGAAATGGCTATACATTTGATCACAAAGTAAAAGCGATGGGTACTGGGGGTGACATAGAATTAAATGTATCTGGGGGTTATCCCGAGATTGTTTTTTCTAGATTAGGCCGTGACGTCACTTTTGGCTTAACTGGTGCATCTACTATGTCTCTGGCCGGTGCTGATCTAAAAACAACCAATCGTATTTACGCGAAAGAACTTTTTGAAAATAATGTTTCCTTAAAGAACGTCTATTTAGGCATCAATGATAAGGCTAAAGACTCTGATAAGTTAGATGGTTTGTCATCTGAAGCTTTCGCCCGTGTTGAACATAAGCATAATAAATTAGAGGGTGCTGGCTGGCAGAACGTAAATTTAAACACAATTGCAAATACTGTAGCATCAGGAACTTTGCAAATGGATCAATATTTAAATGGTAGCGTAGGCCAACCCTCTACGAGTGACAATGCTAATGCTGTTTTAACAGTTGGCCAGCATGGTGGTGGTTATTCAGCACAACTGGCATTTTCAAGCGATGGCAGCATGTATCATCGTGACAATCCAAGTAATACTATTGGTAGTTGGGGGAAAGTCTGGACTGCAAATAATGACGGTGCTGGCTCCGGTCTGGACGCAGGTAAACTTGGCGGTAAAAACCCGAGTGAGTATTTATTAAAAAATGATCCTGGTGTTATGCAAATATCAAACCGTGCAACAGGTATAGGGGGAACTACTTACAATGGCATGCGTGTTGCGAATAATGATGGCGATTGGATACGTTCTACGAAGAATGGTATTCTTCCATGGCAACCAAATCAGTCGTATATTGGTACATCAAGCTGGAACTTTTACGCTATTTATTCAAAGACTTTGTATGAAGGCAATGTGAGCCTTGCTAGTAAGTATCTTGGAAGAGGTGCAACAGCTGTAAATTCAAATAAATTAGGTGGGTATTCTGCTTCTTCCTTTTATCTTAAAAACAACAATATAATTGTCAGTAAGGCTAACTCATGGCTTTCGTTAGACAGCCCTTCAAGTGGTTCTGGTTATAATCAAAGTGCTGGTATTTCGATTGGGGAAAGTGGTTCTAAAGGAAGAAACGCAGTACATTTGACCTACAATGGATCAGGTGCATCTTATTTGGGAATGGGAAGTGTGAACGGTATTACTAATAAGCCTACAAATGCTGTTCTGCAGATGAATGTAGGAAGTAATAACGCTCTTTTTCTTGGGGATATTTACGAAAAGGGTCAAAAACTTGAAGATAAATATATGCAAAAAGGCTCAGGAGGCTGGACTCTAATATGGTCTGGGTCTGAAAATAGCAATGTGTATTTGCCAAGCGATCGTAGGATTGAAGGTAAGGAGGTCACCTTCGTAGGTTCAGATACACATAATAGTCACGAATTAACCTATATGAAAACATTTATTCCAGTAAATGGTAACTTCCATAAACCATACTTTAGATACGGTGATATAACCTACTATTACGATAATCGTCACTTAAAATATGGTGGAGATGCAGGGTTCCGTAAGATTTGGTCTAGAACTCCTGTAGACATTCCACCAATAGGAACGATAAACAAGTAGATTTGACCAGTAAGAGTTGATTTACTTTTTTATGATTTAATTGGTCTTATCTTCTGGTACTACTTCTATATTTTAGAAAAACAACATCTTCCTTTTATTGAAGGGAGTGTTTTTCAACCAACAATAATCTTTTTGTAAAGCAATTAATAATACATTTAATCATTCTTTAATATCAATGATATTTATCAAATATCATTGATAGATTATATTCACTGATATTGTATTAACTAAGTTTAATGGAGTAAGAAATAATGCTTGAGGATAATAAATTATCAGAACAAGGAAGTAAGACTCGAAAGGGGTTGGTTAAGTGGTTCTGTGATCATAAAGGTTATGGTTTTTTGAAAGAAATAGATGCCGAGGGCGATATATTTGCTCATCATAGCGAAATTATTTTAGATCAAGGTTTTAAAAAATTACGTAAGGGACAAACCGTCTCTTTTGAATTGTTCTTTGACTTAAATCAAAAGAAAGCAAGAAACATTTTTATTATACCTTAATTTAATCTTTACTTATATTGAGTTTTCGTCTTTTATAACGTTACTTATGGATTTTGGTGCTTAGAGGGGTTAATCTATAAGTATCGTAAATGTAACGGGTGTTTTGTGGTGGGTAATAAGGTGGTTAATATTGGAAAATTATCAGATAATATGCAATATAATTTTAAGTTCACAGTGATTAGGGCTGCAGACGAGGATGTTTGTCAGCTAGACTTGCCTTCTGAATTTGATTTTATGCCGACAAGTGAAGTTGAAATGATAACAAGTTTATTAATGAGTTATTTTTTTAGTGCTGAGATTTTCGTCAAAGCAAACGCTTCCAAATTGAATCGCACCTTAGGCTCTGTACCTAATGAACTTCTCGGTGAAACGGTCACTCTAAGTATTTGTAAAAGTAAAAAGCAGGGCTTCACGTTTGTACATGAAGTATCTGAATCTATTAAAGGCAGTGCTGGTGAGCGTGTTATTGCTTGCTCTATTGAAGATTTACTGCTGATATTTGAAAAGAAATTAGCTGATACGGACACTGCAGAAGTTTAGTTTCCATATTTAATTTGCAATGTTTAGTAAATGAGTTTTATTTGTGATGGACTCCTATAGGTGATATTAATATTACTTGGTCATTGTGATCAACTGATATTTTTTTTGGGATAAATACGTTGTTATCCCAGTTTACCATCAAAACAGTTCTGACCGGCTTTAATTCCTCAATACCTTCATGAAGTAAAATTCGTCTAGACCCCCATGCTTGTTTATTGTCATCTGGCACTTTTTGAGTTGACCCAGCTTCCCCCCACCAAAAGCCACTCCTACATTGACAAATCAGCGTTATTTCACCAGGCACAATTATTTTTAAATTTTCATTAATTACGATGCCATTTTGCTTATCTGATTGTAAAGTCATTAAAACCTCCGATTGAAATTGAAACTTAGATTCAAATCAGATAATACCAATATTATCCAGACACTCAAGATAAATATCTTATTATTAGTTATTAATTTCCTTTTGTATTGCTTTAATTGCCGATAGTGACACTTAATGTGTTATTTGAGGTTTTTCTTATTAATCGCAAACTCGATCAGGTGATCAACAAGTGTGACCAGATCCTTAAAGAATGTTTGATTGTTTGCACACGTTACAATTTCTTTTATTTTGTCCATTTGTTGTTCGTTAACACTATTGTGATAATTTTTATCATCAAGAACCTGAAAGATAGCTCTATATATGCTTGCATCATTTACAGTGCCATTTTTTAACGAAGGATAATTGATGCCATATTCCCAGTAGATAAGATCTACACAAAGCTTTTGGGCCACTATTATGCGTTCTTCAGGGGTACGTGGAAGAGCATCATTAGTTAACCATCTGCTGACAGCGGTTCTGGTATAGCCTGTTTCTTTACTTATTATTTCTATCTGTCCATGTTTGAAACCAAAAGCTGTCTCTTTTAACATGTATCTCAAACGTTCTGAGGCTGTCAAATTTTCTGTTTGCATAATACAACCTATTCTTACATATACTGCAGAGCGTCTCACTGAAAAACGCCCTACTAAAATAGTTAAAGTTTAATCTATTAAATTGATTGAGTAAAACCCCACTGTTTGTTACAAGTGTTATGAGTGGCTACAAAGGCAAGCTAACTAATTACTTTTCTGTAGTGGCTTATGTCAACTTATAGCTATAGCAACAGAATAGAAATGTTGTATATAGTGACCTTTTGTTATTATTTTATCTTAATAGTTATTATTATGGCCCCACCACTAATCTATTATTCTGATTTTATGTTAAAAACACTATTTGGTTTTTGTTTTATCGTCGCTGGTTGCGGGTTATATTACTTCAATTCTTCACTTATGAGTGTGTCATATGAGGGGAATACACATACATCTGCTGTTCAGCGCTTTTGGTACGAGCAGAGGGAGTTATTGACAGAGGGGAACAAAATTGATTTACCATTAGTAACCAATGTTAAAACATTAGATTACTACATAGGAGAATCATCTATTGAAAGTGGAACGTACTACTTTAAGACCATATTAGTCGTTAACGGTCAAGAAATGAGAGTTGAGACGGCAGTTAAGCCTAACGAAGGTATTTGGGAAGTCGATATCAAGGAAACATTTATGTTGGCTCACAAATCAACACTTGATCATTATCTCTATTCGTATTTGAGTTCTCAAAAGGCGCTAAATTCAAACCTGAAAAATGAATACATTTGGGGGATGGGTGGAAGTTACACCACGCAAAATGAAGAACATCTTAAAAACATTCTTTCTGAAAGGTTTGATATGGTCAAAGAAGAGATTTTAAATACATACAGAGAATAATCATTCTAATTGCAGCAAGAATTAATGGCCTTAGTTATTTTCACTAGGGCTTTTTTTCGCCTTAATATTCTGCAGTATGCCTTTTTATTGTTATCCTAGATGAAAATATCTTTTTGTTATTTAGTTGAGTTTGTTATGTATATTAATTTTCGGTCATTGTTCAGTATTAGATTTGTATGGGTGCCACTCTTATTATCTTCTATTTTTTATGGTGCTTACGTTTACCTTGAGCCGAATACGTCAGGGAAAGTACAGCGTGTTAGATCATTAGACAGTAAAGCTCATGTGAATATTTCTAAGTTATGGGTAGAAGGTACGTATCGTTCCGTTGGTTTAGGTGTTTCAGAGGGATTACAATCTCAACGCCTTATGTTTTCAATGGCCAAACCTTTACACGTAAAGAACCCTGTAACAAACCTTGTTCTGCGTAACAATCTATCAATAGCTTGTTTACAAATGGACGCTCTTTGGAGTTATAGCGATAAAAGCAATATTTTCATGGTTGAAGGGAATATCACCCTAAAAGGTGATAGACCTTTTAATCATCAACTCAATAATTCTGTGGTTTACACTAAATCCTATTATTTACGTGATGGAAACCAATACTCATTAATGTCTACCTCCATAGACAAAAGTAAACCAAGAAATCAGTTTAAGCGTTGTAGTAGCAATAAAACTAGTGCTACTAGAAACATAAGATTTGATAATTACCTTGAGCAAATGAACGCGCTCACATATCCGTCTGGATATTTGCACGTAGATGGAGGTATTGAAGATTCTTATATTACGAACGAAGAATACCTCATGATTATGGCTAGTAATGTACCAAAAGAAGTTAAAATCAATAAAACTGCCAAAAGTGCAGGGGGATTATTTATGGCGTTACTCTCTATCCCAGGAGTGCTTAATACAAATAAAACTTTATCTTCGCAAAGTGCTGCCATTGAAGCAGACAGGGCGGCTTTACTTGTCAAAAATAAAGCCTATGGTGATTCAATGAACATAAGAATTAAATATCTCACAAGGATGTCAGATACCCTTAAATGCGGTAGGTTGCCTGAATACAAGTCAATTTGTGATTTGGGTAATGGTATTACTTACTTAAATACTAAAGGGCGATGAAAAATAGCCTCACTTTATGATGGTTTTCTTACCCACAATCAATATCTAAAGACCTCTTCACAATCTAGTATGTTCAAGCGGTTAGTAAGCGTGCAGATAAAATAACGGACTTTACCGCCTGAACACCAACTGTCAAACTGCATCTAATTTCAACTGTTTGGCATACATTATGTTAAAGACTATTAATAAATACAGAAAAGCTTTAATCGCCGCGTTGCTTGGATTGGTTGTAACAGGTTGCGGAGGTCAAAATGAGCTATCTGAAGAGTTTTCACCTCCTGCTGTGTTAGTTAAACCAACACCACATGAGCCTCCGGCAACGAATCCAGACAACCACACATCCCCAAACAACCCCACATCCCCAAACAACACATCAAATGACGAGTGGAGTGATGGGAACTGGGGTGACTTAACATGGACCTAATATGAAACCTACAATAATCGCAGCACTAATAGCATCCTTTATATCGGTAGATGCATTGGCTGAAATACCCTATGTATTTGCTTCTGGCGACAAAGCTTCAGCGAGTGAAGTAAATGACAACTTCTCTCATTTATTAAGCTTAAATAGTGATATGTCTTTGTTAATTAGTGTGCTGAATACTCAACTAGTTGAGAGTAAAGAAACGGTTGTAATCTTAGATGAGAAAGTATCCAAATTCGATGAAGATAGCATTACTTTTGGGGAGGGCATTGCTAAAAATATCGTTGATATAAATGGACTATCAGATTCGTTGGCTGTTATCAGTCAGGCTGCCGAGGTTGCCAATGAAAATAGTTTAATTGCAATTTCTACAATTAATGAAGTAAACAATAGTCTAAGCAATGTATCGTTTTCCGTAACTCAAATTGAAAACAATTCTGTTGATATTTCAAATACTATTAATGAATTATCAACCGATATGACTGAACTAAATGCTAATTCGGTCACTGTAAATACAACAATAGATAATATGCAAACATCACTGAATACTATCGTTTTAGGTTCAGTATGTACCGGAGACGGTTTATCAGATACAGGTGTTGCCATTGACAGTTATGTTTATACATCGACCTATGCTTCTGCTGGTGATGGTGTACAACTAGACGGTGTACTCTTTGAGATCTATGAACTTCCATATTGGAGCGAATATGATGATATAGCATATTCAATAGTTCTTCCCTTGGGAGTGTTTACAGCTTATACCAATAGTAGCCAAGATAACCCTTGCAATAACGCTGTGATTAGTGATTTATATGCTAAAGTTAATTTAATTACAAACGTAGAATATAAAATAAGGAGTTCTGAAGTTGATGCTGTTATTACTACTTCAATTAATGCCAAAATAAAAGATGTTCATACTGTCTTTGATTTATCATATTCAGTCAGCGATACAGTTTCACTTGGTGGAGTTTCTGATACAGCGACATTCAACATTCAAAATTCTATTAACGAGATAAAAAATGATCACGAAGCTTCACTATTATCAATGTTAGATAACGTTACTATTACAGCACTACCATAAAGTATATTTATTCCCAGACTACTCGCCCTACCAATAACCGTAGTAATCCGTTAAAATAACATTATTACGGATTATTAAAGCACCCTATTATGTCTACTAAATCTGGTCAAGCAAGAGTTCCCAAACCTAAAGAATGGGACCTTCTCTATTTTGAAATTTCAAAGCACCGACACCCTGAAAAAAACATGGCGATCATGCAAGTTAGCCAGAAGCTTGGCTTACGTGTTCAAGAAATTGCTTTGCTTAAGTTAAAAGAAGTCTGCAAGCTCATTGGCGAGCAAGGTGGTGCTAATCGAACTTTTAAACTATATGAAGTAATGACATTACCTGCTTCGTATACCAAAGGCGCTAATGCTATGGGCCGATCTACGACTTCATACACCAGGCGCAAGGTAAGTTTTAAAGTTGAAGAATTTAACAAGATTTTATTACAGGTTGAAAAATTAGCTAAAGCTGGCGTTGAAATAAACCCGGTTGATTATTATCCTCTTGTCTCAGAACATAAAGGCGTAGCTAGAGATTTACCTTTGATTAATAGCGAATTAACTGATGCGTTAATTGCTTATATTCAGTTGAGACTAGATAAAAACCCCCACATTAAACCGTCTGATCCACTGTTTATTACCCAAAAAGGCGGCCCTTACTCTCCAAATACTCTTCAAGAACATATGGCTCTTATGCTTAGAGACTGGGCAGGAATTGAAAAAGCAACTTCACATAGTGGCCGAAGGGCTGTAATCACTGACATAATACACAACCAAAAAAAGTCATTAAAGGTAGCTCAAAAGATAGCTGGCCATAAAAATCCTTCTACGACTGTAATTTATGAACAACCACCTGAAGAAGAGATATCCAATGCTTTAGCGAATATAGGGGTTAAAAAAGATAACATTCAGTGAAAATCAAATTAAAAAGTGGTGGTATTTGATCATACTTATCATACAGGCGTTTTTAATGGGGTCAATTATAACCTACTGATTGAATGTAGTACGCTATCACCAAGAATTTTTCGAGTGGTGTTGATATATCCAGACTACCATGAAGGCCTTAATAAAGTTTATTCTCTGTTTTAAGTAGTTTTAAGGCACGAAAGTAAGGTTCAGAATCTTCACCAAAATTACTAGCTAAAACAGGTAAAGCCTTTCTTGCAATATATTCAGAGGTCTGGAGATTACCAAGTCCAAATTGTATTTCACTTTCAAGTAATTTTATTAACCCAAAATATAAGTTTGTGTCTGTTGAAAGATTATCAATTAACACTTTATTTTTATCTAAAATGGTTTTCGCTAGATCATAATCCTTAATATTTATAAGAGCATTAGTTTTTCTTATCATCCAGAGAAGTTTGTAAGAAGATAAGCTGTCTTGAATCGGGGCCCAGTTTATCTGACTGTCTGCTAAATCTAAATAATATCTGGCATCACAGCCAGTTATTTTTGAACACAATTCAGCAAAGTGGAGCGTTACATCTGAGATTTGATTTTCTTTTAATTCTTCAGTCAAGTTATCTACAAAATTAGTATAGGTTTTATTCAATCGACTAATCTTTTTGTCTTCATCTAAGGTATCAACCTTAGTTCGGAATCGCAATACTTCGGAATAAACGTCAAAAGGCATATCCAAAGCTTTTCCGTAAATTTCGCCAATCAAAAAATCAGCAAGATAATATTTTTTAATTTTATCCCCATACACTACCCCTAATGAAGTTAGCATCGCAACGGCGTTAGCTACAGAAGTAATATCCGTGATGGTTTGGTCGGAACGCTCTAACTGATCATATTTTTCCAATGAACCATTAATTGTTTTAATGAATGACTCCCAGTCTCCAACACCAAGATATGCATCAGCCAAAATCCACCGGTAGAACATGAGTGTATTTTGCTTAACAGAATTATTGAATTTTGCTATTGAAAATATCGATTTGCTAAAATTCAAAGCTAAATCCTTGTTAGTGAATCGGAAAATAGCAAAACCAGTGCTATACACTTGTACTAATTTTGGATGATTAGAGCCATATGTATAGATATATTGAGCAAGCGTACTATTGTATAATTCAGAAGCTCGTGTGTGATTGCCCATTTCGGATTCTATTCGTGCCTCCCATAAATTTAAATCAAGTTCAAGGTGAGTTTGGAATGCATTGTCAGATATTATCCTGTAACCTTCTTTTATGAATCTCTTAATTACGTTAAATTGTGGTTTTATTTCACTTTCGAATTCTTCTTTATCCTTAAAGACTATTATATTTGCGTAGTCACCATACATACTGTAATAAACATCTAATATGTTGAATAATTTTGCTTTAATCTGCAACTCAAGCTTAACTTCGTCATCTGGAATAGCATCGAAATTGATGTTTTGGACGACTTGAGCCGGTGATTTTTCTTCGGTAGAATCAATGAACTTCTTATCAAGCCGTATGTTGTTATCAACCACAGAGAAAAACAATTGAATTGATTCAATAGTAGATAAAGGTTTCCTATATAATAAAGAAATGTACGGACTGTATAGCTGATTAGCTAACTCTCTTTTTTCAAGCTTTAAATAACATTCAGCCAAACCTATTACTGAAATGATATGATTCTTGGATTCGATATCCGCATACAACAGCTTAGACTTTTTAAAAAAAGCAATCGCTTTTTCTGGACTACCTTTACCTAAATACGCATTACCATAGGAAATTAATTTTTGAAAATATAACCCTGTAAATACTTCAGAATTATTTAGTAATTCCTCTCCCACGTGATCAAATTGGATGAAGCTGCGAACTTTTGTTGGATTGTTACTTTCTACCATCAATAATAAGGCGGAATTTGCTTTATTCATTTGTGAGATATACAGGTAAAAAACAGATGATGCGATTGAAAATACTAAAGCTAAGAAGATTATCGAATATGAATGAAAGCGGGTAAATAAATTTAATTTATATGCTAAGCTAGCTTTTTTCTTAAAAGTAGTTGTGACATTCTTACCTTCGAGATAGGTTTTTAACTCATAAGAAAGTTCGGGTATACTTTGATACCTATCACGAGGCTTAAGCTCCCCTGCTTTTTCAATGATAGCAGACAATTCTTTCAACCTGTTAGTAAGTTTATGCCTATTAGACGTTAAGGTACCAAGTACGGTGTTTTCAAATTTTGAATTACCTGACAAAATTTCCAATAAAACTTTAGATAGCGAATATATATCGGATAAAGTCGTCACTGTGAACGGAGTGCTAAGTTGCTCAGGGCTTGCATATTTGTTTGTATAGCCAGATAAATTTTCAAAATCAAACTCTTCATGAAAATATTTATCGGTAGTTGATGATAAATCAAGATCTATTATTTTTGCTACGTTATTATAATCAATGAGTAAGTTACTGGGTTTTAAATCAGAATGTACAACCATGTGTTTATGCATGTGCTCTACACCAGAGCAGACTTGCAAGAACAATCGAATACGTTCGTTTATAGTTAAGCCTCTATTTTGACAGAAAGATACTATGTCACCATTAGGTAAGTACTCCATCACAACATAACTGGTGCCATCATGGGTAGTACCGGCACCGAGCACTATAACCATATTTTCGTGTTTTAGCTTCTCCATGTAATGAGCTTGCATAGCGTGATGGGCGCTACCCGAAAAAACTTTGAATGTAGGAGAAGTGAGCTTTATGGCTACGATTTTACTAAAATTACTCTCTGCAGGTCTTCCTTTAAGGATGATACATTTATTTGTTGTATGAATTACAGAATCAGCAATATATCCACCGAACTCCATGCCAACAAATGACTCTGGATTGATGCGTGTTAAAACTTCGCTGGCAATGTTTGCGATTATATTTGTAAAATTATATTGCAGGCGAACTCACCGAAATTGGCTACACAGGAACGTGGACACCATCGAAGATTAGATCCTTGAGTAATTGCTTTCCTGAATGTAAATAATTTTCGATTGAACGAGGGGATTTATTCATAATTAAAGATATTTGATTAACATTACGTGCTGCGAAATACTTATAAGACAACGCATCAACAATATCGGGCTCTACTTTATGTAGTTTTTCAAGACCTGCAATCAATATTTCGAAATCATATGAAGTATCTTCAATAGATTCAAAAACATCTTTATAATCTTGTTTAGCTTTAGAATTGTTAGGAGAATCAAAACTTCTCTTGTGAGCTTGCATATGACGGTGGCGATCAATCAGCACTTGTTTAACTATTCGCTGTAAGTAATTATAAAAGGTTTTAATAGAAGTGACTCTATCTTCAGACACTCCATTCTTAAGTTTTATAAACACATCATTAACTAAACTGCTTGCGCTGACCGGCAAGGACAATTCGGTATTAGCTGAGTATTTGACTTCCATTTCGCACAAGGTTCGTAATGAAGAGTAGACTTGCTCAACTAAAAGAGAAGTATATTGAGAAGGGTTTCCTTGCCATTTGAATATCAAATCTTCTATTTCCGTGTCAGAGTGCATACTTAATCTCCTAATAAATCAATTGTTTTATCAATTGTTTTATCAATTGTTTTATCAATTTTAGTTGAAATAACGACACAATAATATATTAATATAAAATAAACATGAAATATAATTAAATTAAGTTGCGGAAAATTGTTTTAAATACGGTCTAGACAAAATATTGTTAAATGAGACACTAGCGACAATGATAAATTAAGTTGTTTTATTTGGGTGTTAAAGTGTCGATAAGTATTATGAAAGCAAAGGTCAGTATCACAATAAAAAATCACAATTACATAGTTCCTAACGATGCTATGACTGTATCTCAGTGCAAAAGAGGTTTTTGGTTTTATAAGTCTAAAGATACCGCTCTATTGACTAGTAATATAGCCCCCCTTTCTGGCTGGGTTCCTGAAGAGATTCTACTGCAAAGTAGAGATGTGGATACTGGGTTATTAAAACCACTCCGCACTGAAGTTAATAAAAATTGGCAAGATAAGGTCTACTATCCAATAGATTATGTAGATAACTGCCTCACTACTATAGTGTGTAATTAAGAAATCAACTTTTCTTTTAATGGATCTTTAATGCCTCATCTACAAACAGCAACTTTTCATATACCTTTGAAGTAATCAAACCCTGGAGATTGAAACTCTAACTTTTATTGGAATATCACAAGCAAATGAGTACTCTTTAAGTTAATAATAAGACAAAGTAAATGAATAGTAAACGTTTCTAGCTGAACGATAATAATAAAGTTTGATACGAAATGTGAGTAATCATCCCTATCTAAAGTTTGATACTTTTACTTAATAGATTGATTTAACGAGAAATTTTAAAACATCAAACTTTATTATAAATTATCAGACTTTATTAAACTCCGACACTAGCGTTACCAATGCCCAAGACTTCAAGGGGTTACACGGTACCTATTTAGGAAAACGGGTAAATTTTCTGTGTAGATTATCAGTAATTCGACTTTTCTTAATACTTCTAAATTTTTAATATTTAAAAGTCGTTCGGATAAGCAGATTGTACAAGAAATTACATTCTGTGTAGGTAGAATAAAGATTGCCCATGGTAACCGGCCCAATTAGGCGTTGAATGGAGTTACTAGCGAGTGTAACTTGAGTTCAGTGACTAATTTTTTTTGATGTTCGATTTCTAATTTTTTAAACTCTGCATCTGATTCATTGAACTCCTTACAATAGGCCAATACTACAGCATAATGGCTTTTAATCGAAATCATTTTATCGAGCATATTCCCTTGTTTTGCTACGGGGATGACTGATTCAACCATTATCATTTTAGCACCAATAAAATCACGTCTATCAAGAAATTCATCTACTAAGTCTTGACCTACTCGAATAGAGGAGGCATAAGCTCCACACAGATTGTAAAATTCCAGGGCTTGAACTCTAAATATACTGAACCTATTGAATTTATTCTCGAGTATTGCTGATACTTCTAAAGAATCACCCAAATGCTTTAAATCCTCATTAGTTTCATTAGATATTGAAATCATTTCCCATAAATCATCGCTATTTCTACCCACAATTTCTTCAGGTTTTATGCCAAGGAGCTTGCAGTAATCCTTAACAATCTCTGGTATTAATTTAATTGCTTTTTTATTTTCGCCCAGCTTCATCCAAGCAACACAGACGGTATAACGATAAACCAGGTCGTGCCAGATATCTTTTTTAATAGTTTTACGAAGTTTATTTATCAATTTTTTTACTCTCGAAGCCTCCCCAATATCAGCATTAAAAATTAACTACTTAATATAAAGTGAAGTTTTCTTCTCATCACCTAAGTTATTATCATTAACTAAAGTCTCCATCTCAGACAGATTTCTAAGAATAAGCGGATCACTTCCATGATGAAGATCTGTGTAGACCAATGAATCTAGCGCCCAAAACTGTTGTTTAAATGATAATTTCCCTGTTGATATGGCAAACCTTATCGCCGCTAAGACTTCAGTTAACACCCCCATCTCATGAAACATTTCCTCACTAGCAATATCAATTAAGCCTTCTATTTCCCTTAACTCTGCTGAAATTTTTGCAAATAAAGAGAAGAAAGAAATAGATTTGGTCGGTTTGCTAAGTGATATTGAACCGCTTGATAGGAATAGCTCTGCTAGAGCGGCATAGTAAAGTTTAATGTTCCAGCTAATACCAAATGAATAAGTTTTTGTCCGTGTAATAGCGTGTAATATTTTTTATATTCATTTCCTGCTACATTTATTTAAGAAAATAAAATTTGATGAATGTTTAATTGTTTGCCACCTTTATAAGCGAACTTTAGGGTTCGTTTACATGGAGTTATACGCTATACCAAGGAAGGGAAGAACTATCTTAATCTACCTCCCCCCCCCTAATATTTTGTTATCAGTAACTCTTTACACAACGCCCATATTGTAAAATATTTTTTTAGAACACACATAAAAAAATATCCATTATTAATGGCATGAAAAATTTGAGAACTCTATTATGGAAAATAAGATCAAAAAATCTAATTATAAAACTTACCTTAGCGAGGACATTATTGGTCTCTGGTAAAAGGAGCATAGGGTCTAATTTATTCGAGCTTTCATGTGATATTTACAAGTTTCTACCTAAATGCGCAAGAAATTATAAGTACTCTAGAGATAGAAATGTCCTTTTGAGAGACCATTTTGGCTATTGGCCAAACAGAATTTATTTTAGATGGGCTAAGGGAAATCATTATGCAAAGTATTACACGGTTTAGTGCAGTTTTTATGTTATTACTGGTGACAATGATGCTGGTTATTGTGGGGACTTTTACCCTGTTTGAGCAGCAAAGTTCGCAGTGGATCAGTACTGTTGCAGCCCAACTGGAATCTTCCGGCGGTGTCTGGCTGTTGGCGTTGTTTTTGATAGCTGTGCTGGCATGCGATATTGTATTACCGGTACCTTCCAGTATTGTTGCTGTTTTCGCCGCTACCACCTTAGGTTTTTGGGGCGGAGCCGGGGTCATTTGGCTGGGACTCATGTTGAGTTGCTGCTTTGGTTACCTGATAGGATCTGGCTCAGGTTATTTTATGTTGCAGCGATGTGCCAGCCTTGATGATTTAGCTAAAGCACAAGCCCTAGCCGATAAAATGGGCCCTGGAACATTAGTGGCTTTGCGCGGAGTGCCTGTATTGGCAGAAACCTCAGTCATTGCAGCTGGTATGATTCGATTCCCCTTGCTGTCTTTTTTGCTGATCTGTGCACTGACTAATGTCGGTTTGGCCGCAGCCTATGCTTATGTTGGTGCTCAGGCCGGTGCAAAGGGCTCTTTTTTATTGGTAATACTCGGCAGTATAGCCTTGCCTGCCGGGGCCTGGTTACTGAAATGGACTTGGCAGCAATTTACTCAAACCCGATCAATGACAGCAAGTGATGTTAATCCCCTCGCCCCTATCCACCGCATTGACGCCAATTTTAATGTGTCACACCATTATCCGGTATTGTTTGAAAATCAGGTATTTGATTCTGCCAACCCGGTGTTACGTGATCTACTCAACCAAGACAGGCAAGCGTATCAAAAAGTATTTATATATCTTGATGCTGGCGTTGACAAAAATAACCCGAAATTGTGTCAAAAAATCTGCGCCTACTTTCAACATCATAGGGCCGTGCTGGATCTGGTGGCTTCACCTCAAATCATTGCAGGTGGCGAAGCCGCCAAGCAAGATGATCAAGTCAAAAAAATGTATCAGCAAATGTTGCATCATCAACTGGATCGTCACAGTTGTGTATTGGCGATTGGCGGCGGTGCGGTGCTGGATGCGGTTGGCTTCGCCTGTGCGACTTTTCACCGGGGAGTGAAGCTATTACGGCTCCCCAGCACAGTACTGGCCCAAAACGATGCAGGTGTTGGAGTTAAAAATGGTTTTAACTTCTCGAATACCAAAAACCTGATCGGTACTTTTGCACCCCCTGTCGCGGTGCTCAATGATTCTTCCTTGTTGCAATCATTATCAGCCAGAGATCGCCGGGCCGGACTTGCAGAAGCGGTGAAAGTAGCCGCCATTCGAGATGAAACGTTTTTTGCCTGGATCGAAGCGCATGCCGATGCTCTGAGCTGTTTTGAAGATCAGGCCAGCCAATACGCTATTGCCCGTTGCGCCCAATTACACTTAAACCAGATCACCCGGGCCGGTGATCCTTTTGAAAGCGGCAGCGCCAGACCGCTCGATTATGGTCATTGGAGCGCCCATAAACTCGAATCCATAGCCAAATACAGTATCCGCCATGGCGAAGCTGTCGCCATCGGCATGGCTTTAGATACCCGCTATGCGGTTAATATCGGCATGCTCAGTGAATGCCACGGTGATCGTCTGGTCAATCTGCTGGAAAAGCTGGGCTTTGACTTATGGCATGACGGACTGGATATACTGGATACACAAGATCAGCCTCTGGTATTTTCTGGTCTGGAAGAATTTCGTCAGCATCTTGGCGGTGAGTTATGTGTGACCTTACTCAGTGAGATCGGCATTAGTAAAGAAGTCAATGTGATCGATCAGCAGCAATTGATCAACGCATTAGACTGGCTGAAACAAAGAGCAAATGGAGTGCAACAGACTCAAACTGAACCCCCTTACTCTATCGTACAGAGGAGTCGCTGAATATGGCCATAAAAACGCTGCTGACGGTTGGAAGAGTATCCAACTTACCCACAGTTTGGACCAATATACTGGCGGCAGCCGTATTAGCTCAGACCAGTGAACTAACACCTGGTTTTGTATCCGTGTTTAGTGTCGAACATGCTGCTATGTTATGGCCGGGCACCCTGCTGGCCTTATCGATAATGTATCTCGGCGGAATGTTTTTAAATGATGCCTTTGACGCGGATTGGGACAGACAAAACAATCCGTCCAGACCCATAGCCGGTGGCGAGATCTCTGAGCAGACTGTTTGGGCCATAGGTGGCGGACTGATCTTACTGGCCGTACTTATGATCGGTTATTTGTACCAGCAGGTATTACTGCAAAAATTACCCAATGAAACTTATCAGCAGTATTATGGTTGGTTGGCTGCGGCCTTGCTGGCTTCTGCGATCATCGCCTATAACGCATGGCACAAACAATTTGCTCATAGCGCTTTCATCATGGGAGCCTGCCGCTTTGGTATCTATCTTGTCGGTGCTTTATTACTGGCCCAGCTGACCTTTAAAGTGACACTGGCGGCACTGTCATTGTTGCTGTATATCGCCGGGCTGACTTACCTGGCCCGCCAGGAACATCGTAACCGGATCACCCATCTGTGGCCGTTATTTTTGCTTTTCTCCCCGGTAGCTGTTGCGCTGTTATCAGGTTTCGATTCTCTTTACTTCTGGTTCTATCTGGCCGGATTTATCGCTTGGGTGATCAGCCGGTTACGCTTTGTGCTGGGCACAACAGAGCCCAATGTTAAAGCCTGTATCGGTGGCCTGCTGGCTGCTATTCCATTGCTCGATGGTTTGATGCTGGCCAGTGTCGATGCACTGATCTCCAGCCTGGTCTGTTTATTCGTTTTTTTGATCATTCCCCGCTTGCATCGCTGGGTGAGCGGTACCTGATCGGGTAAGTTAAAATTTTAACCAAATAAGGAATGAAACAATGATGAGATCACAATTGGCTGATCTGTCCACTGCACTATCTGACCAATTGTCTGGTGCAGCACAAGACTGGTTAACAACAGCATTAGATCAATTAACCGCCAGTATAGGAAGCGACCGCACTGAAATTCATTTACGTTGCAGTGCTATGGCAAGACGTAATTTGGGGACGGCCCCCCTTAAGCAATTAACCGATCCTTGCTGCTGGCAAGCTGATGAAGCGGGACGTTTATTGTTACTGGCAAAACGACTCGCGCTGAGCACCACACAAGAAGCAGCCACCCTGATCAAAGAAGCATTTAAATATGGCGATGAATACGAACAGATCGCAATCATCAAAGGGCTGAAATGGATTGATGACAGAGGAGATATGACTGATCTCGCTATCGCAACCGGGCGTACTAACAGCATCAATGTGTTTGCGGCCATTGCGCTCAATAATCCTTACCCGGCACGATTTTATGATGACAGGGCTTTCCATCAACTAGTATTAAAAACCCTGTTCATGGATCTACATCTTGCCTGTCTGCTTGGTTTGCAGCAGCGTTTAAGTACCAAATTATCCGCACTTTGTATTGATCTGGTTAATGAACGACTGGCAGCAGATCGCAATCCACCACCATCAATTTGGCTGGCAATTGACCTCAATGACCTTAATGCCGCAGATCAGGCAACCTACCTTAAATTTACTAAAAACAATAAAGGACTCTTATGAACTATTTTGATCCGCATATCCATATGGTTTCACGTACAACTGATGATTATCATCGCATGTTTGCAGCTGGTATTATCGGGGTGATAGAGCCCGCTTTCTGGCAAGGCCAGGCCCGCACTTCAGTGGGCAGTTTCATTGATTATTTTGACATGCTGATCGGTTGGGAACGTTTTCGTGCCAGTCAGTTTGGCATTCGTCATTACTGTACCATGGGATTGAATCCTAAAGAAGCGAATGACTTGTCTGTGGCCAAAGAGGTGATGAGGATCCTACCGCGTTATCTGGCTAAAGACGGCGTAGTTGCCGTAGGCGAGATAGGTTACGACGATATCACCCCGGAAGAAGATCAGTTTATGGCGCAGCAAATGGAACTGGCGATGGAGTTTGAACTGCCAGTGCTGGTACATACACCACACCGCGACAAAATTGGCGGTACCAAGCGCACCCTGGCCTTGATCAAAGAAGTCGGCATTCCGGAACATATGGTGATCATCGACCACCTCAACGAACAAACCTTACCACTGGTTCTGGAAACTGATTGCTGGCGTGGCCATTCAATATACCCCAATACAAAAATGTCAGAGCAACGCATGGTATCGCTATTACAACAATACGGTACCGAAAAAATGGTGGTCAACAGTGCCGCCGACTGGGGTTGCAGCGATCCGCTTAAAGTACCTAAAACCGGCACTGCTATGAAAGCGGCCGGGTTTAGTGACAGCGATATTGAAAAAGTACTGTTTAACAATCCGATTGACTTTTTTGCCCAAAGCGGGCGGATCTCCAGAGCCGAAGTCAGGAGCAGGATCAAAGTCGATCAAACCCGGTTATGGCAGGAAAACTCAACCCTTAGAGGGCAAGAGCCCGTGATTGAAGCTTAAAGGATCATAGTAACCATGGCATTTCAAGCAAATGAGATCAGCTACTGTAGTAATGTTCATGCCGGTGAAACTCTGGCTGAGATCATACAAAATTTCAGTCGTTTTATTCAACCTGTGCGCCACCAACGCGCTTTATCTACTATGGCAACCGGCCTGTGGATCAGTGCCGCAGCAGCTCGTGAGTTAAGAGATAAACAGGCGTTGGTCAGTTTTAAACAAGCCCTGAAGCAATCCGATCTGCAACTGACGTCACTCAATGGTTTCCCTTATGGCGGATTTCATCAGGAGAAGGTAAAAGATCAGGTATACCTGCCCGACTGGTCTGATCCGGCCAGGTTGAATTACAGCAAAAATCTCGCGGCAATTTTGGCTGCTTGTTTGCCCGATAACTGTGAAAGCGGCGCGATCTCAACCTTGCCGCTGGGTTATAAAAGCCATTGGAATAAACAAAAACAACAGGCGGCTATCAGGCATCTGGTCGAGCTTATGATTTACCTTAACCAGCTTAAACAACAGACCGGCAAGCACATACTGATCTGCCTGGAAATGGAGCCAGATTGTGTATTAGAATCCACTGACGAGCTGATCGAATTTTTTGTTGTTCAGGCTCGACCACAGATCATGTTTCATGATCATCTGGCTGTCTGTTATGACGTTTGCCATCAGGCTGTGATGTTTGAAGATGGTTATCAGGCTATACAGCGCATTGTCGATGCCAATATTACGATTGGCAAGATCCAACTATCCAGTGCCCTGCAAGCCCTGTTCACTGGTGACGACGACAGCCTGCTCACTCTGTTATTGCAGTTTTGTGAGCCAAAATACCTGCATCAGGTGAAATGCAAAAATGCTGAAGGGCAGCTCATCGACTGCTTTGATCTGTCAGCTGCACTAGAAGATAACCGTCTGGAAGGCGACTGGCGCATTCATTTTCATGTGCCGATCAATACCGGCCACCTGATTCACCCACAACTAAAAACGACCCGAGACGATCTGTTACGGGTATTCGATTTTTTACGTGACAACCCGAGCATCAAACCTTGTCTTGAAGTCGAAACTTATTCCTGGCAGGTTTTGCCTGCCGGGATACGGCCAAAAGATGACCTTGAGCTGATCGCCGGAATTGTCAACGAATTACGCTGGGTGGAAACCGAGTTACTAAAACGGGATTTATTGAATTCATGAATAAAGTAGCACCCTTAGCGGTGATCGGTAATATTGATTCCGGTTTAACTGTCAGAATAATCAATGAATTACGCAAGGTAGAAGCCAAGCTTAACAGCGGGAGCGATTGGAACCATGAATAAAAAAAATCCTTTAGTGGTGATCGATATTGTCGGTTTAACGGCGTCAATCTTGGGTGAACATACGCCCAATTTGAATGCTCTGGTGCAGGATGGTTTTATGGCCCCGATGGATGGCGTATTTCCGGCCGTGACCACAACAGCTCAGGCGAGCATGTTAACCGGCACCAGTCCGGCGCAGCATGGCATTGTTGGTAATGGCTGGTATTTTCGTGAACAGGCCGAAGTACGTTTTTGGTTGCAATCAAATCACCTGGTACAAGGCGACAAAGTGTGGCACAAGCTTAAACAAGCCAACTCAGATTTCAGCTGTTCTAAGCTGTTTTGGTGGTACAACATGTATGCTGATGTTGACAGTGCCATCACCCCAAGGCCACATTATCCAGCTGATGGTCGCAAGATCATGGGCTTGTATTCCGAGCCAGCCCAATTGCAAGATACCATTGAAAAGCAGATCGGCACCTTTCCATTTTTTAACTTTTGGGGGCCAGCCGCGGATATCCGTTCCAGTCATTGGATCGTCGATTGTGCCATTGCTGAATTTAAACTCAACCGCCCGGATCTACAATTTGTCTATTTGCCTCACCTAGATTACAACATGCAAAGGCTGGGACCGAACGATCCAGCGATCAACCAAGATATTCGTGACATTGATCATGAAGCAGGGCGTTTGATTGATTTTGCCCGCAGTCAGGGAGCCGAAATTATGGTGGTTTCTGAATATGGTATTACCGCCGTGCAACAATCAGTTTCACTTAACAGGGTATTGCGACAGGCTGGTTTATTGCAAGTGCGAGAGTCGGTTAGCTGGGAATTACTAGATACTGGTGCTAGCCGGGCATTTGCAGTAGCCGATCATCAAGTAGCGCATATTTATGTCAAAAATGCAGCAGATATTGGCCAAGTGAAAAAGTTACTGGAATCGACTCCCGGCGTTGAACGTGTGCTTGATGCACAGGCTAAAATCGACTACCAAATCAATCATGCACGCAGTGGCGAGTTGATTGCCATTGCCGAACCCGGTTCCTGGTTTAACTACTATTACTGGCTTGATGAAAGAAAAGCCCCTGATTTTTCCCGTACTGTCGATATTCACCGTAAACCCGGTTATGACCCGGTGGAGCTATTTATTGATCCGAAAATTCGTTTTCCGCGATTAAAAGTGGCAAAAAATGTTGCTAAGAAAAAACTCGGCATGCGGATGTTGATGGATGTTATTCCACTTGCTCCTGAACTGATTAAAGGCAGTCATGGTCGTTTGGCCGAGCGTCCTGAAGACGGCCCGTTAGTGATCAGTTCAGCGACTATCCCTGAATTGGTTAAGCAAAAAATGGATACTGAATCTCTTCCTATGACCTCTGTATTTGAGCTGATCCTGGCGCACTTTAGTTTAACCGGATCAGAAAAGAACCTGGCAGAGATTTTAAAAATGGGATAGCTAGCTTAATAAAATTTAAAGCTTAGAACATTACTAATAAAAAAGATGGAGAACAAAACAATGAAATTATCTAGATTAATAATTTGGTTAGTACTCGCAGGTACAGGTTTGTTTGCGCTTAGCAAAGTCCAAGCTGTAGGGGATATGCCAAACCTTGCTAATTCCTGGCAGCAGCAAGACCCTGAAAAATCTAATTGGGTTTATCCAACCAATGGTGTGCATAGTGATTTTGGTTGTAATGTCAAAAATAACCACTGTATTGCACCGCGTAGTCCTTCTGATCCGAATGATCCTGAGTTTCCTGAACAATGGATCAGCGACTGGACTATGTTCACTGTGTTGAATGAGACAGCTGGGTCGGTTAATCCACCCCCTTATACCAATCCACCTGTAACTTTGCAGCCTGATGATTATCTGGTTTCTTATGGCACAAGCTATTACGACAACAGTTACCAGCCGGAAAATCCAAGTGATGATGAAGATCATGGCGCTATGCTGGAATATTACAATGATTTCTGTCTGCCTATTTTTGGTAAAATCTTAGCGGACAACCGTTTTACTTGTGCTTTTGCTTCGCTTGGTAAAGAGGCCTTTTTCCTGACATTTGATGATGATAGTCCAGAGGAAGCACCTAAATGTTGTCAATTTTCACCAGAAAATCATCCGCCACGACCCAACTTTCTCAAGCACTTGGATATTTGGCCGCAAGCTAGCTTAAGGTTGAATGGTTCGGTACAGGCTTATTACTGGAAGCAGCTTTGGCAACCTGACTCTGATCCAAGGATCTTATTTGCTTATGCTTTTAATAAAGAAAAATCGCCACAAGGCCAAGCGCCAAAACAGAGTGGCTGGTATCAGCATCCGCAATCTTTTTTCTTCTCTGGCATGATCAATTTGGGTGATGACGAAGATCCAAATATGATTGAACCAATGGTCAGCCAGAACTACACCAGTTTCCGCACGGAAAAACCAAGTCCTAAACTTTGGCAGCAAGTTGCTCAATGGTGTCCAGTGACAAAAATTAGTAAATGCCGTTTATTCCCTGATCAATAGGAAAATAATAATGAAAATTAAATCTCTAATACTTAGTGCGACCGCACTGGCTTGCGCGCTTGTGAACTTACTTGCCAATAGTAAGCAAACGGCTCTATCCAGTAAAACAAAGAAGGTATTAAAGCCCGTATGTCGAGTAAATATTGGCCTACCACCCTGTATATGCCAATCGTGCGTTCAATGTCACCCAGTCAAGTCAGACCGGTCAATGCTTTTGCCTTTAATCAGCCATGAGATCCTGACTTTGAAGTCTAACTACTCAAACCCGATGATAAATATGAGTAGTTTAAATAATGTTCGACTGGTGTTTTTTGGTCGATCCCAATCCTATCCCGTTAATGCCCTTGTAGCTCAAAAGCAGTCATGGTGTTTGG
Organism: Colwellia sp.; assembly: GCA_047633255.1. Classification (GTDB taxonomy): domain Bacteria; phylum Pseudomonadota; class Gammaproteobacteria; order Enterobacterales; family Alteromonadaceae; genus Colwellia. Next base: position 94,659 of record JBLIEW010000012.1, read on the forward strand.
CGGGTGATCGTGAGTACGAGCACTACTACTGGCCAACAACATCAAGTTGGCTGCAGTGCGTTATTCAATGTAAGGCGTTTCTATTTAATTCAGCAACATTTTAACTAAACAGAGAAAAGAAGTATGAGTTATTTTGACTATTCACGGGTACCGCTAAGAAAAATTGCACTACTGGTAACCGGCCTATATCCGCTTCTAACTTAACCCTATACCAACACAGTATTTATATCAGCGAAAGTATGGTCTTACCCATGGGGTAAATTATCGGCTTAGAGGGGAAATTTCGTTTGTATAGGGATTTTATTCGTCAATTTTATATTTAAAGTACATCAGGGAAGGAAATTAAAATGGAAGAATCTATTGAGCAAATTAAGCAGCTTGCAAAGAAGTGGAGCGAATTGTATATCGAGAAATCCAATCAAATGAAAGAAGGAGCTGTTTAGGATGTAGGTATCGCTAATGCGCTTATAAAGATGTGTAAAATTTCAGGGATAAGAGGTACAGAGACAAGAAGCACTTAAGTTTTAAACCTAACACTATCTGGGGATGGCAAGTAGCCTCCTAAGCAGGGATATTTAAATGACTAATTTCTATTAACAAAAGGACAGATGATGAATAACAAAGCAAAAGAATGAATTACTACTGTGGTGGTCTTGGTAGCTTTGTTACTCGCCAGTTCGAAATCAAATACAAGGGGTAGGAACACACTTAAAAGAAATAAATAATTACAGCAAACGATTTAATTAAAACATTAATCGGTTAAGAAACTCTAAGTGGGATAAACCATTAATATCGAATATCTCAAAAAGTGAGCTAAATAAAGGAACTAACGCATGCGACAAATTAATAATAAAAAGGAGAATATAATGCATAATTATGTATCTACTGTGGCTGACCAGCCAAAGCATTTTAAACAGGATAGTAGTATTCAAGCCTCTGGCTCCGATAATTCCCATGATTTGCAAGTATCAAATAGGCCGTTGGAGGATGTGAAGTGATCAAGTTAACCTGGACGATACCTACCTGTATTGAAGATGCTCACAGACTAGTGCAAATGGCTATTGACGTAGAATTTGGCACATTGCCTCCTTATTTGTATGCCATGATGTCTATTCCCGAAGGAGAAAATACAGTTGCCTTTGCACGTATAAAATCTGTTGCCATGCAGGAAATGGTTCACATGTGTTTGGCCTGTAATATTTTAAACGCCATAGGAGGCTCACCAAAAATTAACCCGCCGACCTATCCTGGTCCTTTGCCCGGAGACATAGGTGATTTAATCATTCATCTCTATCCCTTTTCTGAGAATGCAATGAAGCAAGCGATGGACATTGAACAACCGGAAGAACCTATAAAGTTTCCCGTGTTAAAAATGGTCCGAGGTACTGGTAGCCTCACTATCGGTGAGTTTTATGATGCACTTGATTCATACCTAAAAACTTTGCCTGACGATGTCTGGCAGGAGAATCACCATCAAATTAATGACAGTCAGTTTTTTCAGGGACAACTCTTTGCTATTAATAATTATGATGACGCGCACCGGGCGATTGATATTATCGTGTCTGAGGGGGAAGGAGCCCCAGACAGCCCTCTGGATTTTCAGAATCATTTGGCGCACTACTATCGTTTTAAGGAAGTCTACAAGAATAAAGTACTGGTTAAAGATAATAACCCCAAGGGCTACGCCTGGGGTGAAGATCTAGGCGTAGATTGGAATGCGGTGTATCCGGCGATTGATGATCCACAAAATCATGACTTTTCAAAAAATTCGATAGCGGCTCAACAGGTACAAGAAGCCTGTAATACCGCTTATACCAATATGGTCGACGAATTGACCATCGCTTTCAATAGCTCGCAAGGGCATTTAGGAAATGCCGTTCAAGCGATGTTTGACCTTCGCATGGCTGGCCTGAAAGCCTTCCAGACACCGCTAAATGACCAAACCGAAATAGTGGCAGGACCGAGTTTTTTATATAGCCCTGAAGTACAGCAAGGATCGTTATCATGAGCATACTCGAAATACCACGTATCATGTTTGGTGGAAAAATAAGTTGGGATCCCATTGTTACCAACAACTACAATACTTTGTATGATGAATCCACCGCCTGGACCATTTTACAACGACAAAACTCCGTTGAAGAATTTCGTAAAAATTCCCAGTCTAAAGAATGGATTGAAAATGGTAATTGGAATCCACAAGGAACACATAGATCGAGATTTTATAATAGTTATGTCAATGGTACCAACATCGGAGAGGGTGTTAGTGACGACGATCCGTTTGTTGGTAGCCCTGTCAATTTTGTAGGGATGTTGGTCGACTGTGAACCCTACGGTTCATTGTCATCACAATTATTCTTTGATGGTTTGACGTTAGGCATTGAGGGCGGTTGTCGTATTTCTTTACCTCGCTCGAACCGTGTAACGGCTCGTTATATCAATTTTTTCCGACTGCCTAGGAATATCTACAGTTTTGCCGCAAGTGTGGCGTCAGTAACCTGGCAAACCTCATTTCCAAAGGAAAGTTTGAGCATTGACGCTTTTGACTCAGCAGCATTGCAAGCATTGAAGCAAGCATTAAAGGCTGACGATGTACTGGGTTTAACGGTGCGTTTTAATGCGTACTCTACCCATTATTATGGCGCCGAAGAGAGTTCAGAGATTGACGCTTTAGAGCAGGCTTTTATCGAGGAGCTGAAGGACGGTGGATTTCAACCCAACCCGGCTACCAGTGAAATTGTTGGTGTGGTAGGGCTTTGGCGCAAAGGTGAACCGGCTCATGAACCGGGTGATCGTGCTATGTTGGCTGCTATCCCTCTATCAAGTCCGCCTCCACCTGAGTTTGTAGGCTCAGCCTCGGCGCGAGTCAGCGATAATGCTTTGGTGATTGATTTCTCTAACAGTATTTCAGAAACAGACTTGGCTATGACCAAGCAGGACTTAGGGCCATTGATTTTTGTTGCAGTGGATGTGCAAACAAGCAAAAAGGCTGAGATTGCTACTATTGTGTACGATCAATACAACCGAGAAGCCTATCTCAGTGGATCAGGCATCATTTCTATCCCGCTTGAGCAATCACTTGTTGATGCAGCTCGAAACGGTGAATTGCTGATGCAAGGCCAAGATGGAACGGTATATTTAAAAGAGCAGGCCCTACGCGCAATACCCTGTGATCCCAATTTATACATTAATGAGGGTGAAACAACACACACCGATGTTTTGGTTTTAGACAAGGGCCAGCCTGCGGAGGAAGGCGTAAGCATCGCCATGATATTGGCTGATGACAGTATATTCGAATCAGATCAGCAAGTGACTAATGGCAAAGGTATAGTCACTTTTGATATCGCGGGCGCTACAGGACAAGTGCAAGGCTATTTATTTGACACAAGCGGTTCTTTAGATTTCCCTGGCAGTATTGATACACAAACAAATACCTATATGTATATTCGAACCCTGCCACTAGATGGTGCTTTGGATGAGATAGAAAAGCCTACGTGGGACCAGGTATACACGCTTTGCTTGTCGAATTGGAATGCGATGGCGCCCTGTATGGATAATTGGCTTGACTTGAAAGACGAGAAGCAAGTTATGGAATATGCTTCTATGCTGAAAAGTCTTACAGATCCTGAAAACTTCGAACGTTTTCAATTTATGCCGGTAACACGTGACATGACTATGGGTCAAAGGAACTTGTTGTACCGGTTTCTTGATGGCGATAGCCCCGCCTCTGCTATTAGGTTGAAGACAGAAGCTAAAGTGAAAAAATCTGCCTCTCTTAGAAAGCTCAGTCGTCAAATGCGCTCCCGTTGAGTTCTTGGCGTGGTTCAGAGTACGACATTGCCTCAACCACGCTACGATTTATGTTCTAGCAAATCAGAATTCTGAAATTATTTTTAGCATACACAACCCAACTTGTGCCCCTTGGGAACGTGCAACTTTTTTGATGGGCATTTAGGAAATCAACTATGCAAAAAACAATCAATATTACTGAATGTAATATTATCGAAAACCGGCTCACTGAGCAGGTTATTTGCCGGGACTTACTCAACCCCAGAGGTCTGGCTTTTACCACGTCTGGTGATCTACTGGTAATTGAAGCCGGACGAGCTGAAATTAAACCGCCTTATTCCGGACAGTTAACAATCAGAGACAGAAATAGTGGCGAGATCAAGCAAACCCTGCTCAGTGGTTATCGTGCACTTAATATGCAGGCCCACATGTTACGTGATGAAATTATGGGGCTGGCTGATATTGCGCCGACTCAGGCTGAGCAAACTGATAACTCAGCCTGGCTGGTGGCCTTTACCGACTATATTAATGGCTCAAAAATTATTGAAGTTCAGGGCGAGCAAGCCATACCTATTTTTGAGACCCAGGGGAATATCAATAGCCTGTGTTATCACCCCCTGCGTAACGCCTGGTATTGCATTAAGCCGGATAGCAATGAAGTGGTTGAGTTTGTCCGCAATCAGCCGGAAAGAGTCGTTTGTATATTACCTGATCTGGCGCTGGCTCAGGAAGCCGTACCGGTCAATATCGTATACCAGGCTTCCACGGAGCAACTGTTGATCTCTTTATTTTCCGGTGAGTTAGGCCGAGGTAATGAATTTAAAGGTATCGACTTTGTTAAACAACAAGGGACGATTGTTGCAGTTGAGCCACAAAGCGGCGATATAACAGAGCTGGTTACTGGCTTAACTTTGCCAACCGGCTTATGTTTAACCGAGAATGACAAGTTGTTGGTTGTTGAATTATGTGACGACTTTATACAACCTTTACCTGCTGATCATATTCCAGATAAACCTATACATGGTGGCTTTAAGCGTTATAGCGGTCGTTTGCTACGCATTGATTTACAGCAAAGCAAGGTTGAACTTTTGGCAACCGGATTAGATACACCGTCTAACCTAGCAGTATATCAACAAAGTATCTATATCAGCGAAGGCATGGGGTTACCGGGGCGGCCTATCCCGAATAGTAACGGCGAAAGCCAGCCACTTAGCGGTTATATTCGCCAACTTAACATTAACTAAATAAAGACCAGATAGGGGTTTTGCGCCCATCAATGGCATTCGGTTAAGGATTGAAAGTATAATAAGGACTTTAAAACCTACTTAGCTGTTGATAATGTTTAAAAATAAAGTTACCCCTGTTGATTTTTGGAGCCCTATTGCTCTTATTATAAAATCTGCATGTAATCACTTTGATAATATTTGGATAAAACGTAAGCGTATTATTGATACACACCTCCTTATTATTTTTATTCTTAAACTTGTCATGAGTAAAAATAAACAGGGTTACTCAAGTGTTCTTGCTGAATTATGGGAAAATGAAGCGCTATGGTCACTTAAGCTAGCCCCTGTTTCAGCATCGTCGGTTTGTGAAGCAAGGCAAAAAATGCCAGAGAATATTTTCACTACAATTAACCAAGAACTAATCACCCATCAAGAAAAAACAATACCATCTATATTATGGTATGGGCACCGAGTTTTTGGTGTCGACGGTTGTAAAGTAAATCTGCCTCGAAAATTATTGAAGTCTGGTTATAAAGCACCTAATCAAGACCAGTATTACCAGGGCAATCGCATTAAAATATTTGTAGTACTTTTAGTAAGTAATCATTATCCCAACCAGCCATTTGTCGCTTAATTTTAATGCCCACTTTATGATTTTTTTCTGACTTCAGAAGGTTTATAGAAATATGGCGTAATATGGCCATGTTTTGATCTGCAAAACCTTTACGGATCCTACAACTATCTTCATCAAATGCCATATCTAATGTCCAGTGCAAATTATTCTCTACGCCCCAATGAGCACGTACATAATGACCAAATATTTCTGCATCATTGTGCTTGACGCTACTAATAAAATATC
>JBLIEW010000013.1:0-88967 GCA_047633255.1 Colwellia sp.
CATGTTTAAAACCGGCGATGTAACTGGTTTACTTGAAGTATTAAGTAACAACTTCAAGATTAGTCATAAACGAATTGGTAACCATAGAATTATTCTCAATTATGCGGGCTAGTTGTTAATTATTTTAGGCTATGTTCCCGTTAACTGTTGTTTTCTAAGCTAGACCTTAATTACAAAGGGCTGTGTAGCACTACAACTTTAACGGCTAAAAATTAGAATGGTCTTATTTTTAAAGGGCTGTTGTTAATTAGCAAACAAGCTAACAACAACTCAAGGGAACATAGCCTTATTTTATATAACGTTGTCATTCATTCATCTCTTTGAAACAAGGTGTTCCCCCCTTACTTTAAGCCATTCGCTATTACCGTTATTTAATAGCAATAGCGAATAGCTTATTTTAGGTGAAATTTATAAAAAGATAAAACTATAACTATAACTATAACTTTTATAGCGACGAATAAAACAAGGATACAAATCAGTGAAAACCGAGAACCCAAATGCATTTAAAAATACACTCCAAGTAACAGAAGAGCAGCCAGAGTCCATTTTATATGTGCTGTTTATTGCTTCGGTAGCCGCTATCGGTGGTTTCCTCTTTGGCTTTGACTCGGGTGTTATTAATGGCACTGTCACTGCGTTAGGCAATGCGTTTAATTCAAGTGATGTTTCGACCGGCTTTAATGTGGCTTCTGTTTTGTTGGGCTGTGCCTTGGGTGCTTTAGCCGCTGGCCCGTTATCTGATCATTATGGTCGCAAAGCTATTATGATCATCACTGCGGTTATTTTTGCTATTAGCGCATTTGGCTCAGGCATTTCAGATAGCTCTGTTGAATTCATTTTTTATCGATTATTCGGAGGTTTAGGGATTGGCGCAGCTTCTGTTTTGGCGCCAGCCTACATTGCAGAAGTTGCACCTGCAGCCATACGTGGCAGATTGGCTACCCTACAACAACTGGCTATCGTTTTAGGTTTATTTGTTGCTTTTTTAAGTAATTACATTATAGCTTCGGAGGCCGGCGGCGCGGAAGAAATTTTGATGTTTGGTTTAGAGGCATGGCGTTGGATGTTTTGGGTTGAGCTTATTCCGGCCATATTATTTTTTGTCGGTGTACTATTTATTCCTGAATCACCACGTTATCTAGTTGCTAAGGGCAAAATCACACAAGCTCGAGAAGTTTTTAACAAAATTTATGCTACGGATGACGGACAACATATAGAAAAAGTACAAGCGTCGTTACATAGTGATAAAAAAACCAGCATTAGCGATTTGTTCATCGAAGGGCAGAAGAAAATTCATCCGATTATTTGGATCGGTATCGGGCTTTCTATCTTCCAACAATTTGTCGGTATTAATGTCGTTTTTTATTACGGCTCTGAGCTTTGGAGAGCCGCTGGTTTTGACGAATCTCAATCTTTGCTTATTAATGTTCTCACCGGTACTACTAACATTATCTCTACCTTCATTGCTATCGCGTTAGTTGATAAAATTGGTCGTAAACCATTACTACTTGTGGGAAGTATTGGTATGTTTATTAGTCTAGGCGCCTTAACGTATATTTTTGGTACAGCAGGTTTTGATGACGTAGGTAAATTGGCATTAACTGGAAATATGGGCACACTAGCTCTTATTATGGCGAATTTGTTTGTAGTGTTTTTTGGGTTAAGTTGGGGGCCTATTGTCTGGGTATTACTCGGCGAAATGTTTAACAATCGTATTCGTGGTGCCGCATTGGCCATAGCTGCCAGTGCTCAGTGGTTAGCTAATTTTGCAATAACTATGACTTTCCCTATGTTACTAGGCAGTGTTGGCTTAGCAGGCGCATATGGTTTATATGCGTTTTCAGCATTTATTAGTATTTTCTTTGTTATTAAATACATCAAAGAGACGCGCGGCATTCAATTAGAAGAAATGTAATAAGATAAAAAATGAGCCGTATAACGAGTCAAGGTAATAGTAAGTGAAGACTATAAAGAGCATCATTTAATCGATGTTATGTTGCTGTAAATTTAAAATAAATAGTTAAACGATTGTTCTGTCATGTTTGTTTGGCAGAACATCATTTTATCAATATTTACCCCGATTAATGTCACCCGTAAAACAACTTCCCTTACTTTAATTCAAATAATTTAATTTTAAAGTATCCACACTGACTCTCGCTTTATTGCAGCCACTGACTGACGTTAGTTCTATATGCTTGGCTTTACGCTAAGGTTGCAGTAGGATAAATTGAATGACCAAAACCTAAAGAGTGCTTAAAAAATGAAAATTTATCAAACGCATATGGCGCCAAACCCTCGTAGAGTCCGTATGTTTCTTGCAGAAAAAAATATTGAAATGGACTACCAGGAAGTTGATATTGCTGCTGGAGATAACCTTACACCTGAAATGAAGGCTAAAAACCCCACCACTAAAATACCTTTTTTAGAATTAGATGACGGTACTTGTATTGGTGAAACGGTTGCTATTTGTCGGTATTTCGAAGAAATAAAGCCAGAAAACCCCTTAATGGGTCGAACAGCTTTAGAAAAAGCACAAGTTGAGATGTGGCAACGTAGAATCGAGTTTCATTTGTTATTACCCGTTAGTATGTGTTTTGTGCACACAACGGGCTATTTTAAAGATCGTATGAAACCTGTTGTTGAATGGGGTGATATTTCAGGCCAAAATGCGGTGGCTTATTTTGAAGAGCTAAATGAACATTTCAGTAAATCTAGCTACTTAGTAGATGATTATTTCAGTATTGCAGACATAACCTTATTGTGTTCTATCGATTTTGCCCGTGTAGTAAAAATACGTGTTAATGAAGAATATACTCATTTATTAGACTGGTATGCACGTGTGTCTGCTCGTGCAAGCGCTAGTGCTTAGTGCTTTTTAATATGGTAATCCAATGATCAATAACTATCATTGTTGACAATAATAATGATAGTTTCACAATGGTAGAAATACACTATTATGAAAACTTTAAATCAGGCTTAATACCGCTGATTAAATTCAAAAAAACAAGTTCATGATCTAAATCAAACAAAGCTTATTAATTGTAAAAAATAATACAAATGATATTGATTCTCATTTGGAGTTGTGCTTAAATAGCGCAACTTTTGAGAGGATCGCGTTTTCTATCTTTTTCCTATCGCATCTTTCATCAACCAATTTAGCTGATTTTTTAGCATACTGAATAACACAAATATTGGAATCAAAAACATGATGAATAAAACACTAATTGCTTCAGCATTAATTGGCCTTGTTGCCAGTAGCTCTGCTTTTGCTAATCAAGAAACTGATGAATTGCGCAAAGTTATTGCCGATCAACAAAAGGTTTTAGAGTCGTTAGAAAGGCGCCTTGATGAAACGGATCAAAAACTTAATGCGACTGCTGATCAAGTTGATGTTAACGCAGAAGAAAGCGTTTTCTCTCACACGTCTATTGGTGGTTATGGTGAGTTGCATTATAACAACTATGAAGATAAAGATGCGAAAGTTGATTTTCACCGTTTTGTGTTATTTTTCGGGCATGAATTTAGCGATAGCATACGTTTTTTCTCTGAGTTTGAATTAGAGCACTCTCTTGCGGGTGATGATAAACCTGGTGAAGTCGAACTTGAACAAGCTTATGTTGAGGTTGATATTAATGAAGGTCTTAGCTCTAAAGTTGGTTTGTTTTTAATTCCAGTAGGCATTATCAATGAAACGCATGAGCCACCAACATTCTACGGTGTTGAACGTAACGGGGTTGAGAAAAATATTATTCCTGCTACCTGGTGGGAAGCGGGTGTCGCGTTTAACTATAAACCAACGGGTGGCGTAAGTATTGATGGTGCAGTAACTAGTGGTTTAAACGTTGGTGATGATTTTAAAATTCGCAATGGTCGTCAGAAAGTTGCTAAAGCAACGGCTGAGAATCTTGCCTATACAGGTCGTGTTAAATACACCGCTGTTGCCGGCTTAGAGTTAGCAGCGACATTACAATATCAAACAGATATTACTCAAGGTGGCAGTAATTTTGATGCACCTATCGATACTGCAGAAGCAACATTACTTGAAGCGCATGCTATCTATCAAATTGATAACTTCACCGTTCGTGCTTTATACGCGCGCTGGGACATCAATGGTGAAGAAGCGAAAGCGTTAGGTCGTGATGAGCAGACAGGTTGGTATGTAGAGCCTTCTTATAAATTTACTGAAAAAGTAGGCGTTTTTGCTCGCTATTCAGAATATGACAACAATGCTGGCAATAGTGACTCAACCGCGGTTGAGTCAACCAGTGTTGGTGTTAATTACTACCTTCATGAAAACGTTGTTTTAAAAGCTGATTATGAAAATCTTGCCGGCGCAAGTGATTCTTCAGGATTTAACCTTGGCTTTGGTTATCAATTTTAGTTAGTAACCGAGCAACTAAATAAAAAGAGTGAAGAGTACTGATTTACTATTCACTTTGCTCTAAATACTACCGGGTGATTATATGAATAAATATCTATCTTTATCTATTTTTGCTGTAGCGATGGTTATTAGTCATATGAGCTTAGCTGCTAAAGGGGTTTATCAAACCCCTGCGGCCTTTATTAGCCAATCATTTGTAGAAGCAACGCCTCAAGCAAAGGTTTTATGGTTAACCAAAGAAGATAAACTTGTAGTAGCAGAAATTTTGCAGCATAAATTTAATCGTATGCGGATTCGTTACTGGCAAGTTAATAACGAAACTGTATGGGTTTTAAATGAAATAGGTAAAGAAAAGCCTATTACCATTGGCGTGCATATTAAAAACAATCAGATTAAACACTATAAAGTGTTAACTTTTAGAGAAAGCCGTGGAGATGAAGTAAGGCATGAATTTTTCTCTCAACAATTTATTAATGCCATGTTAAACAAGGATAATAGACTAAGTCAAAATGTCGATGGGATTACGGGGGCAACTTTATCTGTAAGAGCTACCAAAAAAGTAGCCCGCTTAGCGCTGTGGTTAAACGCGAAAGTGGCTAACAGTCGTTTATAATCACTAGCTAAAAGTAAAGTGATGCGGCAGAATAGTACCAAGTTAAATCAATTACAATAGCAATGAAATCATCAAAGTCGCTACATAACCGCTTAATTCGTCATTTACGTGAATGGCACAGAAAACTTGGCATTATTGCCGCCTTTTTTATTATCTTTTTATCCATTAGCGGTGTCGCCCTTAATCACACTACAATGCTTTCATTAGCGCATAAACCTATTCGTAATATTTGGTTGTTAGATCACTACGGTATTGCGCCACCCAATGATATTCGTTTTTATCAACACGCTTCACTGCAAGTGACAAATAATTTAATCTGGCTTGATGGCAAACGGTTGTTAGAAAGTCCGGCTGATATTATCAGCGCGGGTGTTATGTCAGTTAAAGTATCGAGTGACACACTAGTTGATATGTTTGTAATTGCTAGCCAAACCCATTTGTATATATACAATAAACAAGGTGAAATGCTCGATCAATTAGGGATAGAGGCAGGTATTCCAGAAGGCATTGAAGCGCTAAGTCTTGATAATGACATTGTGATTGTTAAAACATCGTCAGGTTATTATCAAAGCGATAGTGATTTTTTTAATTGGCAAGTCATCTATCCATTAATCGAACCTTTATGGATAACCGCACAACCCGTTTCATTACAAAAAGAGCAACGTGCAGCACTGGCTTATAGATCTCAGTTTTTAACTTTAGAACGTATTGTTTTAGATGCCCACAGCGGTCGTATTTTAGGATTATTTGGGGTGTTATTTATGGACGCCGTTGCCATTTTACTTATATTACTGTCGTTAAGCGGAGTCTATATTTGGGTAAGGTATGCGAGAGCTAGGCGTTAACCTTGTTAATGATCGCGAGATGAATTTTTATTTATATATACCCGTTCCACTTGAAGCAGAGCGGGTATATTCATCAAGTCACTAGTCAATAAAATAGAATGAATTTCTTCACCTAGCGAACTTTATGTATATAATTAACTTACCCTGACACAATCAGTTAATTATAGACTCAATGAAAATACCTTGTATCACGCTATTTTTTGTGTTGCTAACCAATTCTTTACTGGCACAAGACCTCTCTAAAGAGGCAAAGACAGAGAAAGAAAGCACTCAAGAACACAACACTTGGTTAAAGCAAAGGTTCAGTGAGCAGCATCAAAAACTTATTCCCGTGGTCGCCGTTGCGGATATATTTTACGCCTGTAATATTGAACGCAAAGTAGATCCTATAGATCATCAGCTTAATGATCTTGTTTTAACGATGAATAAAGATCGTTTAGCCCAGCAGTTAGCACTATGCCTTGGTGATGATTCTATACAGTCAGAAGTGGCTATAAATTTTGGTTTGCTTGGTTGTTTTCATGAGCAATTAGCACATTTACCTGCGGTTGAACGCCAACAAAAAATGCTTTTAGTTAAAAATGCTATTCTTTCGTTGTCAAGCAGCGAGCGTAAAAAAAGTTTTACTCAATGTGTCACCGAACAGGCGATCCATTACCTTAAATAAAGGCGATTCTATTCAGTTTATTTTTAAATATGTAATTATTCTGGGAGTTTAGCTAATTAAGTAGGTTTTAAATGTTTGAGCGTTAGTCATAAATTGTAACAAATAGGTGGTGATATTTACTGTTCAACCTTTTTAATCATGACCGACATCACTTATAGTAAGGGTAATTATTTATATGAATTATAAAAAAGTATTACGAGAAATATGATGCCCCAAGAAACTCAAAAAATTTTAGTAGTGGATGATGATATGCGTCTACGTTCTTTATTAGAACGCTATTTGGTCGAGCAGGGTTTTGTGGTGCGTAGTGCCGCTAATTCAGAACAAATGGACAGACTACTTGAACGTGAAAACTTTCATTTATTGGTATTAGATTTGATGCTGCCAGGTGAAGACGGTTTATCTATATGTCGTCGTTTGCGCCAACAGAAAAATAATATTCCTATTGTGATGCTAACCGCTAAAGGTGACGAAGTTGATCGAATAATAGGTTTAGAACTTGGCGCTGATGATTATATGCCTAAACCTTTTAATCCAAGAGAGCTGTTAGCGCGGATCAAAGCTGTTTTACGTCGTCGAGTGCAAGAAGCGCCTGGTGCTCCGTCAATGGAAGAAAATGCTATCTCATTTGGTGAGTATCATCTTAATTTAGCAACACGAGAAATGGTTAAAGGTGATATTAGTATGCCATTAACTAGTGGTGAGTTTGCGGTACTTAAAGCGTTAGTTACCCATCCAAGAGAGCCACTATCGCGTGATAAGTTAATGAATTTAGCCCGCGGTCGAGATTATTCTGCCCTTGAGCGTAGCATTGATGTGCAGGTATCACGTTTACGTCGTATGTTAGAAATTGATCCGGCTAAGCCTAGATATTTGCAAACAGTGTGGGGATTAGGTTACGTCTTTGTACCCGATGGTAACGTTACTTAACTATTGCGCATGTTATAAGTAAACTTTGAGTCAGTGATGTTATGAAAGTATTACCCCGTAGTTCCTTTGGCCAAACTATTTTGCTTATCGGTTTTTTGCTGTTTGTTAACCAAGTTGTCTCTTATATTTCTTTTGCCTTGTATGTTATCGAGCCTAATCAGCAGCAGATCAATCAATTATTAGCTAAACAAATACGCGTTGTTTTTATTGATATAAAAGACGCACGTATTAGCCCTAAAATGGCTGAAGCTTTTCATCGTGAAACAGGAATTGGTTTATATCGAGAAGAAGAAGCCCTCAAGTTGGGTTTAGGCTCAGCGGGATATTATCCCTATCGTAGTGAACAAATGTCTGTATTACTTGGCGGATCGGCCGAAGTACGAATTTCCCAAGGAGATGAATACCTCTTTTGGATAAGGCCGCCTCAGGCACCTAATCTTTGGGTGAAAATTCCTTTATTAGGCCTAGAGGAAGCAAATTTTTCACCGCTAATTTTCTTTCTTGGCATTATCGGCGTACTCAGTGTTGCAGGAGGTTGGCTATTTGTGAGACAGCTTAATCGACCGTTGAAATCTTTACAGCATGCCGCAGAAGATGTTGGACGAGGTGATTTTCCTGAACCACTCATTGAGCACGGTACATCTGAAATTATGGCGGTAACTCAAGCGTTCAATCATATGTCAAAAGGGATTAAACAGTTAGAAGATGACAGAAACCTGTTAATGGCCGGTATTTCTCATGATTTACGTACGCCGTTAACACGTATACGTTTAGCCAGTGAAATGATGACAGAGCAAGATGAATTTTTAAAAGATGGTATTGAGAATGATATTGATGATATGAATAATATTATTGATCAATTTATAGACTACATTCGCCATGACTCTAAAGATAAGGCGGTACTTGGCGACTTAAATGTTTTGGTTGAAGAAGTGGTTAATGTTGAAATGCCTGCCAATAGAAATATTCAACTTATAACAAGTAAGTGCCCTAAAATCCCTTTGCGTCATGTCGCCGTGAAGCGTGCATTAGCTAACCTAATTCAAAATGCGCTGCGTTACACTGAAGGAAATATAGAAATTTTTACTGGTGTAGATAAAAGTACAGACAGTGCCTATATTATTGTTAGTGATCAAGGCGAGGGTATTCCTGATACGGATATAGAGCGTTTATTTCAACCTTTCACTCAAGGTGATAAAGCTAGAGGAACTGAGGGTAGCGGCTTAGGTTTAGCCATTATTAAGCGTATAGTTGACACCCATGGTGGCAGTGTTGAGTTATCTAATAAGCCTGAAGGTGGCTTACAAGCCAAAGTCAGCTTACCCCTTAAGTTCTAACGCTTTTTATTAGCTTGAGTCGTTTCAGTAATAAAACTAAAAAGTCACTAATAATTACTTATGAGTGACTTTTTTATACCCGTACTACTTGAAATTGAGTTGAACGGGTATCTATTCTGTTAACTTAATAAATTCGCTATAATTACAGTTGTGGACCTGCAGTAACTAGTGCTTTACCGTTGTCTGTATCAGTGAACTTGTCAAAGTTATTAACAAAGCGCTTCGCTAAGTCAACTGCTTTGTTATGCCATTCATTAGCGTCTTCGTAAGTGTTTCTTGGGTCAAGAATATCACCTTCAACACCGGCAAGAGTGTTTGGTACTTCTAAGTTGAACATTGGGATAACCGTTGTTTCAGCTTTATCAATTGAGCCATCTAAAATAGAGTCAATAATTGCACGAGTCGCTTTGATTGAAATACGCTTACCTGTGCCATTCCAACCGGTATTCACTAAATAAGCTTCAGCGCCAACTGCTGACATACGTTTCTGTAATACTTCTGCGTATTGAGTTGGGTGCAAGCTTAAAAAAGCAGCACCAAAACAGCTAGAGAAAGTAGGAGTAGGCTCAGTAATTCCACGTTCTGTACCAGCAAGTTTAGCGGTAAACCCAGATAAGAAGTAATATTCTGTTTGCGCAGGTGTTAATTTAGCTACCGGTGGTAATACACCAAAAGCATCAGCCGTTAAGAAAATTACTTTCTTAGCATGACCAGCACGAGAAACAGGTTTTACTATATTATCAATGTGATGAATTGGGTAAGAAACACGTGTGTTTTCAGTTGTTGAGTTATCGTCAAAATCAATTTTACCATCGGCATTAACAGTAACATTTTCTAATAATGCATCACGACGGATAGCATTATAAATATCAGGTTCGTTTTCTTTACTTAGGTTGATCGTTTTTGCATAACAACCCCCTTCAAAGTTAAACACACCATTGTCATCCCAACCATGTTCATCATCACCAATTAATTGACGTTTTGGATCGGTTGAAAGTGTTGTTTTACCTGTGCCAGATAAGCCGAAGAAAATTGCTGTATCGCCATCTTCACCAACGTTAGCACTACAATGCATAGAAGCAATACCTTGAAGCGGAAGGTAGTAGTTCATCATTGAGAACATACCTTTTTTCATTTCGCCGCCGTACCATGTACCACCGATCAATTGCACTTTTTCAGTTAAGTTAAACGCAACAAAGTTCTCAGAATTAAGCCCTTGCTCTTCCCACTTGTCATTAACCGTTTTAGCACCGTTCATTACGATGAAATCTGGTTCGTAAGTTTTGAGTTCTTCATCACTTGGACGAATGAACATATTCTTAACAAAATGTGCTTGCCATGCAACTTGAGTAATGAAGCGAACTTTTAAACGAGTTGCTTCATCAGCACCACAATAAGTATCGACAACAAATAAACGTTCACCAGAAAGTTGTGTGGTTACTAAGCCTTTTAAATGATCCCATGTTTCAGGTGTCATGGCTTTGTTATCATTTTTACCTTGATCTGACCACCATACTGTATCGCGTGTTATGTCATCACGAACGATATACTTGTCTTTAGGAGAGCGGCCCGTAAAAATGCCAGTATCTACATTAACTGCACCGAGTTCAGTTACTACACCCTTATCAAAGCCGTCTAAATCGGCTTTTGTTTCTTCACTAAAAAGCAACTCATAAGATGGATTGTAAACAACTTCTGTAACATCATTAATGCCATATTGTGACAAGTCAATTGAGTTTTCTTGGGCGGTCATAGTGAATTCACTCCTAAGGTGTGACTGATTTTAATTTGTGGTTAATTATAAAAATTTCATTGTGTTAATAATTCGACATTCTATTGGATTAATCGCTAAAACGAAAGTAAAAAATAACCTAAGATGAAAGTTTTCATTATAAGTAACAGAAATAGTGAAAATAGCGAGGTGTTTATTGTAGGTAATTTTACAACAATAATAGGAGCAAGGGCTAGGAGGAGATAGGAGTTACTCACTCTTTTAGGTAATAATTATCCAAAAGAGCGTTTTATACAAATTTTATAGAAAAGAATATAATAAAGTGAAAGTTTGTAACTAATGCTTATCTTTCGAAATGAAACTTTTCAAATCATCATAAAAAAAGTCATAAGTCGTTAAACAATAATCACAAGTCATGGATATTTTGTTTTGCTCCGCGAGTATTGATTCAATTTCATTTGACTCTATCTGCGAAATAGCCCCTAAACATTTATCACTTGAACAACCACATTGGTAGCTGACCGCTTGTGGATCAAATAGGCTAACTTTTTCTTGGTGGTATAAGCGGAACAATAATGCCTCAGCTTCCAGTGAAAATATCTCATCCGCTTTAATGGTATTTGTTAATTGTGTTATATGCTCAAAGTCACTTTCTTGCTTGGTTAAATTTTCGCTGCTGCCATCACCATCGGGCAATAGTTGTACTAAACTACCGGCCACTTGTTGTCTTTCATCATCACTATATAGCCAAATTTTAGTGGGGATTTGTTCAGACACATCAAAGTAATGGGCCAAGCATCCGGCTAATGTTTCCTGTTCTAATGCGACTACGCCTTGATAGGCTTCGCCTTTATTGGGTCTTATGGTAATTACCATAGTACCTTTGCCAATCAGTTCATATAATGAATTGGCTTTTGTATCCGCTTGCCCTGGTTTTAACTTGGCTATACCACGCATTTTTTGATTATTATCACCATTGACTGACATGTAACCAATAGGTCCATCACCCTGCAGTTGTACGGTGATTTCCCCTTCAAATTTCAATGTTGCACTAAGTAAGCAGGTAGCAGCCATTAATTCACCGAGTAACAAACGAACACCAACCGGATAATTGTGGTTTTTAATAATGCTTTGATAGCTTTCACTTAATTGTACTAATTCACCACGTACGTGCATGTCATTAAATAAATAGCGGTTAAGCACATCTGTGGTGGCAATCGTGCTTTGAGTTATGTTGGTATTAGTAATATTGTTATTAGACATAGTGCTTATATCCTTTCTTTAAATTCTCTAAGTTTTCGACGTTGTTTTTTGTCGGGTTTAGTGGCGCTTGCTGGGCTGAGTAATATACCTTGCTTGCGCGCTAAATTATTTTTTTCTCTTGTTTCTATGCTTTTACTTGTTTCTACGTATAAGCTTTGCGCAAACGTTGCGTCTCGGCGTTTATCCGCTAAGGCGATCACCTCAACTTGTTTTTCATCAAAACCTTGGCGAATTCTTATCGAATCACCAATAACAACTGATTTACCCGACTTTGTTCGTTGATCATTATAAAAGACCTTACCACCATCAATCATTTGCTTAGCAATGGCACGGGTTTTAAAAAAGCGCGCTGCCCAAAGCCATTTGTCTAATCTTATTGAACTATTTTCATTTGTTGTTGCCATAAAATTGTCATTTTCTATAAGTAGAATGGGTAAAATTGCACAGATAAATTTTGCTGAAAATAACATATTTTAGCAAACACTGCGCCCATTATATTAAGGTGAGTGTAAATAATCGTTAATATTTTCTTGCTTTGCTTGTTGCGGAGCTAATGCTCAAGTATTATCGGGCAACTGAAGTTTTAGAAGCAACGTATTTTTACTGTTATGATTATTTATATAGATAGATAGTACAAACAGCACAACCATTAGAGTAAAATAAAGACATGAATAGATGGCTATAAGCGACAGTTTTACCTCATTTAGCTCTAATTTGGCAAAATTACCTCAACAAAAAATTGCACAAATTATTAGTGTTTTGCTATTAATTTATATTGCCTTTTTAGCCGCCAAAATAACGTGGTTGTTAGTACCACAAGATCCCATAACATCCAATTCAACTTTAGCCGTAGGTGTTAAGCAGGCAAGTTCAACAGAGCAGAGTTTTAACTTATCTGCTTTGCAGGCACTCAACTTATTTGGCCAATATAATAAGCAAATAAAAGAGGTTGTTGAACAGATTACCGATGCGCCAGTCACTCGCTTGCAACTAACGCTGTCTGGATTGGTTGCTAGTGATAACGCTGAGACGGCTGCTGCGGTTATTGAAAATCGAGGCAAGCAGGAAACCTATGGTATTGGAGATGTTATTTTAGGTACACGTGCGAGTCTTGAACAAGTACTCATTGACCGAGTGATTATTAAGCAATCAGGCCGTTTAGAAACCTTAATGCTCGATGGTGCTGATTATAATCAACCCGCTCAAAATATAGCGAATAAAAAGGCAAAACTCAACGCAAGAGAAAATGGGCTTGGCAAAACACTGAATACAACTAATGTGGTCGATCAGCGGTTTAATAATGAGTTAACACAAAATGCGTCACAATTAAGAGCTGATATATCAAAAGATCCCGGTAAAATCACCGATTATCTACGTATTTCTCCTGCGCGTGAAAATAGTGAAATAGTAGGTTATCGATTATCTCCAGGTAAAAACCCCGCGTTTTTTAAATTATCAGGTTTAAAATCTGGTGATATAGCCGTGCAAATGAACGGTTATGATTTACGAGCACCATTAGAAGCTGTGCAAGCGCTATCAGCGTTAAAAACAGAACGTGATATATCATTATTGATTGAGCGTAAAAATGATTTGATAGAGATACTTTTTAGTATTGACTAAATATAACAATAATTATTTATAAGATAAGACTGATAAGGAATTTTTCATGGGCACAACCTTAAACGCATTTGTGGTTAAGCAGTTAACTCACAAGTTTAAGCAACTCAAGCAATTGTGCGTGATTTTGATAACGGCACTTACCTTTAGTGGTATTTTTGCTGTTGGGCAAGCGAGTGCCAGTCAATATTCACCTAGCTTTAAAGATACTGACATTGTTGAGTTTGTGACTATTGTTGGTAAAAACTTGAAAAAAACTATGATTGTTGACCCTAATGTACGGGGTAAAGTTAATGTGCGCAGTTATGATGTGTTAACAGAAGAGCAATATTATCAATTCTTCCTGAATGTACTCGAAGTTTACGGCTTTGCTGCGGTAAAAATGGAAAATAATATTGTCAAAATCATTCGAAATAAAGATGCTAAAACCTCATCGATTCCTGTTGTCGGTAGCAATAGTGTCATTCTTGGTGATGAAATGGTTACCCGTATTGTTGAAGTGAAAAATGTCACCGTGCGTGAGTTAGTGCCGCTTCTACGTCAATTATCAGATCAAGCTGGCGGTGGTAATGTGACTAACTATGACCCCGCTAACGTTATTATGCTTACCGGGACAGCAGCAACAGTTAATCGACTAGTAAAAATTATTGAAAGAGTCGATAGAGCAGGTGATCAAGACGTAGAAATTATCAAACTACATTATGCTTCAGCAAGTGAAATGGTTAATATTATTGAAGCCATGTATAAGTCATCGGGTGGCAAATCAGGGCAGCCAACGTTTTTAATTCCAAAAATTGTTGCTGATGATCGCAGTAATAGCATTATTGTTAGTGGCGAAGTTAAAGCGCGTGAGCGTGTTATTCGTCTAGTTAAACGCTTAGACAGCGAACTAGAAAGCAGTGGTAATACCCGAGTTTACTATCTTAAGTACTCAAAAGCTGAAGATTTAGTGAAAGTCCTTCAAGGTGTTAGTGACTCCATTGCTTCAGAAAAGGAAACCACAACAACTAAAAGAAGCACTAATAATAAGCGTGATGTGAGTATTGAGGCGCATGAGTCAACCAATGCGTTGGTTATTACCGCACAACCCGATATGTTACGTTCTCTTGAAGCGGTTATTCGTCAATTAGATGTGCGCCGTGCGCAAGTGTTGATTGAAGCTATTATTGTTGAAGTATATGAAACTGATGGTGTTAGTTTAGGCGTACAGTGGGGCAATGAGAATTTTGGTTTTACCCAATTCAGCAACGGTCCAGCCAGTATTTCATCTGTTGCGGCAGGTGTTAAGGCAGCAGAAACCACTAAAGGCGAAACGGTTCCAGCAGTGTACTCTTCTGAAACAGGCGAAAAAATTAGTGATGAATATAGATTAAATGATACGGACGGTGATTTTACGGCATTAGGTGCGGCATTAGGTTCAGCCAGTGGTTTAGTTACTGGCGTTGTTTCAGGTGATTGGGGAGCTCTTCTTCAAGCCGTCAGTAGTAACACTAATTCAAATATTTTAGCTACACCGAGTATTACCACGCTTGATAACGAAGAGGCTTATTTCATTGTCGGTCAAGAAGTGCCCATTCTTACTGGGTCAACGAGTAGTAGCACCAATAGTAATCCTTTCCAAACCGTTGAACGCCAAGAAGTGGGTATTAAATTACGTGTTACGCCACAAGTCAATGAGGGCAGTGCGGTTCAACTTATCATTGAGCAAGAAACGTCTTCGGTTAGTGGTAACACGGGTGTTGATATTTCAATTAATAAAAGAGAAATCAAAACTACTGTAATGGCTGAAAGTGGTGACACAGTAGTTTTAGGTGGTTTAATTGATGAAGATGTGCAAGAAAGTGTGCAGAAAGTCCCGCTATTAGGTGATATCCCTTATATTGGACATTTGTTTAAATCCACCAGTAACAGTACTCGTAAACGTAATTTAATGGTGTTTTTACGTGCGACGATAATTCGTGACGCCAATTTAATGAATGAAATCAGTGAAGGTAAATATAACTATATTCGTGCCGATCAAATCCGTAAGCAAGAAGAAGGCTTGTCCTTGATGAGGGATACGAAATTACCAATATTGCCAGAATGGAGTGATGAACTTGCGTTACCGCCTTCTTTTGACGAATATCAAGATAAACTACAGCAAGAGAAAGATCATTCACCAGAAGACGGCTTACCAAAAGAGACTAATGATTAATGTCTGAAGGTCTTATTGAAGCTACAGAGGTAGCAGTACAACATAGTGAGCCATTAACTGAGCTTGATAACAATCAATCAGCTGCTATCGCTTGGCGTTTACCTTTTGCTTTTGCTAAACGCTATAGTGCTTTGTTGAGCAAAAATGAAACAGGTTACGTTCTACACTGTTTAGCTGATATCAGTTTAGCAACGGTAGTTGAAGTTCGACGTATTATCAAAGCCCCGTTTAGTTTTGATGTTCAAGATGCCGCTTCGTTTGAATTATTGCTAACGCAGGCTTATCAACGTGACTCTTCAGAAGCGCAACAAATGATGGAAGATATTGGTAATGAAGTGGATTTATATTCTCTTGCCGATGAAATCACAGAAAGCGAAGATTTATTAGAAAATGAAGATGATGCGCCTATCATCAAACTGATCAACGCCATGCTCAGTGAAGCGATCAAAGAAAGCGCCAGTGATATCCATATTGAAACCTTTGAGAGTGCTTTACAAATTCGTTTTCGTGTTGATGGCATTTTGCGTGAAGTCTTAAAGCCTAATCGAAAATTAGCGTCTTTATTAGTGTCGCGTATCAAAGTGATGGCAAAACTGGATATTGCTGAAAAACGTATTCCACAAGATGGCCGCATTTCGCTGCGAATTGGTGGTAGAGCCGTTGATGTTCGCGTATCGACTATGCCAACAGGCCATGGTGAGCGTGTTGTATTACGCTTGCTTGATAAAAATGCAGCTAGATTAGATCTTGAAGATTTAGGCATGACCGATCTTAACCGTGCTCGTTTCTCAACCTTGATTGAAAAGCCCCACGGTATTATTTTAGTTACTGGCCCTACAGGCTCTGGTAAAAGTACGACGCTGTATGCCGGTTTAACTCAAATAGATGAAAAAGAGCGCAATATTTTAACTGTTGAAGACCCGATAGAATTTGCCATTGAAGGTATTGGTCAAACACAGGTAAATACCAAAGTTGACATGACTTTTGCTCGAGGTTTACGTGCCATTTTACGTCAAGATCCTGATGTGGTAATGATAGGTGAAATTCGTGATTTAGAAACAGCACAAATTGGCGTACAAGCCAGTTTAACCGGACACTTGGTCTTATCTACCTTACATACTAATTCGGCAGCAGGCGCTATTACGCGTATGGAAGACATGGGTGTTGAACCTTTTTTATTATCGTCAAGCCTACTCGGTGTTTTGGCGCAGAGATTAGTGAGAACACTTTGTCCGCATTGTCGAAAGAGTCATTTACCCGATGAAGAAGAGTGTGCTTTATTGGGCTTAGCAGAGAGTAATAGCCAAGAAATATATCGAGCTGTTGGTTGTGCTGAGTGTAATTTTAAAGGCTATCGAGGCCGAACAGGTATTCATGAACTGTTAGTCGTTGATGATAAGGTTCGAGAAATTATTCATAATGGTCATGGTGAGCAGGTAATTGAAAAATATATTCGTCAGCATACCGCTTCAATTCGCCGTGATGGTTTTGACAAAGTTATGTTAGGTAAGACTACTTTAGAAGAAGTCTTACGTGTAACGCGAGAAGATTAATGGCCGCATTTGATTATCAGGCGGTTGATAGCCGGGGCAAAACTAAAAAAGGCGTTGTTGAAGGCGATACCCCCAGACAAGCGCGGGCATTACTGCGTGAGCGGGGATTAATGCCGACAGAGGTTGTGCCAACACTAGCCAGTAATAAAAGTAAATCAGGAAAAACCAGTAAGCGAAGCAACAAAGGTAAAGTGTCTGCTGCTGAACTGGCATTAATCACGCGTCAATTAGCGACCTTAGTTGAGTCGGGTTTACCCCTTGAAGAAGCCTTAGTTGCTATCGCTGAACAATGTGAAAAAAATACCATTAAAAGTATGATCATGGGAGTGCGCACCAAAGTTACCGAAGGGTATGGTTTAGCGGAAAGTATGGCTGAATATCCTAAAGTATTTAACCACCTTTTTCGTGCTATGGTTGCCGCGGGAGAAAAGTCAGGCCATTTAGATAAAGTTTTGAATCGTCTAGCCGATTATACTGAGCAACGGGAACAAATGCGTTCACAACTCATTCAGGCATTGGTATATCCTGTCATTATGACTGTCGTTGCCGTGGGTGTTATTGCCATTTTATTAACGAAAGTCGTGCCACAAATTGTCGGTCAATTTGAACACATGGGCGCTAACCTTCCCAGTTCAACTAAGTTTTTAATTGCCAGTAGTGACTTCTTACAAGCGAATGGCTTTTATATTATGTTGTTT
This sequence comes from Colwellia sp., assembly GCA_047633255.1. Taxonomy (GTDB): domain Bacteria; phylum Pseudomonadota; class Gammaproteobacteria; order Enterobacterales; family Alteromonadaceae; genus Colwellia. The sequence goes on from JBLIEW010000013.1 coordinate 17,831, forward strand.
ATTGCGTTAGTGATGTTGGCGATTTCGCAATTATTGAAAAAACCAAAATTTGAGATGGTTTACCATCAACGAGTTATCGCGTTCCCTGGTATCGGCAAAGTGGCTAAAGGCCTTAATACTGCACGCTTTGCTCGTACTTTGAGTATACTGTCAGCGAGTGCGGTACCCTTATTAGAAAGTATGAAAATCTCAGGTGAGGTGCTTGATAATTTATACATCAAGCAGCAAGTTAAACTCGCGGCTGATAAAGTACGTGAAGGAGCTAGTTTACGTTTATCGTTAGAGCAAACTAAATTATTTCCCCCGATGATGTTACATATGATTGCCAGTGGCGAAAAAAGTGGTCAACTTGAGCAAATGCTGGGTCGTGCTGCAGATAATCAAGACAAAGAATTTGAAGCCTTAATGAATATCTCATTAAAAGCTTTTGAACCGGCGCTTATGGTTGTCATGGCTGGGGTGGTATTATTTATAGTGATGGCAATACTAGAGCCGATATTGCAATTAAATACCTTTGTTGGCGGCTAAATTTTCAACAAATTTATTGAAGCGGTGAATGCCGTTCATCCTGAGCGACTCCGCTGAGCCTGTAGAAGGAAGGAAGCAGTCGAAAGACAAGTAAATCATTTTACGTTAATAGGAAATTAGGAATAAATAAATGAATAAACAAAAGTCGCAAGGTTTTACCTTATTAGAAGTCATGGTTGTGATTGTCATAATTGGCATGATGTTGAGTGTGGTAGTCCCTAACTTAATGGGCAGTCAAGATACGGCTAAATTACAAAAAACAGTACAAGATGTAACGGCACTTGAAAACTCTTTAAGTATGTACAAATTAGATAATTATGATTATCCCAGTACTGAACAAGGGTTAGATGCGTTAACTGATCAAACTGATGTAGAGCCTATTCCACGTCGTTTCCCTGATGGTGGCTATGTTAAGCGTTTACCTAAAGACCCGTGGGGTAATGACTATATTTTATTGAACCCAGGTGAACAAGGCAAAATGGATGTGTTCTCATCGGGGCCAGATGGCGAAGTGGGTACTGAAGATGATATTGGTAATTGGAACCTAGGCGACTATCAGTAGTAAGCTTTCACCTTGTTGCTGTAAAGTCCAATTTAGGCGAAAAAAGTACTGATTGACTCACGTCAACTCCGTGCTTTTTTCCTTAAATTGAACCATACAGCTTAAAGGAGAAGCTTACTTTTAGCTGTAATTTAAGAAAGCTAAAGATAAAATATGAAAAACGACTACTCGCTATTATCAAAATCAGTAATAAAAACCAAAGGCTTTACTTTACTTGAAGTCTTGGTAGTTATTGCGCTTATAGGGCTTATTATTTCTAGTGTGCAGTTTAATTTCTCTGGTAAACGGCCTGAAGATACCTTAAAAAAAGTCAGTTACCAATTTACGTCGTTATTTGAAAATGCCGCTAATTATGGTTTGTTAAATAATGTTGAGCTTGGCTTGTATATTGATAAAAGCAGCTATCGCTTCTTGGGATACGATGGCACAAAATGGAGTGAAATAGCCCAGCAAGATTGGTTAGCTACACAAAAGTTGCCTGAAGGAGTCACCTTAACACTCACCTTGGATGATTTACCCATAGAAGAACCGTTACTTTTTGATTCATCCGTATTTAAAGAACAAAATGAAGAATACCTTTCTTATCAGTCGGTGGAAGAAGAAAAAAATTCAGCACAAGAAAAACAACTTTTGCCGCAAGTCTATATTTTATCTGGTGGTGATATCACCCCTTTTAGTCTAACCTTTCATTTTACTGAAGAAGCCTCGTTGTATGATGATTTATCTGAGCTAGGTTATCGAGTAACGGGTCTTTATAGCACACCGCTAACGGTAGAAGGACCGGTATTAGATGATCGATTATAAAGCATCAAAAAAATTACTTGGCTTCACGTTAATTGAAGTGATGCTTGCGATGGCTGTTTTCTCTATTGCCGGTATCGCACTGCTCAGTGCCGCCACTAATAATGCGCGTAATATCGGTTACCTAGAAGACAAAATGTTTGCTAACTGGGTGGCTGCTAACCAACTAGTGACAAATAATTTAGTAGCAAAATGGCCACCAAAAAACAATGTGAAAGGTGACGTTGAACTCGCCGGTAGGATATGGTTTTGGCAGCAAAAAGTGATAAAAACCACTGACAAAGGCATGCGTGCCATTGTGATGGAAATTCGACTCAAAGCCGATGATAAACTGCCTATTAGTAGTTTAACTACCTATGTTTCTCAGGTGGAAAAATAATGTCGAGTTGCCATCATAAAGGCTTCACTTTACTCGAAGTACTCATTGCCATCGCTATTTTTTCTCTTATTAGCTTATCTAGTTTTACTATTTTTGATACGGTGCTTAGTAGTGCTGAAATTGGCAAAAAACGAAGTGAACGCCATAATGAACTTCAGCGAGCCTTTTTAATTATAGAACGAGACATTACCCAGATTGCTCGTCGGAGCGTTCGTTTAAATGGTGAATCCCCTCTCGATGGCTTTTTGCAAACCGCAGATGATACTTTTTTATCAAATGAGCAAGCACTCGCTTTTGTTCGTCATGGTTGGACAAATCCCGGTTTATTATTGCCGCGCAGCGATATGCAGGCAGTAGCGTATAGGATAGTTGATGAAACACTAGAGCGGTTACATTTTAATTTTGTTGATGCGGTTGTCGGCGAAGAACCGAAAGTCAGACTGTTAATGAGTGATGTATCAGCATTAGCATTTGAATACTATAACGGTGAAAAATGGCAAAAAACGTGGTCAGATAACTTCTTACCGTTAGCTATTGCCATTGAAGTTAACACTAAAGACTATGGCATGATCCGCCGACAATTTTTAGTTGCCGGTAGTAAAGTAAATAATGATGCATCAGGTGAAAATCCATGAGTTTTTCATTAAAAAAACAGCACAAGCAAACAGGTGTAGCGTTAATCACCGTAATGTTAATTGTTGCTTTATGTGCCGTTATTGCCAGTCAAATGACTGCTCGGTTACAAATGCAGATGCAACGTAGTGCAAATATCACTTACAACCAACAAGCTTATTGGTACGCCATGAGTGCAGAGGCTTTTACCAAAAGAGTGTTAATAACTGCTTTTAAAAAGGATGAAAATGTTACTCATTTAGGGCAAGTTTGGGCGCAAGGTGAAACAACTTATCCGGTTGCCTTTGGTGAAATATCAGGTGAAATTACTGATTTGCAAAGCTGCCTCAACCTAAACGCGTTTCGAATCCCCTTAGTCAACCCAGGTAATGGGAGTGTGACTAACAATAAAGTGCCTGCTCGACTTGCTTTTGAAACCTTATTGATTAATCTTCAGATAGAGGGTGTTAGCCAATTTGAAGCTGAATCAATGGCTGATTCGTTAACTGATTGGTTGGATGATAATACCACTATTAGCGGCTCAGGTGGCGCAGAAGACAATGATTATGCTTCGCGTGAGTTTCCTTACCTGGCTGCGAATAATTTTTTAGCCAGTGTTAATGAGCTCAGAGTTATCGCGCATTTTACCCCTGCTATTATCAAGGCAATTAAACCTTATGTGTGCGTTATACCTGATAGTGATCAACACAAATTAAATATTAATACGATAAATGCCGAGCAACCGGAATTATTAGAAGCGTTGCTTGGCTCTACTTTAGAGGAAGCTCAGCAAATATTGAGTGATCGACCAGATGAGGGATTTGAAACCATAGCAGAGTTTCATAATTTGAATGACGTAATAAAATTAAATCTTACAGACAGTATTAAAGATCAGTTTGTAGTTGATAGTGAATACTTTACACTAAAAGCCAGTGCCAGTTTTAACAATAGTTTTTTTGCGATGAACTCGGTAATGAGAGTAACTAATAATAAATATATTGATGTGATCAGCCGTACCATAGGACGCAATTAATGGCCGAAATTTTATACATACGCTTAGGTAGTCAAGCTCAAGAAGAAATATCCTGGTTAGTTTTTAGCTCTATCGAGCAAGAAATCATTGCCAGTGGGGTTTTAACGGGTGCAGAGCAGCTAACTGATTTAACCGCTAAAGCACAGCAACGATTGGTTACCGTGTTTGTGCCAGGCAGTGATGTGCTATTAAAACGTGTGTCTATGCCAACTAAGTCACAACGTTCCATGCGTGCAGCAGTGCCTTACATGCTAGAAGATGAATTAGCGCAAGATGTTGATGACTTGTTTTTCGCTTATGCCGATATGGCCAGTGATGAGGACGAAAATAATTGTTTTGTTGCCATTGTTGAACGCGTGCAAATGCAAATGTGGCTAACGTGGTTGGCCGATGCAAAAATCAACATAAAAACACTTCAACCTGACGTGCTAGCTATGCCTTATATAGAAGGACAATGGAGTGCTATTGTCTTACACTCATCAACAAGTACTTCAACGAGTCCCTCAACTAGTTCTTTAAGTCAGCCAGTAAATCAAGTGGTGTTGCGTCAAGGCGAATGGCAAGGGTGTACCCTTGACAGCGAGGCATGGCAATTTGTTACAGAACACGTTTTTTCAAAAAAATCACATGTAAAACAGCCGGATGAAAAAAAAGAGCATGATAAAATCACGCTTAATGCTTATTCTGAATTACCTAATTTACAATCTTGCAGTCGTCATATAACGGTTTCTAGGCGTGAAGAAGAATTGCCTTTAGCCTTGTTTGCACAGCACTGTCATCGTAATCCGTTTAACTTATTGCAGGGCGAATTCAAACTTAAAGATCAACACTCTATCGGATTAACTAAATGGTTATGGGCTGCCGGAATAGCAATGTGTGCTCTATTATTGAATGTTGGCTATAAAAGTGCGGAGCTGTGGCAATTATCTTCACAACAGCAGGGTGTTGAAGAACAAATTATTGCACGTTATAAAAAAACTTTTCCAGCGACTAAAAGAGTGCGTATCGGTACGATAAAATCACAATTAAATAACAAAATTGCCCGATTAGGGGGGGCGAGTGATAGTAGTGGCTTTTTAGCTATGCTGTCAAAAGTGCAGCCAGCTTTTGCTAAGGTACCTGCTTTGAAACCTCAATCGTTAAAATTTGATGGCAAAAGGCAAGAATTACGTTTACAAGCAATAGCGAATGACTACCAACATTTTGAACAGTTCAAGGCTGCGCTTATTCGCGCTAACTTTACCGTTAAGCAAGGGGCCCAAAAAAATCAAGGTACACAAGTTACTGGCTCGTTTAGTATCCGTAGTAAAGTAAGTACCGCAAGCAGTAAGGGGCGCTCATAATGGATTTATCTTCAATAAAGAGTTGGTGGCAAGGGCTTAATATACGTGAGCAACGATTAGTGTTATTGATGGGAGCAGCGACATCTGTGTTTCTATTCTATAGCTTAATATGGCAACCGTTAAATGAAAGCCTAGTGAAAACAAAACAAACATTGACTAGCCGACAAGCTTTATTAACATGGGTTACTGAGAATACCGCTCGTTATCAAAATGTTAAATCAACGGGGGGTAGTAAAAAAAGTAATGGCAGTTTATCTAGCATAGTTAACCGCACAGCAAGTCAGCAACAATTAACCATTACTCGCATGCAGCCTCAAGGGGATAACTTGCAAGTATGGCTTGATAGCGCTTCTTTTACACAGTTGTTATTTTGGCTTGAACATTTGGCTAACAACGAAAACTTGCAAGTACAAGCTATCGACTTAGCCCAAGGTGACAAACAAGGTGAAGTACGTGTACGCCGTTTGCAGTTAGGTCGAAAATAGTTTTTATTATCAACGCTTAATTAATACCAATGGTAATAAATATGTGATCATTCTAAATGGACTAAATATTTCAATAACATCGTTGCTTTCAATCCCAATAGCCAGCTATTGCTCAATCAAGCGCCTTGTTCTTGAAAATTTATCCTCATTGATATTTAATCACTAACTTATTGCCATTGGTATAAGATTACCCCATTCTAAATATTTATAGTAGAGAAAATAAATGAAAAAGAAGTTTGCTATCGGCATTGTTTTTTTAATAACTTATCTTGGCTTTTTAGTCGCAACATTGCCAGCAACTGTGGTATTTAATCAATTTTCAATGCCTAAAGAACTTTCGGTATCAGGCGTGAGTGGAAGTATATGGAATACAAATATCGAGCAAATTGTTGTGGGTGAAGTGACGATTAATAAAATTAAAACGGAGTTAAGTTTTTGGTCTTTATTTACCTTAGCCCCCACGTTACCGGTAACGTTTGGCGATTCTTTTTTAGCCGGCCCTGAAGGTAAATTCGAAATTACCCTTTCTCAGGAAAAACTTCAGATAGAAAATTTCAGCCTATTACTTAAGGCAAATGAAATTGTTCAACAACTTACCTTACCTTTACCTATGACGGCACAAGGCGATGTGGAAATAACACTAGATCACGCTGCTATTAACTTAGCGGATAAAAATAAATGTCTCGCTGTTAAGGGACTGGTTACTTGGTCAAAAGCCGGAGTAATTGCGTTAGCAGAAAATATTCAATTGGGTGATTTTAACGCTAAACTATCCTGTGATGAGGGGGCTTTAGCATTGTTGTTGTCACCTGAAAATGATTTAGGCGTAACCCTTAACGCCTATTTACGTCAAAATGGGCGTGTTTCAGGTAATGGCTTTTTAAAACCAGGTGCTAAATTTCCCCCTAAGTTGATTAGCGCACTGCCGTTTTTGGGACGTAAAGATAACCAAGGGCGCTATCGACTATTTTTTTAGAAGCCTTTTTAGATAGGCTACTTTATCGGGTTTGCTAAAATATCTTTAGTCAACTGGCGGTAATCTGAAATTGAAGTGAAGTCAGTGAAGCTATTTGCTGGCTTTTTACTGTCTGGGTTTTCCACCGCTAAAATATGTTTAATACCATATTTTTGTGCTGACTTTAATACCGGTAAGCTGTCATCAACGAATAAGGTTCTGTTTACATCAAAACCTTGTTTGGCTTGCAGTCTTTGCCAAAGAAGCTGTGATTCCTTCACTGCGCCAAATTCATGAGTTGAATAAAGTACATCAAAGTATTTGTCTAATTGAGTCCGTTCAATTTTTAATGAAAGGGCATCAGTGTGAGCATTAGTAACTAGAATAACCTCGCGACCACTTTGCTTTAATGCCGTTAAAAACTCGTCAGCATCTTCACGTAACTGAATTAAATGTTGCACTTCACGTTTTATTAGCGGCATAGGCATTTGGGTAAATTCAGTCCAATAATCTAAACAGTACCACTCAATAGTACCGGTGATTTCTTGATAGTGACCATGAAGTTTTTGTTTAGCCTCTTCCACACTAATGCCATGTTTTTCACTGTAGCGCACAGGAAAATGCTCCAACCAAAAGTAGGTATCAAAGTGTAAATCTAAAATTGTTCCATCCATATCGAGTAAAACAGTAGAAATTTTTGACCAATTGGGCATTTAGAGGTTCCATAATTGATGTTTATCGTGTCATTATAACTGTATTCAAACGAATTAATAATTAATCTTGAAAGCTTATGAAAGGGAATAACCAATTACCCAAAATCAACGGTCAAAAACAAGTGGCTAAAAGTCGTTTATTTACGATAGAGCAGCTTGATTTAACCTTTAGCAATGGCGAACATCGCAAATATGAGCGTATGCTTGGTTCTGGCAGTGGTGCTGTAATGATAGTGCCGATGCTTGATGAGGATACGTTATTGTTAGTGCGAGAATATTGCGCCGGTACTCACAGTTATGAACTAGGCTTCCCAAAGGGCCTTATCGATCCTGGTGAAAATGCAGAACAAGCGGCCAACAGAGAGTTAAAAGAAGAAATCTCGTATGGCACCAAAGAGTTAATTCCCCTTTCTCAAATGATGATGGCGCCTGCATTCTTTAATGCAAAAATGGACGTTTTTATCGCTCGAGAATTATATTCTGCAACGTTAGAAGGCGATGAACCTGAGCCATTAGATGTAGTTCCTTGGGCCATTAAAGATTATAAAAATTTATTACAACAACATGATTTTAAAGAAGCACGTAGTATTGCTGCATTAATGTTGCTAATTGATCATCTTTTCCCAACAAAATTAGGATAAAGCATGAGTAATGAACGGTTATTAAATATTGCCCTTGAAAGCGCGAAAAAAGCGGGTGTTGAGGTGATGAAGTATTATCGAGATAAAAGCTTCACTGCTGAGCTAAAAGAAGATGAAAGCCCGGTCACTAGTGCTGATATTGCTGCCAATGATATTTTGATGGATCAACTGAGAACATTAACGCCCGATATTCCAATTATATCTGAAGAAGTAGGTACAGTATCGTTAGCAGAACGTAAACACTGGTCTAAATATTGGTTACTCGACCCCATTGATGGTACTGGTGAGTTTATTATTGGTAGTGGTGATTTTGCGGTTAATATTGCGTTAGTTGAAAACGGTTGGCCAAGTATTGGTGTTATTCATGCACCTGATCATCATTTGACTTATTATGCTCAAACTGGCTTAGGGGCTTTTAAAGACTGTAACGCTCAAGGTGTTGATCAAAAAAAAATAATACAATCAAGTCATCAAATTCATGTGGCTGATTATCAAGAAAAACGTCGTATTAAAATCGCTATTAGCAGACGGCAACAACTTAATTTAATGGGACAATACTTAAATGATGAATATGATTATGACCATGTTGCGCTAGGCAGTTGTTCGCTTAAAAACTGCCTGATTGCCGAAGGGGGTGCTGATTGCTATTTACGTGTTGGTGTTACCGGTGAATGGGATACAGGGGCTAGTCAATGTATATTAGAACAAGCGGGCGGCACCATTATAAACAGTGAATTCAATCCACTGACGTATAATACAAGAGAAAGCTTGCTCAACCCTGACTTTCTTAGTCTAGGTAATCAAAATATTCCTTGGCAAGATGTGATTAAACCCCATCGAAAGATTTATTAATTCAAGTGGTTTAATGCTCATTTTTTTCTTCTTTATCGAACTGCTCGCGCGGTAAAATATTAACGCTTTCATGCAGCTCTGAGTAGACAATTACGGCGCTACCTTGTTGCAATTGTAATTTAACTTGGGCAATTTTATCTGCCTTACTGGCGTCAATTACCCCATAGTCGGTCCCTTCACGTAAAATGAACTCCTCAATAATGGCTGTTAGCGTCTCTTTGTTAATCTGTTCTAATGGAATTATCATCTATTATTTCTCATCATCTTTAGTTAAATGTTTATTTAAAAAGTCAGGTACACGTTGCTCTAACCAATATTGCGGTTTCAATGGATTATTGCCATAAATAAATCCAACATGGCCACCATGATTTGATACTTCAAAGGTTAAATTTTTCGGAAGTTTTTGTTGTGGCAATGAATATTCATTATTAAGAAAAGGATCATCAGCGGCATGAATAAATAAGCAAGGTTGTGTAATCTTTGCCATCACATTATTACCACTCGCTTCTTGGTAATAATGATCTGCATTTACAAAAGCATTAAGTGGCGCGGTGACATAGTTATCAAAATCATAGAGTGTTTTTATCGTCTGTACTTTCTTTGCGTCAAGGTGATTAATGACTTTTGAATTGATTTTTTCTAAGGTGCTATTTTTCAGCATTTGTAACAAATACTTTTGGTATAATCGAGAAAAACCTTGGTTAATACGCGCGCTGCAACTGGCTAAATCTAATGGTGCACAAACAACAACGGCTGCGCGATAAGGATTTTTAGGCACTTGTGCTAAGTATTGAGTAACTACATTACCCCCTAAAGAAAACCCTATTACTGAGAATAGACAATGCGGGTAACTAGCCATAAGCTGCTCAGTTAAATAACTAATATCTCTTATATCTCCGGAATGGTAAGAGCTTGCTTGTCTGTTTGGTTTACCACTACAACCACGAAAGTGCATTAGTACCGCAATCCAGCCACGGTTTTTAAGTGCGGTAAGCATGCCTTTAGCATAGTGACTATCTTTAGATCCTTCAAGGCCATGTAACATAACAATTATTGGTCGAGTATTATCTTTTTTTGGCTGTTCTGTCCAAGCTAAATCAATAAAGTCGCCGTCAGGTAATTCGACTGTTTCATTCAAGGTGACGAGTTTTTGCTTACGACGAAAAAATTTAGCCGCAAGAGTTTGGGGGTTAGTGAGCCACCAAGCCGGTTTGAATTGACTAACTGAATACATGTTCAATAATGATAAAATTGCAGAAGCCAGATTGTACGATAAAGCACTTGGTTAGGCTATTAACTTGGACACTTATAACAAGGTGATTATACTTAATGGTGAAGTATTAGAGTTTATTGCAGGAAACATAGTGTTGCCTTTGCATGTACTAAGGGTGTATGGATATTAACCTTAGTGCTTAGTATTGCAAAGGCAGTAACGTTGATTGAAAAATAATCGGTGTTTTGAGTTATTTTTTATCTTCGTTGATATGTTTAACAAAGTAGTAAACATAATATGCACATATGCCCATCATAATGGCCATGCCACCAAAGGCAAACATAACAACGGGATCATTGGCTAACATATTTAAAAAGTTCATGTGACGCTCCTTATATTTATTGTCATCAATATTATAAGAAGTTGAAACCAATTATTATGTGATATAGATCAATATAAGTCCCTTTTTTGCGCCATTTCAGCCTTAACCTTCTCCTGATCTTTGATATTTTTGTAAATTTTGTTGGCTTTTTCGATCGCACTATCCTTTTTCCCTTGTGATAGTTGTTGTTCATCTAATAAGCGACTTTGGTTAGCCTGAGGGTAACCATTCCAAGAAGCGATAGTGTTCCATACGAGTGACATTTCAGTACTTTTTTCTACACCTTTACCGTCATTATATAATAAGGCTAAGTTGTATTGCGCTAACGCATAGTTTTGATCGGCAGCGTTTTGATACCAGCGAGAGGCTTTAAAGTCATTTTGTTTAATACCTGTGCCATTAGCAAACATTACAGCTAAATTGAATTGAGCACTCGCTAGCCCTTTTTTAGCGGCTTTGTAGGTTAACGCGTACGCTTTTTTTAAGTCTTGCGGTACTAATTTACCTTCACTATAAATTAATGCTAATTCGAATTGTGCATCAGAATAATTTTGTTTCGCTGCGAGTTCAAATAACGCCAGTGCTTTGAGACCATCTTTCGCAACACCGTAACCATGCTGATAAACAATAGCCATCTGATATTCAGCTGGCGCATAGCCTTCAACAACTAATGGGCGGAATTGTTCAATAGCCGCATGAAATTCACCACGATTTAATTCGTAAATACCCAATTCAAGATCATTACCTTGGCTTAAGGTTGAAAAACCGCTCAGAAATACAAAAAGTAGTGATGCTATTTTAGTTGGCATAGTTTTCTCTTTTAGTTTAGTCAATATATGTATTAACTACAGTGTAGCTTAAAATATAATTTTAATTCTAATTTATACTGTTTGGATTTCTTCAATTTGTTCAGCTAATTCTAGCCATAACATTTCATTTTCTTCAACTTTACCTTTTAGGCTCGCTTGTAACTTTAATTGAATAGTGAGTTCACTTTTACGTTCGGCTTGGTAAATATCACTATCGCTAAGTAATGCTTCTACTTGCGTTAATTCATCTTGCCATTGATTGATTTTTTTCTCTAGTTTGTCGGCTTCTTTACGCAACGGAGCCGATTTTTTTCGCAGCTCAGCTTGTTGCTGACGTAACTGTTTTTTATCCATGCCTTTATCGACGGTGATTTTATTGTTGCTGACAGCTTGTTTTTTATCTTCATTAAGCCATTGCTGATAATCATCGATATCGCCATTAAAATTACTCACCTGACCGTTAGCCACTAGGTAAAATTCATCAACGCATGATTCTAATAAAAATCTGTCATGGGCAATTAAAATAATAGCACCACCGAAATTTTGTAAAGCCATGACTAGGGCGTGGCGCATTTCTAGATCTAGATGGTTGGTGGGTTCATCAAGTAGTAATAATTGTGGCTTCTCTAAAACAATCAGTGCTAAGACTAAACGGGCTTTTTCACCACCTGACATGGTATTAACTGATTCTAATGCTTGATCACCGCTAAAGCCAAACTTACCTAAAAAGCTTCGTGCTTGAGGTTCGCCTAAAGTGGGTTGAGCGCGAATAATATGATCAACAGGGCTTGAACCACTGTGTAGTTGCTCTAGTTGATGTTGTGAAAAGTAACCTATTTTTAATTCTTGCGCACAATAGCGCTCGCCATTTAGCAGCGCTATTTCACCGGCTAAAGACTTAATTAAGGTAGATTTACCGGCACCATTTCGCCCTAATAGACCAATGCGGCTACCGGGAACTAACGTTAAACCGACTTCATTAAGGATAATGGTTTCAGTGTTATAACCACACTGACTTTCTGTTAACGACAGTAAAGGATAAGGCAGGCTTTCGGGCTGTTCAAAGTTAAAAGTAAATTGGCTATCCACATTAGCAGGTGCTAAATCGGGTAATTTTTCTAAGCGTTTTAAGCGACTTTGTGCTTGTTTTGCTTTACTGGCTTTTGCGCGAAATCGGTCAACAAAGGCAATTAAATGCTCGGCTTCTTTTTGTTGTTTTTGATATTGTGCATCTTGCTGTGCTAAATGTTCACGTCGTTGTCGCTCAAAGGCGGTGTAATTGCCGCTATAGAGTTTGGCGCGTTTATGTTCAATATGTAAGATTTGGCCGATAACGGTATCAAGGAAATCTCTGTCATGAGATATAAGCACTAAGGTGCCCGTAAAGCGCTTCAGCCAACGTTGCAGCCATATAACCGCATCTAAATCTAAATGGTTGGTGGGCTCATCGAGTAGCAATAAATCAGCACGGCTTATTAACGCTTGTGCCAAGTTTAAGCGCATGCGCCAACCACCTGAAAAGTCTTTTACTGGATGGGACAATTGATTTTGTAAAAAGCCTAAACCGTGCAATAACTCGCCAGCACGGGCAGGTAAACTGTAACCGCTGATAGTGTCTATTTTATTAATTAATGTGGCTTCTAAATTGCCATCGTCATTTGTACGAGCTTGCTCTAATTGTTGTTCGAGCTGGCGAAATTCTTTGTCACCGTCCATTACATAATCAAGAGCAGACTGTTCAAGTGACGGTGTTTCTTGTTTAACGGTCGCTATTGCCCAGCCGCTTGGCATGCCCAAATTTCCTGCGTCAGGTGATAACTCACCTAATAACGCGGCAAAAAGAGACGATTTACCGCAACCATTACTGCCCACTAAACCTACTTTATGATTGGGATGAATAGTGAAGCTTGACGCGTTGATTAGATTTTTGGCGCCTCTATCTAAACTTAAATCGGTTGCAGTGATCAATAAAATGCCCTAAAAGTAGTTATACCCAGCCTATTCAGTTTATTCTCGTTCTTTGGGCGTTTGTCAAAGTCACACTAACTGCATTAAATTTATTTGACGTAGAATGACTATATCTAAAAAATTTGGTTGGTTATTGTATCCCTGAAGTTGCTCTAAGTTGGCAATAAATTGAGTAGAATTGGTATTATTAAAAATTCGAGACCATTGTCGCTTTTCCTTAGGGGGTAGTTCAAGGTAAAATGGTATAAATAGTATTTATTTCCCTTTTTGAGAGAATTGTTGTGAAAAATAAGATTAAAAAAAGATTTATCGCTGGTGCCGTTTGTCCTAAGTGTAAGGCGAAAGATACGATGGCATTAACTAAAGAAGATGACGTAGAGAAAGTCACTTGTGTCAGTTGTGGTGAACAAATGACACAAAGTGCGCCTCAAGTTGAAGAAGTCGTTCGTCAACATGAGCAGGTTATTGGGGTGTTTAAACCTTAATCTTAATGATGTGGCGCTAATTCATCTTTACCTTAATAGTGCGGCGGTGGTGGCTCTACATCATCTTTATCTGATGATAAGCTACCGGCATCTTTTAAGCGATTGGCAACTAATTGAATTTGCTCTTTTAGCTCAACCATTTGGGTTTGATGTATAGCCAATTCTTCACTGAGTTGTTCTATCACATCATCTTGAAAAATGTTGCGAGATTCCAGTGCATTAATACGCTCTTCTAGGCTATTGATTTCTTGATTTTGATTATCTTTTATCATTTACTTAATTCTATTCTTAACGTTTAGTGTGTTTGGGGAATATGCCAAAGTTCAGCATATCCAGAAGAGCTTTCTGTTATTAAAGTGCTATTATCCCTAAATGCGAGACTATAAACAACGGCTCCGCTGGGTCTATTTGCTTCTTTTGGGGTAACACGCCAGCTAGCGGTACGTTTTCCTGTGGCGATATCCCAAACGCTGACTTTACTACTTGCAGCCCCGGTAACTAAAGTTTTGCCGTCGGGCGAAAAACTTACAGAGCTAAAAATTTCGTGACGTTTAGTCCCTTTGAGTTTGGTGATGAGTGCACCTGTTTTTAGATCCCATATATGGGCTGATTTCATGCTATCAGCTGAGAACGCGAAACGTCCTTGGCTATCAAGTGCCACTTGTGATACTCGGCTTGTGTGATTGAATTGATAAATAACTTGCCCTGATACTGTGTCCCACACATAGGCAATAAAATCATTGCCACCTGACATGGCTACTCTACCGTTGGGCAGCATATCAACGGTATTTATTTTTTCTTTATGACCTAAAAACTCTAAACGCCTGCCAGTATCTACCGCTACATGGACAACGACACCGTTTCCTTTGCCGATCAGTAGATAATTACCATTATTACTAACGGCAATATCACGAATGTTTGATTCTCGTACTTTCCAGTAACCTTCTGACTGACCTGTTTTCATATTCCACAAAGCAAAATTTTCTCGGCTAGCGGTGAGTGCGTGACTGTTGTTATTACTAATATCAATGGCTAAGACTAAATTATCACTACTATCTTGCTTTTGTGCCCATTGATACGTTAGCGCGTTCTTTTCTAAGTCCCAAACGCTAATGCCGTGATGAATAGACGAAATGACACTCCACTTGCCATCATTAGAGATGTTCCCCGCATAACTGCCGTCTATTGCGTGTTGAAATCTTTGTATGGGTTTATCGCCAGAAGGACTGCATGCGAGTAAAAAAAATACTGTCAGTAAGATGGTCACTGAGAATTTAATCACTGATAACAGGTGCTTTTTATGTTTTGAAAAATTAAGCAACATATTAATACTTTTTTATTTTATCATTTATCGTTAGTATAAGGCGTTTTTTTAAATTGTTTAGCTTTATTTTAGTTTAGTTAAAATGATAAATGGATTGGGGAACTCTCCAATTGTGATGTGTTAATGGAGAAATAGATGAAATTATTTAAACCCACTTTAGTCGCCGTTGCTTTATTAGCTGTAGCTGGTTGTTCAGAAGGTGCCAAGAAAGAAGAAGTAAAAGCCCCCGTATTAGAAACAGAAATACAAAAACAAGCTTATGGCTTAGGCGCTTCTATTGGTACTTACATGCAACGTAATTTGGATGAGCATGACAAGTTAGGGTTATCGCTAGATAAAGAATTAATTGTGCGTGGTTTTGTTGATAGTATTAATGACAAAGCAGTGATTGAACAAGAAGAAATTCAAGCATTGTTGAAAAATTTAGAACAAACCATGAAAACGAAACAACAAGAAATATCGTTAAAAGAATCAAAAGAAAGCTTAGAGTTTGGTCTGAAATTTCTTGAAGAAAATGCCAAAAAAGAAGGCGTACAAGTTACTGAATCAGGTATTCAATACTCAGTATTAACTGAAGGTGAAGGTGCAAAACCTGTCGCTACAGACACGGTAAAAGTACATTATAAAGGGACTTTTTTAAGTGGTGATACGTTCGATAGTTCATATGATCGTGGTGAACCTGCTGTATTCCCATTAAATCGTGTTATTAGAGGTTGGACTGAAGGCGTACAACTTATGTCAGTTGGTTCAAAATTTAAATTTACTATTCCTTCAGACTTAGCATATGGCCCAAAGGGAAATCCACCACGCATTCCAGGCAACTCAGTATTACAGTTTGAAATTGAATTGTTAGAAATTCAAACAGCAGAGTCAGCGCCTCATGTAGGTACTCAGCCTTCTGCAGAGAAATAAACACACATTACTCGTAACTAATCGTTCGTAGTAATACCAAAAGTATTAAGTTATTGATTATTTAGACCTCTTAAAAAGATCATATATTTAATTCCTTTGGTATAAGTTACCCGTAACGTAACGTGTTGTGAAAAGCCATCTGCAATGTATTGTAGGTGGCTTTTCTTTTAATTAAACCGTACTTTCCGTACTTTGGTGCAGATCTAATGAAAAAACTTTTAATCATAGGTTGGGTTTGGCCTGAGCCAAATTCATCTGCAGCAGGTAGTCGTATGTTGCAATTAATCCAGTTCTTCCAACAGCAAGATTATGATATAACTTTTGCCTGTACCGCTCAACGAACTGAACATATGGCGGATCTAGTTCAAGTGAATGTAGATTGCGTCGATATTAATTTAAATTGTTCAAGCTTTGACACTTTTATTGATCAACTACAACCTGATGTGGTGATGTTTGATCGCTTTATGATGGAAGAGCAATTTGGTTGGCGCGTTAGTGAACAATGCCCACAAGCCTTGAGAATATTAGATACAGAAGATTTATTTTGCTTACGTAATGCTCGCCATACTGCTTATAAACAAAACCGAACGATGACCAATGCCGATTTGTTAAGTTCAGATTTGGCGAAAAGGGAGGTTGCCGCAATTTTTCGCTGTGATCTAACGTTAATGATTTCACCCGTTGAAATAGCCTTATTGACTGATCTATTTAAAGTTGATACGAGCTTATTACATTACTTACCCTTTGTTTTTAATCAACAGCAACGTCAACAAACTAACCCTTCTTATGATCAGCGACAGAATTTTATTTCCATTGGCAATTTTCGTCATCCGCCTAATTGGGATTGTGTCTTATGGTTGAAGCAACAAATTTGGCCATTAATTCGCCAACAATTACCGACAGCGCAATTGTTAATATGTGGCGCTTATCCACCGCCCAAAGCGACTGATTTACATGATGAAAAATCTGGTTTTTTGGTTAAAGGCTGGGTTGACGACGCCGTACATGAGATGCAATCAGCGCGAGTCTGTTTAGCGCCGTTACGTTTTGGTGCTGGTATCAAAGGTAAATTGGCTGAAGCTATGCTTTGCGCGACGCCTTCGGTAACCACCGATATTGGTATTGAAGGGATGCAAACTTCATTAGCATGGCCGGGTATCGTCGCTAATGAGGCGCAAGCGATTGCTGATGCGGCAGTTAAACTTTACCAACATGCCGGTGATTGGAAAATGGCTAGTGATTTATGCGTAACAAATGCGGAACAGTTATTTGAGCAAGTTAAACACTTTGACGCATTATCAGAGTGTATAGATGTATTGCTAGCTGACTTAGAGCAGCATAGGCAACTTAATTTTATTGGCACTATGCTGAATCATCATCACCATAAAAGTACTAAATATATGTCTCAATGGATTGAAGTGAAAAATAAGTTGTAAGTAATATCCAGTATATTAAATTTATTTTAATACTTAACTTGCTCTAAGTGGCATGAAAAATTAGATACAAGGAGGGGGAGCGTTCAGATCATACAGCGGATATAAGTCTAATAATTCTATGGTGGCTTGGGGCACAAAGTGATATTGGTCCTAGTACTTTCCTAAATTGTTTACTTAAGATCTTAGGAGTCAAACACAACTGTAAATATAGCTCGAAAATAGACTTAAAACTGACACGTTAATTAGAATTGCTTAGCGTAAGTTAAGGGTGTACTTAAAATGAACATTTGAGTGTGATTCTGTTAGCAGGGGAGCATATGCTATAGCCAAAGGTTTCATATAGGTATGATATTTGACATAGCAGCTTATTAAATTTTGGTGTCAATGAATTTAAAACCTTCATCAGCAATGCGGAGACATTTACTGCATTCTGATTCTGTCGCAAAATAACCTCGATGGACAATTTTGTTCCTGACTTTTCTGGTGAAATGAAATTTATCTTTAAGCTCATCAACTTCGGAGCCAAACAACTTTGGCAATGCCTTATCAATAACCTCAAAAATATTATCGTACTTTTTGAGCTTGGTGGCACCGGGAGTTCTAATTTCCCTAAGTAAATTGAATAAAGCCAACTCCAAGGCTATAAATAACTCAAGTATTGCAGCATTATAATTTTTTTGTTCCAAAGCCAATTCATAGGCCCTAATAAGAGTTATGCGCCATTCAGGAAAATCTGCAGCACTTAAATAATAAGCAATGTGACCAGTAGCAGACTGCCTATTAAAATTTTCAATTTCATTATCTAGAAGGTTAGGTTCTTGCATTGATGACAGCATTTTTGCTGAAGGGCTCCACTTTGATAGTAATTCATATACTCGCTTATCGTGTACCTCAATTAACTCCTCTGGTGAATATTGATGGTAACAAGCATAGATGAAAGGTTTGAATCCTGTCATGTAGCAAGTTTCTTTCACTTTTATATCTAGACTAGCATAACGATAAACTCTGATAAAATGATTAAATGCAGACACCGCTTTATCATAGGTAGCTTGGCTTAAAGAGTCAGCTTCGATAGCTACTCTAACATGAGTGACAGTGCTGCTATGACTCAATCTAAAGTGATCAACACCATTTGTGTCCATCAATAAACTAACATCAAGCTCCCCTTCTGAATCTAACCTGAAATTACATAACTGGTTATCTGAGGCTTTGGTAGTTGCTAAAAAGTTGTACTTATATCCCTCATCATTATTGAATGGAGTTCTTACAATTTCATCGTGTATTGACAATGAGCTTACCGATTTAACGTGAGGGGAAACTGCAAGACAATACCTTTCACCTTGATAATCAAAAAATGTCTCCCCCGGAAAAACCCTTATATTACCAGGGTAAATAATTTGATATAGTGCGCATCCTGTCAATTTAATCTCCTTAAAATATAACGCTGGTGTAATAGGTTTTAGTTCGCTGTAGTGCTAATGAATTTGGTTTATTAGGTGCTTGACTGGGAATGAACTTGCTCAATCATACATTTTTCAGCTCTTTCTAGGTTTTCAAATAACTTATCAGCCGCATCATTAGCAGTTCGAGGTACTTCTTGCCTAGTAATATCAAACTTGTTTTCACCTGCGATACCAATAGAGTAACTCAGTAAGTCCTTTACTTCTTTGTTGAGAACAGCACCATGGTTCGATATGAAAGAACCGACTGCACTTTCAATTTTGTGGAAGTCCTGAGCAATTTTATCACACACATCGTACCACTCCATGTTTGGGTGAGAGTATGTAGGCAAAAAGCTTCTTTTAAGTGAAACGAACTCAGAGGCTGCTTCATATTCCTTTTGAAAAATAAATTCGGATTTCTTTAACTTAACCTTATGGCTTTCAGTATCTAGCATTAGCTTACTTCTAAAAGATTCAAGTTCTCTTGCATGATCAGCCTTTTCTTTTTCCATGAGCCTATATGCCCAGACCTTGCCAAGCCAACTTGAAAAACCAAAAACGATTACAGCCCCTCCTCCAAGAGTACCCAAAATTACACCTGATAACTCTAATACATCTTTGAATTCCATAACTTACTCTAGTACCAAATGCCTGTTAGCCTTACTTTACAAAGTAGCCTACTCTACAAAGGAAAAAATTTCTACTTTAGCTTTTTAATTTAAACCAGTAATATTCTGGCGAGGTTGGCCTTGGTTAGGTCTCACTTAAAATATACATACTTGATATTAACAATGACTGACGTCAAGTATCTTTTTAATACCAAAAGCCTCAGTCAATAGCAGCGTCCAATTGTTCTAGATGGGAAACGATTGTGTGGACGGTATGTCTGTCAAATTCAGCGCGGTCATTTTCGTCATGAGTACCCTTATTCAAATAGCGCCATTCGCGTGAAGTACCGTTCAATCCCAGTAAAGCATCTATTGGGACAAAAACTTCATTTTTGTCCTTATCGCCAAAATCACCTTTACTAATTTTACTTTTCAATTGTTCAGTCAAGTTTCGAAGTCCAATTGGAGCTGAAGGAGAAGGTAGTTTCAGACTTAAACTTCCATCGCCGTGCTTGTGCACGTACTTCCAGATTTTTCCTTTACTTAGCGACTCTAGTGCTTGACGTGATTTTGCTAAGCTCTCCCTGATTTCGTTCCGATCTATATGGTCACGCGCTGCGAGGATATAGTTGCGGGGTGCACAATTAAAGTCCACTCGAATATGTGATTCATCAAGGCGAGGTAAAAAACTAAATGATTGGGCTTGCTTCGCTATTTGAGCAGGTAATAAATTGTGAATGTCTTTATAAAACTCTTCTCCGTGGCAGGTGAGTAGTATTTGTTTTTCAGCAAAATACTGATCCTCGAATAGGGTTCGTCGAATTGATTCTCGATGATCATCGTCAATCGCGTTTACTGGATCATCGAATATTAAGAATGGACAGTTTTCCTTGAGGTTCTTGGCCAGCAAAACGGCTAAACCAATACAGCGGATATGTCCTTCGCTTAGCACGTGCAGTGCGTCATAAAACTTTGCTGGATCATTTTGGAATGCAATTGTAAGACGCTGGTTCTGTGCCAAAGGTAGCTTGACGTTGGCCAACAATTCACTAGAGACATCATTTCGGTTAAAGGCGTTGTATAGGATTACGACGATTTCACCAAGGTCAGCAACCAATTGAGCCGGTAGGCTGTTGTTGTAGGCATTCAACCTTTTGACAAAGCCTGCATATGAAGATTCAATGGTATGGTTTTTCTGAACGACTACTCTTTCTGCTTCAACATCAGCAATAAGCTGCGCATTTTCAGTATCGAAGGTGCTGATTAACTGGTTAGCATCTTCAACTGCCTTGTTGGCTGTTTGTCTTCGGGTTTGTAGTACCGTGATTTTACGCGCAAACTCTCTATGTTTATCAAGTTCTGTTTGTTGGGTAGTTTTTATTTTTACCGCTTGAACAATATTCCTATCTGCTTCTTCTAGCTGCTTTACTTGGGATACTAAATGTTGCCATGGGGTAAAAGTATCTGGCAAAACCAGAAGCAGTGAATTCCACCAAGAATTATTAGGCTGAATGTTATTGTCTAACTGATACGTATAAAGGGCATTATTTTGAGGGTAGTACCTTAAGCAAGTGCTTAGTATTTGCGACAAACTAAATAACGATTGTTGTATGCTTTGCTCAAGTTGTTGTGCTGTCTGTTGTAGTGCCGCCAAATGTTGCAGCTTTTGCAGTTCTTCATTTGCATGAATATAGGGGTTAACAACAACTTGGTTGAGTGGTGTTTTGCAAGCAGGGCATTGTTCAGGGCTACTTTGCTGTACCTGTGATACAGCATCGTATAACTGTTTAAACGATACTTGTTGGCTGGCAGCTGCAAGTTCCAGCCGTTTGGAGGTCAAACTTTCAAGGTCAGTGGCAATTGAATTGCCTAATGCCACTAGTGTAGTACTGGCCAAATTACTCTTAGTTGCTACGGGTTGTTGTAGCACAGTTTCTAGCTGTTGGATCGCTCCTTGTGTTTGCCCATCACCGTTTAATTCATACACCATTTGGCTAAAGACAACGCCTTTTCTATATTGATTGGCTAGCCCTTGTTCTTCAATAACTATAGTTTGTAATTCTGTTGTATTGGTTGTTATCTGCTGGTGAGCCCCAATAAGCCCTTGGCGCTTTTGGTTAAGTATTGTTCCTTTAGCACCAACTAAGTCAATATATCTACCGTCGATTTCAGCCGTAAAATTTCGAACAAACTCACTGAAAGATTCTAGGCCAAATAAGGTCGAAATCAGCTCCGTTTGTTTTGCTGGTGCCTGTGCGGCAATTCGAGAAAAGCTATCAATTCGGTTTTTCTCTACAAAGCAAAACCGATATAGCGCCTCATTTGGCACAAGAGGAGCTACATTACCTTGATCATCCTCTGCAGTGATGATTGGTGGATTGAACTGATTAACATGAGCATTTTTTAAGTACTCTCGCTGGTCACGGAAGCGTTTACTTTCCGCTTCTGCCACGTTACCCAGCAGTGCATATTCCAAAGCCTCACAAAAGCTTGATTTACCTGTACCATTAGGACCATAAATCAATACCAACCAGCTCGACAGATCAAAAACTTCTTGTCTTGCGAATCCACGAAAGGGACCAACTACCATATTATTTAGTTTGGTAATCTGAGGCAATTTCTCTACTGGGGTATTAGGTAAATCTTGAATGTTTAAGCTTGCAGTATCCCAATTATTTTGTGCCAAGGCTGCCATCTTTCTCACTCTTTGCCCTTGCCGAGTAGTTAAAGGAACAAGCCCTGCTATATGTTCAAGTACTATATTGGCAATCTTGATGATGCCTTTTGGTGTAGCTTCGTTATCGAGTGTTTGGAGAAAGCGCAGATATTCAGCCTGAATCATAATAGCCCCTGTTATTTGTTGCACCAGACCATTAATTATCATTGATGAGAATTGGTGCTTTATTATTTTTAAACAACTAAATACATTTAACCTTAAGAATATTACATGGATTGAACAGGTATTATTAGATACATACTCTCTCCAGAATACTTACAGTTGTATTGTGTAGCGTTACGCGCTACAGTTATTTAAAAGTTAACCTATTATTGTTGCTGAGTCAACTCGGGATACCAGTATGGAAGAATCTATGAACACGTCTCACCCAGGTACATTCATAAAAGAAGAGATAATCCCTGCTGGAATGTCTGTTACAAAAGCCGCTCAGCTAGTTGGCGTTGGGCGTCCTGCTTTATCAAATTTACTTAATGGGAACTCTTCGTTATCTGCCAGTATGGCGAAACGACTTGAAAAAGCTTTTAAGTACCCGAGTAAGGATTTGATGGAAATGCAGGTACGCTTTGATGAAGGAAGAGCGATATTGGCTGAAACCCCTTTTAATACTATAGCTTATGTCCCGCCATTTCTTTCTATTAAGGCAAATGATGTTGAGCAGTGGGCTACTAATAATATCCCTGCCCGTAGTAAGCTTTCGGTATTTTTACGTACACTGGTACATTCTACAGGCAACGGGCTAACAAAAGTTGACTTTCCGGGCAATGATGATTCTGAACGACCGGGCTGGGATGGATTCGTTGAAGCTAGCGAAGGCACACCATGGATCCCAAAAGGTATTTCTGGTTGGGAATTTGGAACTAACGTTAGTATTAAGCCTAAAGCTGACGGAGATTTTGATAAAAGCGTTAAAGCTATCGAAGAAGAGATGCGTTTAGAAATAACATTTGTTTTCGTTACACCTCGTCGCTGGGCAGGAAAGACAAAATGGGTTACTAATAAGAAAGAACAAGGCCTGTGGAAAGATGTTTTAGCATACGACTCAAGTGACATTGAGCAATGGCTGGAGCAATCTTTACCGGCACAGGCATGGTTTGCCAATGAAGCAAGGATTCCAGCGAAAGAAGTGCGCTCTCTCGATAAATGTTGGAGTGATTGGGCCAACATATCTGAACCACCATTGTCAGGAATGCTATTTAGTTCAGCAATTGAGTCTGCTAAGCGTACCATGCAATCATATCTATCAAAAACACCTGATGGCCCTATAATTATTTCAGCTGATTCAACTGATGAGGCGCTTGCTTTTGTGTCTCAGCTGCTGGGCGAACGAGGTGGTGATGAGTTGTCAGCAAATCGTGATAGAGTCTTGGTATTTGATAAACAGGACGTTTTGCCTAGTTTAGCTGAAGGAGCTCAAACCTTTATTCCCGTAATATTTACCCCTGAAGTTGAACGGGAGTTAGCACCGTTTGCTAATACATTGCACTCGATTGTTATATCTCCACGTAATGCTGCAAATGCTGAGCCCCATATTATGTTAGAGCCAGCAAGTTATGAAGCATTCCATAAGGCTTTGGAACATATGGGGAAAAGTCGTGATGAGGTGGATCTACTTGAGAAAGAATCAGGCAGGTCATTAACTGTATTACGTCGGCGGGTTGCTAATGTTCCTGCGGTCCAAACACCCAAATGGTCAGTTGACCAAAAGACTGTAACCAGCTTAGTGCCTTTCTTATTTGCTGGTGTATGGAATAGTGCAAATGAGGCCGATAGGCTTGTCATCGAACTTTTGGCTGATGAGCGGCCATACGCAGACATAGAGAGAGAGTGTCAATATTTAACTCAAATAAATGAAGCACCAGTATGGTCTATTGGTTCATTTCGAGGGGTAATATCTAAGATTGACTTACTATATGCCATTGCTCACGCCATTACACCTGAAGATTTGACCCGATTTTTTGAAATAGCCAGACTAGTCCTAGGAGAAGATGACCCAGCTTTAGATCTTACAGAAGACAAACGTTGGGCTGCATCTATTCATGGAAAGGCTCGTGAGTTCTCGGGTGCATTTCGTGAAGGAATCTCAGAAACCTTAGTTTTGCTGGCTGTTCATGGCTCCCAACTTTTCAATAAGCGCCTTGGGGTTAATTTGGAGACAGATACAATCAATGTGATACGTGAGCTCCTTCCTACGCCACTGACAACGCGCGTTCTTAAGGCAAATGATAGTGATCTTCCAACATATGCAGAAGCAGCTCCAGATGAGTTTTTATCAATACTAGAGCGTGATTTGAAAAATGATGAACCAGCTGTCTTTGGGCTATTAAAGCCAGCTGGTACGGGCCCTTTTAGTTCTACAAGCCGAACGGGTTTACTGTGGGCGCTTGAAGGGCTTTCATGGAGCCCCGCAACATTACCTCGTGCAGCACTTATATTGGCTAGGCTTGCACAAATTGAGATTAACGATAATTGGGTAAATAAGCCAGCAAACTCCTTGGAGTCTATCTTTCGGGCATGGATGCCTCAAACTGCAGCATCTCATAATGAGCGTATAGATTTGATAAAGACATTAGCTAAGAAATTTCCTGATGTTGCTTGGAGGGTCTGTATTGAACAGATAGGCAATGGTCACCGTACAGGTGATTATAGCCATAAACCTCGCTGGCGTTCAGATGGTTATGGGTATGGTGAACCGTTCCAGACTTGGGATCCTATTATTGATTTTACAAAAGAAATTACCGATATGGTATTAGCTTGGGAAAATTACTCGTTGACGATGCTGTGTGATTTAGTTGAAAGGATTCAAGATTTTGACAATGCAGAGCAAGGCCGTATTTGGTTACTGATTGAAGATTGGGCAAAAGAAAGAGCTAACGATATTGATAAATCAAAGCTACGTGAAAAAATCCGTGTCTCTACTCTTTCTTGGCGAGCCTTGAAGCGTGCTAATAAGAAAAATGAAGATATAACTGTTATTACTTCTGCGGCAAGAAATGCATACTCTGCTCTAGAGCCTACTGATATTTTGCAAAAGCATGCTTGGCTTTTTAAAGATACATGGGTTGAAGAGTCAGCGGATGAAATCGAAGATATAGAAGAAATGGACTATAGCCGGCGAGAAGAGCGTATCAATAACCAAAGGATAAATGCGATGCGTGAAATAGTTGAACAAAAAGGTGTACCCGGGATTTTACATCTTGCCTGTAATGAGGGCGCGCCATGGACTGTTGGAATTCTATCTGCTAGTGATGTTTTAGCAGAAAAGGACTTGTGTCAACTTCTGAAGCTTGCCTTAGAGCCCATAGTAGAAGGTAAAGAAGATATTCTGTCGCAGAAAAGTTTAATCTCGGGTTCATTATGCGCAGTCAATGATGACTCTCGTCGAGATAATATAATGAAATCCGTATCGTCTGAGATATCAGATGAGGCTATTATTCAAATGCTTGTGCTTGCCCCATATAGAAAGCCTACCTGGAGAATCGTCGATATGTTAGATGAAAGTTATCAAACCAAATATTGGGATGAAGTATCACCTAGCAGGATTCATGATTCCAATGAAGAGAACAATGAAGGAGTTGAGCGACTGATAAGGGCTGAAAGGTTACGCGCAGCATTTTCATGTATAAAGTACGATCCTGAAAAGCTTGATGCAGAGCTTATTTATCGATTACTTACAGATATTGCGCAAGGGAGCAAAGATAAGTCTGGAGAATATAAACTTGATGAGCATTATCTAAAGAAGGCATTCAAACATATTGACAGCAGTACAAGCCTATCCTTGGAACAAAAAGCGGGTGTTGAATTTGCTTATATTGAACTATTGTCATCACGCTGGGGAAGAAGGGGAGGGAATTCTATTCCTAACCTTGAACGCTATATTGAAACTCACCCAGAGTTTTTTGTTCAGGCTATTGTCTGGGTATACAAACGTAAAGATGGAGCACAAGATCCCGCAGAGTTTCAACGACCAGCAGAAGGTGGCAAAGTATTGGCTGAGAAAGGCCATACATTACTAGAGGGAATTGATCGTATACCGGGTCATAACGAGCTAGGTGACTTAGAAGTTGGTTGCCTTTTAAAGTGGATTGGAACCGTTCGTCAGTCATCTATGGAGTTAAGCCGCATCGATATTACAGATATCTGCATCGGAAGATTATTGTCATGTTCCCCAGTAGGTAAAGATGGAGTATGGCCATGTGAAGTTGTACGGGATGTGATGGAAGATATACAGTCTGAACAGATCATGCGCGGTGCATGCACAGGTGCTTTTAACTCTCGTGGTGTAACTAGTCGTATGCAGGGAGAAGGAGGGGGTCAAGAAAGAGATCTTGCAGATAAATATCGTAAATGGAGCCTAGCCCTCCGTTCATCCCATCCTTATGTTGCATCAAAGCTCTTAATGAAAATTTCATCAGGTTATGAATATAATGCAGAACGCGAAGACTTGGAGGTTAGCATAAGCCAACGCTTGCGTTAAAACAAAGGAAGCGTATTGATGATATTTTATAACATGATGAGTAATGGTGAAAGTTTGATTAATGAAGAGTCTGTTAATGATGTATTAAGGAAGGTTGGCAGAAATGTAGTTCTGTTTCAGCAACTTGAGCAGTTACTTAAGTTTGTGGTGGCTAATGGCAATCTATCAGGCTTTGCAAGTGAGCTAAGTACGCTCAAAAAGCAGAAAGCTGAGAAAGTTAGCAAGCAGACAATGGGGACTTTGGTAGGGCAATATGTTGAGAATTCCAACCCTGATTCAGGTTCGTTATCAAATGAACCTGAAGAAATTGATGAAGCTTATCTTTCCTTCAGCTTCAGAATTGAATGTGATGCAGGTTACTATGAAAGTAAAAAAGAAGCCTTAGCAAAGTTGGTTTCTGAGCGAAATGACCTCATTCATCATTTGTTACCACGCTTTGATGCAAGCTCTGTCAAAAGTTGTGAGGTTTTAGCTAAGGAGCTTGATGCTCAAAGTAAAAATATTCGCCTTGAGATTAATAACTTAAAGGCAATGGCCGAGGCTCTGAATGATGGACGAAAAGAAATGGCTGATTTTCTTCAGTCAGAGGAAGGTAGGAAGGAATTTAAGCTTTCATTTTTAAGGCAAAGCCGTTTAGTACTTATGCTTGGAGATATCGCAACTCAAATGACTAGAGAGGGTGGTTGGGCTTTGATTAGCACTGCCGGACGTCTTGTTAAAGAGCATGCGCCAGAAGAACTTGAACAAATGAAAGAAATGCATGGCTATAGTTCCTTAAAAAAACTTATTCAGGCTAGTGAGGTATTTGATATATATGAAGAAGTAACCCAAAGAGGAGGGGTTAGACATTTATATAGATTGAAAGCTGGTTGGGAGTTATCAACGACTTAGCATAATCGACAAAAGTGTTTTCTAAATTGCAGGTTATTATCTATAAAATCGAATAAATACAAACTTACAATTAACTGCAAAATCAATGGGTTGGATCTGTTCCTTGAGTTGACTTATGTGTCGGGTTTTGTTTGGAAAAAAATCATTAATTATCAACTGTTTAATAGCGCCATTCAAGTTTCTATTTTAAATTAAAAAGGGTACCTTCTAGTTAGTGCTAAATAACATTTCTTTGGCGGGATGGAGGTGATTGCGCCATAGAATCTATATGCTCATGTCTATTTACATTGACTTGATATAAGGCATTACAACTATAATGATGCTTCTAATATTTTAGTTAATCGCTGGGCGGCTAATAATAATCTTTGTTCTATAACTGCTTGGTGTTGATCTAAATAATTCTCAGGCAATCTGATTTTACCTGTCAATTTTTCGCAGCGGCCTTGGTTGGTTAATCGGCAATAGTTCAAGCTAGCACTTTTTGCCAACTGAAAAGATTCATCAGCCCATTGCCAAACCTGCTCTGCTTGCCAGTTTGGTTGCGGGTGTTGATTCCATTGCGCTGTTAATAATGCTAACCATTTTTTTTTACTATGCTTTCCTTTATATAAAATACACTCATCCCAATACCAGTGTAAGTTTTTACATTGGGTTGCTAAGTGAGAAAACCTTAGCTTATTACCCCCTAAATCATCGGCAAAACTGATATGTAAAGGTTGATGAATATCGCCTAGCCAATGACCTAAAAATAGTAACGCTTGCGCTTGTTGCCAATTAGGCTTGTTGGTTTTGGCTATTATTTGTTGGTGGGTTAAAACCGATTGGGGTAGGCAGTTTTTACTGCAATCGTCGGCTTTTATTTTTAGGTGATTACGCGACACATTCATATAATGCCAAGGTTGATAGGCTTTGAAGTTCTCTAAGCGCTTTATTGCATCAGCCCAAGTACAGGCATTAGCAAAGGTGATTGGACTGCCTTTCTTTATGTAATTGTAATTATTAATTAAGCGTTGGTGTTTTTTTGGGATAGTCTTAAGTAAAGCGGATATTTTTAGTTGTTTAGCTGGTGGTAAATGTTCAAAAGCTAATTGGCAGACAATTTGATGACCTAGCTTTCCTAGGGCAAAACTGGGATTAGAAAAAGTAAGAAATATCAAGAGGAAAAAAAATAGCTTCGTTATCAAAATTAAGTCCTTTGATTTAGCTTTGTTTTTCGATAACAAAGCTAAATATCTATATTACGTAAATCAGCTACGTAAATCAGCTACGTAAATTAACATTAGCAATAACAGCACAAGGATGATTTTAATACTCTGGTATTAATCAACAAAAATTTCCATTTCTTCACCAATTTTCTTACGCATCTCCATTAATTTTATCGCAGTATCGTGTTGTTTCTTATCGGATTCGGTTATAGGGATCCACTGAGGTATATGCTCAGGTTGACCGTTTTGATCAACAGCCACCATAATCACAATACAGTGAGTTGTTGTGCGACGATTTAATGATTTTGGATCACAAGCATTAACTTCTAGTGCTATATGTAGAGAAGAATTACCCGTGTAAATAACTTTGGCTTCTACTTCGACTAAGCTACCTACATGGATAGGGGCAACAAAACGAATTCCACCGGCGTAGGCTGTCACACAATAACGACCACTCCAGCCTGCTGCGCAAGCATAAGCGGCCAAATCAATCCATTTCATTACCGCGCCACCGTGGACTTTTCCACCAAAATTTACATCTTGCGGCTCAGCTAAAAATCGTAGGGTAATATCCCGTTGTGGTTTTTTCATTGTTTACTCTCTTGAGGTTCTACTTAAGAGAAATTTAAATGTTTAATGTTAGATAAGCAAATACTTAATCAGTCGATTTATCGTCATTT
Organism: Colwellia sp.; assembly: GCA_047633255.1. Lineage (GTDB taxonomy): Bacteria > Pseudomonadota > Gammaproteobacteria > Enterobacterales > Alteromonadaceae > Colwellia. The sequence goes on from JBLIEW010000013.1 coordinate 47,301, forward strand.
AGGTATATGGATATACTTGGGCATATAAGAACTATTGCGTTAACCAATCTTTTTGTTGGGCGCATTTCTTAGATTGATTTTATGTTATATGCGAAAGTACTGGTTAATTTTATTTTAATGCTTGTGATTATTGTCGGCGGATTTAGTTTACACATTGTTGGTATTAATGAACTATTTTTATCGCGTATTTTTCATTTAACAAATAAAAAAGCCTTTCTCGAAGAGAAAGGCTTGAAATGCTCGCTTTATGGTCTTGTTTAACAAGATTCTTATTATTTGTTCTTTCTAGCAGCTTTATTATTATTTTTATTAGGCTTCCCTGCTAGTGCCGGTATTTTATAACAAAGCGTTTTCCCCACTGCAACAACTTTAATAGAGTATAAGCTCGACGATAACCTTCGTACACTGTGGTTTTTTGATGATCTTCTAGCTAAGTAATTGATTTATAATTTATTTGTAAATAGCTAGTGTTGAATTGTCAATTTAAAATATTTTAACTTATTACCAATGATTTATTGAAGTTAACAAAAGCAATTGATTTGGCGCATAGATCCAAAATTGTACCAGTGTTAGAATAAGCGGCATAAATTTCTTGTTGTCTACACCGACTACACTTAAATATGCGCGTTTCAGGAAGTCTGAATCATGCCTTTTCAAGTGGAAAGGATATATATTAATAGCAACAAGGGTAATCAGACAGTAAATGAATTTAGAGGACTTATTGGTGACCGAATTAAAAAATGATAATTATTTACGTGCGTTATTAAAGCAACCAGTAGATTACACCCCAGTATGGATGATGCGTCAAGCAGGGCGTTATTTACCTGAATACAGAGCCGTGCGTAAAGACGCTGGCGATTTTATGTCGGTTTGTCGTGATGCCGACTTAGCGTGTGAAGTAACCATTCAGCCTTTACGTCGTTTTAAGCTTGATGCCGCTATTTTGTTTAGTGATATTCTAACTATCCCTGATGCGATGGGTTTAGGGTTGTATTTTGAAACAGGCGAAGGTCCTAAATTTACTAATCCAATTACTTGCAGAGCAGATATTGAGAAAATAGGCATTCCTGATCCAGAAGATGAATTAGGTTATGTAATGAATGCTGTGCGTACAATTCGAAAAGAATTAAAGGGTGAAGTGCCATTAATTGGTTTTTCAGGCAGTCCGTGGACGTTAGCAACTTATATGATTGAAGGTGGCAGTTCAAAAGCTTTCACTAAAATTAAAAAAATGATGTTCTCTGATCCGCAAAGTTTACACTTGTTACTTGATAAGTTAGCAGACTCTGTTATTACCTATCTTAACGGTCAAATTGCAGCGGGTGCACAATCTGTTATGGTCTTTGACACTTGGGGTGGTGTATTATCACCACGAGATTACAAAGATTTTTCATTACAATACATGGCTAAGATAGTGGACGGCTTAACTCGTCACGCCGATGGTCGCCAAGTACCCGTTACGCTGTTTACTAAAAATGGTGGCATGTGGTTAGAAGATATTGTAGCGACAGGCTGTGATGCGGTAGGACTTGATTGGACTATTGATATTGAGCAAGCTAAAGCCCGTGTAGGTGATCAAGTTGCTTTGCAAGGGAATATGGACCCGTCAATGCTGTACGCGCCTTTACCTCGTATAGAAGAAGAAGTATCGAAAATTTTGGCAGGTTTTGGTCACGGTGGCACAGGACATGTGTTTAACTTAGGTCACGGTATTCATCCAGACGTTAAACCTGAGCACGCAGGACACTTTATTGAATCGGTACATCGCTTAAGTAAGCAATACCACAAGTAAAAAATAACGAGCTGTTAATGCTAAAAGTAGCAAACTATTCAGAGTTTGCTACTACTTTTTAACTCGTATCTCGTTAATCCTCATCTTCATCATAAGTGCTAAAGTCAGTAATTCCCTTTTCTTCCAATATGCGACGTACGCTTGCCGGTATTTTTTCATTATTATCTTTAGCTAAATCTTCATCATCAGGTAAAGGTTGGCCAGTAAAAGCATGTAAAAAAGCTTCACATAATAATTCACTGTTAGTGGCATGACGTAAATTGTTCACTTGGCGTCTAGTCCGTTCATCCGTTAGTACTTTAAGAACACGTAAAGGAATTGAAACGGTAATTTTTTTTACCTGCTCACTTTTTTTTCCATGCTCGGCATAGGGATTTATATATTCGTCATTCCACTGAGCCATGTTACTTCCTCTATATCATTCTAGTTATATAATTCGTTATAAGATATATTTTACTGAATGTTGAAACTCAGTCAAGTAGAAGTTTAGATGTCTAAAAAATCTTGACCTAAATAATCAAAGAGTTTAGAGTTATAGACGTCCAAACATCCAAAAAACACATGTAAACAAATCAAGTTAACAAATCAAGTAAATAAAGCGATTGAATAAGAGGAATTTATATGTCGATCAAAAAAATTACCACTGCTGCGGTGCAAGCAGGTATTAATAGCGACCAACACCATGGTTCTGTAGTTGCGCCTATTTATTTATCAAGTACTTATTCATTAAAAGGCTTCAATGATAAGCGCGAATTTGACTATTCTCGTACAGGTAATCCAACGCGTACTACTTTTGCTCAAACCATCGCTAAATTAGAAAAAGGCAGTGTTGGTATTGTTACAAGTACAGGAATGGCCGCAGTACATTTAATCTGCCAGTTATTATCAACAGATGATTTGGTGGTAATCCCCCATGATTGCTATGGTGGAAGTTTTCGTTTATTTACCCATCTAGCTAAACGAAATCTATTTAAGCTAATTGTGGTTGACCAAAATGACCAGAAAGCTTTAGCAAAAGCGTTAGCGCAAAAACCTAAATTAGTGTTAATAGAAAGCCCAAGTAATCCGCTATTACGCGTGGTAGATATTGAGGAAGTTACTGACGCTTCTCATAAAGTAGGCGCGTTAGTTGCGGTTGACAATACTTTTTTATCGCCTGCTTTGCAGCAACCCTTATTACTAGGTGCTGATATTGTCTTTCACTCTACGACAAAATATATTAACGGTCATAGTGATGTGGTTGGTGGGGTCGTGGTTACTAAAGAGGAAGCGCTAGGCCAAGAGTTAGCATGGTGGGCCAATTGTATCGGCATTACCGGTAGTGCTTTTGACAGCTTTTTAGCATTACGTGGTTTAAAAACCTTACCGGTACGTATTAAACAGCACCAAGAGAATGCGGTAGAAGTAGCCGCTTTTTTAAAAAACCATCCGGCTATTGATGTGGTTTACTATCCAGGATTTTCTGATCATCCGGGTCATGATATCGCTAAAAAGCAGCAATCAGGTTTTGGTGCCATGCTAAGTTTTGAAGTGACAGGTGGTGTTAATTCAGTGAAAAAATTATTTGATAATTTAACCTTATTTACCCTGGCACAATCTTTAGGGGGGGTAGAGAGTTTGATTAGTCACCCGCAGACGATGACTCACGCGGGTATGGAAGAAGCCGCTCGCTTAGAAGCTGGCATCACCGATTCATTAGTGCGTATTTCAGTTGGTATCGAAGATATTGATGATATTTTAGCAGATTTGTCTCATGGGTTAGAACAAAGTCAAATGGCTTAGTAATTAGTTATGAGTGATAAAAAATCTAAAGAGCAATAACAATGACAACATTAAATCGACCTGAAAATAACTTAGCAAAGCACGCTATTAACGTCCATAAATTTGGTGGTAGCTCGTTAGCTAATGCACCATGTATTGAGCGTGTACTTGATATTATTCGTCAAAATTGTCAATTGAATGACATTATTGTTGTTTCTGCTAATGGCAAAACTACCGATGGTTTATTTGCGCTACTAAGTTTAGTTGACACTACAGATGCCGCTGATTTCACTGATACTTTAGCTGAGCGCTTAGTTGAATTAAAGCAGCAACAGCTAACACTCTTCAATGTATTATTGAATGAACAAAACGCCAAGCAATTAACACACTCACTATCAGCAGATATTGCGCTGTTAACACAATGGTTATCAAGTGACTTAACTACGCATAGAAATGACATTTTAGCGTTTGGCGAACTGTGGTCTGCGCGATTATTATCAGCGCTGCTTAATGAAACAATTTGCCCTACTCATACCATCGATGCGCGAGATTTTTTAGTCATTAATAATGAGCAAGACTGTGTGATAGATCATGCGTTAAGTCATGCTCAGCTTAAAACACATTTGCAGTTTGGAAAATTAGCCGTAGTTACTGGTTATATCAGCAAAGATGTTCGGGGCAAAACCTGTACTTTGGGTCGCAACGGTAGTGATTATTCCGCGACAATTATGGCCTCATTGACCGGCGCATTAAATGTGACTTTATGGACCGATGTCGATGGTATTTATAGTGCTGATCCTCGTGTTGTACCCAACGCCAGAAAATTACATCGTTTGCCTAATGGCGTTGCTAAAGAGCTTGGCCGTTTAGGAAATCCCGTATTGCATGAGAAAACGCTCAATCCACTGGTGAATGAGCGCTTAGTACACCACTGTCACTTACATGTTGCTAGCAGTTTTGATGCCCAAATTAGTGGTACTGAAATAGGTGAATTTGGCCAAATTGCTAATCAAGAGTTATCTGTTACTTATTTAAATGACTTATTATTAGCACAGTCAGTCAGTTTAATCGGTGACTTTGCGAAACGGGCTATCGCCCAATTTTCACCTATATGCGCAGATGAGCAGCAAGGTGTTATTGTTATTCAGCAAAGCCAACAACAAGCATTAAGCCAATGGTTGGCTAGTCGAGATGTTGAGGTAGTGATTAAGCCGGTATCAATTATTGCAACCGTGGGTCATAAGGTCGCTTTACGAGGCGATATTAAGGCGCGCTTTAAACGGGCTTTAAAAAATGCGCAGCCATTATTTATAACAGCGAGTGAGAATAGCCACAGTGTTATTGCTATTATGCCAGAGCCTTGTTCTGTTGAATTATTAAATAATGTTCATCATGATATTATTAAAGATGCTCGCCATATTGCCGTAGTTATCGCGGGACTGGGTAACATTGGTCAACGCTTTTTAGAATTATTACCCGCGCAATTGAATCGAGTTTATGCTTTAGAAAATTTTCATTTAGTAGGGCTGTTATCGTCGAAAAAAGCCTTAATTAATAATGATGGTATTGATGTAAATAAAGCGTTGTCACTGTTTAAGCAGGATGCACAGGATTATGATCATCAAGAATTATTATCATGGCTAAATAATCACCCCTATGATGAACTTATTGTGGTTGATATCACCCCAAGCGAAGACTTTAGCTTATTGTATCAAGATTTTTTTGCACTAGGTATTCATGTTATTGGTGCTAATAAGTGGGCGGCTTCAGCAAGCACTTTACATTACAACGAGTTAGTTAATTCCGCGGATAAACACAATAGCTTATGGTTAGGTAATACCACGGTAGGCGCAGGATTACCTATTAATTATGCGATTGCTGACTTGAATAACAGTGGTGATAAAATCACCGCGATTTCAGGTATATTTTCTGGCACGCTATCGTGGTTATTTGAAACTTACGATGGTTCAGTTGCTTTTTCAGCCTTGCTTTTAGATGCGTTAGCGCAAGGTATTACTGAGCCAGATCCCCGTGAAGATTTATCAGGTCGAGATGTTCAACGTAAATTACTTATTTTAGCGCGCATGGCCGGTTTTGAATTATCCCTTGAAGATATAGACTGTAAAAACTTGGTCCCTGAGACACTACAAGGGTTAACAATAGCTGAATTTTTAGCAAGAGCCCATGAGTTAGACCACTTTTTTGCTACTGCTTTAAGTGATGCTAACCATAATGAATGTTGTATCCGTCACGTGGCACGTTTGCAGTACGATGAAGAAAAAAACAAACTCACAGCACAAGTCAGTTTAGAGGTTTTACCCCAAACTGATGCTTTTGCCAGCTTAACACCCTGCGATAATATTTTTCAGATCAGTAGTGAATGGTATCAAGAAAACCCTCTAATTATTCGAGGCCCAGGCGCAGGCAGAGATGTTACCGCAGGGGGATTACATTCAGATCTAGTTAAAATTTGCCAGCAACTCGTTCACAGACAACACCAAGTGAAAATTAAGGGGTTAAATTAACCTTGGCAAATTAGGCAAATATAAGGACTGAGGACTGGTGTTGTATGCCGCTATATTACTTATTTTAGATCAACTGCCCTATGCTTTCTTCATTTAGTATTAAACATCTCAGTTGATTAGTTATGTTTTTTCTAGCACTATTAGTTTTTATTTATAAGCTTTGTTGACTTAATGGCTAAACCTCTTCGGCATCAAACACATTATACCCAACAGACTCAGGTCTTACTGAGAAAGATCTATGGGCGTAGTCAACTTAAAGACTCTATGCTTGAGCGAGCAATTCATTATTTTAATCATAAGTCGTTTATAGCAACGGATGAAGTGTTAAGTGAAAGCCACCTCGAGCTAGAAAAATTAGAACGTATTGAACGCCATAATCATTTACTTAATATTTGTCGTGAAATTATTGAGTTAACTGAAGGTGATAGCTTTGAAGAAACTAATCGTAAGTCAGCCCAACTTCTCGGTACCATTCAATTAATTAGTCCAACTGAAGGTAATAAGGTTACTGATAACAATGAGTATTGTAAGTCACTATATAAAGCCGTATTAAGCTTACGTTTATTAGATAGACTATTGTTTGATATTGAAATACCTGATCCTCATATTGCTAATACCTTAGCTGAATTTCCTGAAAAATCCTTTGCGCAGTTTGATCTTGATGCTCAGCGTCGTGTGATCGAACAAATTAAAATTCCCTTGTTAATGGCGGCGTTATTACAAGATATAGGGCTGTATCACTGCGAAGCACAAGAGTTACTTATCGGCGTAGATTCGACAAATAACCCCTATAGAATATTGAGTGTGGATGAACGGAAAAAGCTTTTAACCATCAATTATAAGCAAACATTAACCTATATCAGTGATGGATTAAGTATCCCTTTTTATATCGGGCGTTCTAGAGAAGAGCGTGACCAATTTGACGTTGATGAACAAGCAAAGTCACAATTTTTACGACAATTAATTAAAACTAGTTTTAAATCAAAACAAACGGTTGGTAATTTATTAAAAGTACCACAAATATACACCTCTATTATTTTCTCAACGAAAGATAGCTATAACTATAAGGTGTTACCTAAGGTTTATCAGGTATTAAATAAAAATGCTGAACTAGGTGCTTGTTCCCAGAAAGTTGTTGATGCACTTTATCAAATAACCGGTATATTTCCTCAAGGTTATGGGGTGATTTATATGCCACAAGATGAAGGGTGTTATGAATATGCCATTGTTAATCGATTATACCCAACTTCACCTGAAGAGCCTTTGTGTCGTATAGCAACGAGAAAGCTCACTTTTATTGGTTACGGGCATAATATCGAGGTGAAGAAAATAAGTAATCTATACTTTCCACATATGGCTAAAAAAATAGCGAACTTAAGTAAGGAACGTTTGAATGAAATTCTTGAATTATTATCTTCCAACTATAAAGAGAGGCAAGAGTTAGATTTACTGCCACGTTGTTGGCATGCAAATGAATTCTTTTCAGTTAAAACTAATCAAAAGCTGTGGAATAAAGTGTGATGGTAAGAACTTTTGTCTTCTAAAAAAAAGCTATTAGCGAGGCTTTTTTAAGTAATAAATCAATAATAAGAAAGATGTAAATGAAAAATTCCCTAGATAAAGATAAAGATAAAGATAAAACCAAACCAAAACTTTGGCATTGTTATAATAGCCGCTCCTTGCGAGCATTATGGGCCTTAGAAGAGTTAGGGATAGATTATGATATTGAAACGATGGCATTTCCCCCTCGCCATACGGTTGAAAAATATAAAGCACTGAATAGCTTAGGCACAGTGCCTTTTTTTGTTGATGGGGAAAATAGCGAAATTCAGATGACCGAGTCGGTGGCAATTTGTCATTATCTAGGTGAAAAATATCAAAGTGCAAATAACATCATACTTTCGGCAGTAGATACTGATTATGGTGATTACCTCAACTGGCTTTATCATAGCGACTCCACCTTAACGTTTCCACAAACATTAGTCATAAGGTATCGAACTTTTGCAGCTCAAGATTCTATTCAACGACAAACAGCTGACGATTATGATGCTTGGTTTGCTGCGCGTTTAACGCGTTTAAGTGATCATTTACTGCACCATGAGTACTTATGTGCGGAGCGATTTACTATTGCTGATATCGCTATTGGATTTTCTTTACACCTAGCCACTTTGCTAAAGTTAGATAAACACTTTAGCCCACAAATATCAGCTTATCTGATGAGGTTAAAACTCAGACCTGCATTCCAACGCGCGCAAGCGATAGGTAAAGAGCTTGACCCTTTTGTCAGAAAATAGTGCTTAAAATGCTACTTCTGCTCTATTAAATTAGTTTATTTGCACTCGCCCCGGTATTAATTTTATAAGGCGGTAACTATGAAAGATGAAGAACTTTTAGTTGAATGGTGAGAAAAGCTAAAAAGTTGAGTTTTATCAAATAATCAAACAATAAATTAGTTTAAAGTAGCAATATTAATATTTTAGTGTTGACGTGTTAAATTCCCAACATAAATCGATCGGACAATAAAAATGAAAAAATATATTCTAGTTTTATCAATGCTCTTACTTGTGTTGACCGGCTGTAGTAAATTGGTTGATGTGCAACTTGACGCTGAAGTGACAGTATTTTTGAGTAATGGTAGTGAGCAAAAAGTACAGCTAACGGCTAAAGATGCAGAATACGTTATGTTGAAAGAATGGCTAGCGCTGCACAAAGGTGACTGGTTATCTACATCGGGTCGATATTCCGGTGGTGTTTACCTAGCATCAGGTAATTACGGTATTCAAGTCACAGATAGTAAAGTTGTGCTATATACCAATATTACAAATAAACCAACGGCTATTTATGCTCAAGAAATAGAACGCAGTGATCTTAAAGCGTTAAAACAATTGAAAAAATAATACCTTCGTTGACGTTACTGCACTGTTGAGTTGTCATTGAATATCACTTTTATAGAAAGTAAAATGCCAAATTGGGAAAGTAGTGGTGTGTTATTATCGCCCCCGATTTTAATGGTTTATGCCTTTAAGTTGACTTAGTACCTAGCATTTTAATCGCGTGTTTTTAAGGCTGAAAAAGCCCTAAAAAGGGCAGAGTATATTCCGCCCTAAATATAATAATCACTTAAAACTACTGATCAACATCACTTCATCGTTGCTGTAACTTATGATGAAACAACCATTCTTTCATTACAGCGCCTTTAATTGAAATAGCTCAAGCACTCTCAAACATGCATCTTGATTGGTAACGGGTATACCTGTCGAAAGCAACATGTTTTAGCAAGTGAAGCGCTGAGTTTATTATTTTAAAGTTAACTACCTGATATTTTTACTAATCAGGTAGTTAAATAGTTACGTACGATGTTTTATAAACAATAACGCTGGATCATTGCTACCAACAACTTGTCTGTTTTATCAATTTCACTGTGGTCTAAATATTCATTTGGTTGGTGAGCTTGGTTGATTGAACCTGGGCCCAATACAATGGTTTGGCAACCTAGCTGTTGAATAAAGGGGGCTTCAGTCGCATAATTTACCGCGCAACACGTATGGCCACTAATTTCTTCAGCAATGCTCACTAAACATGTTTCATCAGTTGTACTCTTTTCTTGTTCAAAGCTTGGTGAGCTAGGGTGTAACTCTTCAAAGCTAATACGGCCAGGGTATTTCTCAGCTAAGGGCTTTAATGTGTCGCTTAACCAATTCATTAGTTCGTCATCAGTCATACCCGGCAGCGATCGTAAATCAATATCTAAGTCACAATGGCCACAAATACGGTTGGCATTATCACCGCCTTTAATGGCACCAAAATTTAAAGTGGGCGCTGGCACATCAAAGGCCTCATTCTTATAGTTTAAGCGGAATTTTTCTTGTAGGCTGATGAGCTCACCAATTACTTGATACATGATTTCAATGGCATTAATACCCAAACTCGGTTTGCTAGAGTGGCCAGACTGTCCTTGAACACTAACACGATGTGACATATGCCCTTTGTGCATGATGACAGGAATTAAGTTAGTGGGTTCACCAATAATGGCGACATCAGGTTTTATTGCTTGGCTTTGAGCAAAAAAACGCGCTCCGGCCATGGTAGTTTCTTCTTCGGCGGTGGCTAAAATATATAAGGGTTTCTTTAGCTGTTTAGCATTAAGTCCTTTACAGGCTTGTAAAATAAAAGCGAAAAATCCTTTCATATCACAAGTGCCTAAGCCATAAAATTTATCATCTTTATCTACAACGCCCATAGGATCGCTTTGCCAGCGGCTTTCATCAAAAGGTACTGTGTCACTATGACCGGCAAGCAATAAACCTCCTTCACCACTACCAAGTTTGGCAAGTAAATTAAATTTATTCTCACTGTTTTTATGGGCGCTAGGTACTTTTTGAATATCAATACTAAAGCCTAACTGTTCAAACCATGTACCAAGCAGTTGAATAACTTCTAAGTTACCTTGATCCCAACTGGCTTGAGTTGAGCTAATAGAAGGGCAGGCAATCAACTGAGTTAATGATTGTGTGAAATTAGGTAGTTGCGACATAAAACTATTCCGGAAATATACTTGAACAAAAGATTAAATAGTTATGCTTAATAGTTGCATAACTACCCATTAGCTGATAAATTGCTATTACAGTGTAAATAACCTGCTTTCATCAGGCTACTTTTCTTATAGGTACAGTGTAATGCTAATTGTTCAAGAAATACGACGACGATAGAGAATTTTTTATTATCTCTTGAATGCTTTAGTTATAAGAGGTAGTTATTCCCTGATAAAAAGCATATCGTTATTGTTTATTTGAATGTTAAGGTATTTGATTGTGTCAAAAGTTATGAAAGTTGCCGTGATCGGCGCAAGTGGTTATGCAGGTGCTGAATTAGTCGGTTTACTATGCAAGCACGATAAAGTTTCAATACAACATTTGGTTGTGTCGGAAAACTCTACTTCCTGTGGAAAACCTTTTAGCGAGTTACATGGTCGCTGGCAGGGGATATGTGATGTGCCCCTGCAGTCTTTTTCTAAGGAATGGTTTGAGGCTTCTGTCAAAGAGCTAGATGTTGTTTTTTTTGCTACTCCCCATGAATTCAGTGCCGATTGGGCCCATGCTTTTGTTGAGGCAGGCGTAAAAGTATTTGATCTTTCAGGTGGTTTTAGACTTAAAGACCCACAAGATTATCCAAAGTTCTATGGTTTTGAACATGCGAATATAGACGCGCTATCCATTGCTAAATATGGCTTAGCCGAGTGGCATCAAGACGACATTGCCAGTACAAATTTAATTGCCGTTCCAGGTTGTTATCCAACCGCCAGTTTACTTTCCCTCAAGCCTATCACTAGCAACAACTTTCATGTTGAAAACTCACTTATTGTCGTTAATGGTATTAGTGGTGTTAGTGGTGCCGGTAGAAGTGCCTCTTTGGCCACTAACTTTAACGAAGTTAGTTTAAAACCATACAATATTTTACAGCACAGGCACCAACCTGAAATCTCTCAAGAAGCGAATGCTCAGGTAATATTTAATCCTCATTTAGCGCCTTATACCCGAGGCCTATTGGCAACGGTGACTTTGCAGTTAAAAACGGAAATTACCGCTACACAAGTCGCACAAGTATTTGAGCAAGCTTACGGTGATAAACCATTGGTGAGATTAGTTAAAGCTTGGCCACAAATTGGCAATGTTGCCAATACCCCATTCGCTGATGTACATTGGCAACTTGATGAAGAAAAACATGTGCTTGTAGTGAGTTGTGCGATTGATAATTTGTTGAAAGGTGCTGCATCACAGGCTTTACAATGTTTTAATATTTCGCTTGGTTTACCCAGTGAGTATAGTTTACTACCCAATAAAATCGTATAAAGACCCACGGGAAATAAGAGAAAAGACATGAGTAATCCTAAACCTTTAGTTATAAAAATAGGCGGTGCCATCTTAGAGAAAGAAGATGCACTTAATAATTTATTAGCCGTGATCACCAAACTAAAGACTGATGCCAAAGTTGTTTTAGTGCATGGCGGTGGTTGTGTTGTTGATGACATGCTCGCGCAAGCCGGTTTTACCACGGTTAAAAAGCATGGCTTGAGGGTAACACCTAAAGAGCAGATAGGTTTAATTACTGGCGCATTGGCGGGTACTGTCAATAAATCTATAGTCGCTACGGCAAATAGTATGAACTTGCCTGCGGTGGGATTATCGTTAACTGATGGTGATATGATCCATTGTCGCTTATCACCACAAGATTTAGGGCAAGTAGGTCTTCCTAGTGCAAAAAATAGTGTATTATTAGACGCGTTATTAAATAGTCATTTTCTACCGGTTATTTCTTCCATCGGCGCTTTGCCCAATGGTGACCTAGTTAATGTAAATGCTGATGATGCAGCGGTTGCTATTTGTCAGTTGTTAAACGCACAATTATTGTTATTGACTGACGTAAATGGCGTTAAAGGGGCTGATGGCGAGTATTTGCCTAGTTTAAATAGTGAGCAAGCAAATGCGCTAATTGAACAAGGTGTTATCGCCGGTGGTATGACCGCTAAAGTAAATGCAGCGTTACATGCGGCGAATCAATTACGACGAAGTATCGCGGTTGCCAGCTGGCAATCGCCAGAGCAAATTATGCAATTGCTTGATGGTCAGGGTGTAGGAACACAAATTCAGCCTGATTAGCATTTTATAAGCTCCCTCAAATACAAAATACGAGGGTGTGAACGTAATAAAAATTTTAAAAGAAGATACCAATGTCGAACCAATTAAATCACTTTTTAGCTGACGATCAGTTGAATAAAAGCCAATTGTTAGCCTTAATTGAGTTAGCAATTAAGATTAAAAAAAATCCAACCGACTATAACCAAGCCTTAGCTGGAAAGTCCGTTGCAATGATTTTTGAAAAACCGTCATTAAGAACGCATGTCAGTTTCGATATGGGCATCAGTAAGCTTGGTGGTCATGCCTTGTATTTAGGGCAACAAAATGGCAAATTAGGCGAACGTGAACGCGTGAGCGATTATGCTAAGAATTTATCCTGTTTTGCCGATGCTATTGTTGCGCGCGTATTTAGTCATGATTCTATTCAAGGTTTAGCTCAACACGGTAGTGTGCCTGTTATTAATGCCTTGTGTGATGTCTATCATCCTTGTCAAGCCTTGGCTGATTTTGTTACCTTAACAGAGCTACTTCCGTCCTTAAATAAAAGTGAATTAAGTACGGTAAAACTGGCTTATGTTGGTGATGGTAATAATGTGTCTAATTCATTGATGATTATGGCAGCAACGTTAGGCGTTGATTTTACTCTGCTTACGCCAACAGGTTATGAAGCACAATCAACTATTGTCGAGGTAGCACAAGCATTGGCGAATAAGTCGGGTGCAAAGTTAACTATCACTACCGATGTTGAAGCGATTGGCATGCAAGATGTTATCTATACCGATACATGGATTTCAATGGGCGATGAAGACGCGAGTAATAAAGCGAAGATATTGGCGCATTTTGCCCCATATCAAGTTAATCATCAATTGATGACTAAAGCGAGCGCAAGTATAGTAATGCATTGCCAGCCAGCACATTTGGAAGAGGAAATTACCACTGAACTATTTGACAGTGATATGGCGGTGGTTTTCCAACAAGCTGAAAATAGAATGTGGGCACAAAATGCCGTATTGGTATCGCTACTAACATAACGAACCTATTGACTAACAAATCCTTTATTAAGAAACAATTAAACTAATTTAGAGAATAAAATCATGAGTATTCAAAAGAAACAAATTAAAAAAGTCGTATTAGCTTATTCTGGTGGCTTAGACACCTCAGCTATTATTCCATGGTTGAAAGAAAACTATGATAATTGTGAAGTTATCGCATTTTGTGCTGATGTTGGTCAAGGTGAAGAAGAGCTTGTTGGCATTAAAGAGAAAGCGATCGCTTCAGGCGCTTCTGAATGCTATGTAGCAGATTTGAAAGAAGAATATGTTAAAGAGTATATCTACCCAATTCTTAAAACGGGTGCGGTTTACGAAGGTCAATATTTATTAGGTACGTCAATGGCACGTCCTATTATTGCTAAAGCTCACATTGAAATTGCGTTAAAAGTTGGTGCTGATGCGGTTTGTCATGGTTGTACCGGTAAAGGTAATGACCAAGTACGTTTCGAAGCTTGTTTTGCTGCCCTTGCGCCAGAGTTAACGGTTATTGCGCCATGGCGCGAGTGGGACATGGTTTCTCGTGAAGACTTACTTGATTACCTAGCTGAACGTGATATCCCTTGTGCTGCTTCATTAACGAAAATTTATAGCCGTGATGCAAACGCATGGCATATTTCTCACGAAGGCGGTGAGTTAGAAGACCCTTGGTGTGAGCCATCTAAAGAAGTATGGACGATGACGGTTGATCCTATGGATGCACCTGATGTACCAGAAAAAGTAGAATTAAGCTTCCTTGAAGGTGAATTAGTTGCTGTTGACGGTAAAGATTTCTCTGGTACTGGCTCTGAAAATAGCCCAGGTGCTTATGAAGCACTAATCTATCTTAACAATAAAGCGGCAGCACATGGTGTGGGTCGTATCGATATTGTTGAAAACCGTTTAGTGGGTATGAAGTCTCGTGGTTGTTACGAAACTCCGGGCGGCACCGTATTAATGGCTGCTTATAAAGGCCTAGAAACACTTATTCTTGATAAAGAATCTTTAAAATATCGTGAATCAGTTGGCCATGAGTTTTCTCATGTTATTTATGATGGTCGTTGGTTTACGCCACTAGCAAAAGCACAATTGGCTTCAGCGGCTTCTTTTGCTGAAAAATTGACTGGTGATGTAGTGGTTAAGTTATACAAAGGTATGGCTCAAGTGATTCAACGTCGTTCGCCTAATAGCCTTTATTCAGAAGCATTTGCTACGTTTGGTGCTGATGATGTTTATGACCAAAAACATGCAGAAGGTTTTATTCGTTTATTTAGCTTATCTAGTCGTATTACTGCACTTTCTCAAAAGGGTAAATAACCATGGCTTTATGGGGCGGACGTTTTAAAGAAAAAGCGAGTGTACAATTTAAAAAATTCAATGACTCGTTGCCAGTTGATTACCGCATGGCAGTACAAGATATTGTTGGTTCAATTGCTTGGGCGGAGGCATTAACAACAGTTGATGTGTTAAGCCAAGATGAATTCACCCGTTTAAAAGCTGCATTGTTAGAGCTTAAAGCGTCAGTTGAAAATGATCCTAATCAAATTCTAGCATCTGATGCGGAAGATATTCACAGCTGGGTTGAAATCAACTTAATTGAGAAAACTGGTGATTTAGGCAAGAAGCTCCATACGGGCCGAAGTCGTAATGACCAAGTGGCGACAGATTTAAAACTCTGGTGTAAAGAATCAGGCGGTGACATCTTGTTTGCCTTAGTTAACTTGCAACAAGCATTATTAAACTTAGCTGAACGTGAAAGTAAAACAGTATTACCGGGTTACACCCATTTACAGCGTGCACAACCGGTTACTTTTGGTCATTGGTGTTTAGCGTATGTTGAAATGTTCGATCGTGATATTGGTCGCTTAAAAGATACCTTGTACCGTGCTGACACCTCGCCACTAGGCTCTGGTGCATTAGCTGGTACAGCTTACCCGATTGATCGTGATTTATTAGCGCATAATTTGGGTTTTAGAAGTGCAACCTTGAATAGCTTAGATGCAGTATCTGACAGAGACCATGTACTTGAGTTACTCTCAAATGCCAGTATTTCAATGATGCATTTATCTCGTTTTGCTGAAGACTTAGTTTTCTATAATTCTGGTGAAGCCGGTTTTGTTGAAATGAGTGATTTAGTTAGCTCTGGTTCGTCACTAATGCCGCAAAAGAAAAATCCGGATGCCTGTGAGCTTATTCGTGGTAAAGCCGGACGTGTTATGGGCTCTTTGGCTGGCATGATGGTCACAATGAAAGCCTTGCCACTTGCGTACAATAAAGACATGCAAGAAGATAAAGAAGGGCTTTTTGATGCGCTTGATACTTGGCAAGAATGTATGGAAATGGCGGTATTAATTGCCGATGGTTTAAAAATAAACCGTGATCGTACCTTAGCTGCAGCACAACAAGGTTATGCAAACTCAACTGAATTGGCTGATTACCTTGTTAGCAAAGATATTCCATTTCGTGAGGCTCATCATATAGTGGGTGAAGTTGTTTTAGCGGCTATTGACGCGGGTCACGCATTAGAAGAATTTTCGGTAGCACAATTACAAGCGTTCAGCGAGAAGATAGAAGAAGATGTGTATCAACATTTATCTATCGAATCTTGTTTAGACAAACGTGTTGCACTAGGTGGGACGTCGAGAACGCAAGTACAAAAAGCGTTAGCTGATATACAAGGAAACCATGACAGCTTAAATGCACAAGTCGTTGGTGCGCCGAGTAAAGATCAAATTAATATGACGTTGAAGCAGGTAAAGCAACGTTTAAATGCGCAAAAAGCTGCAGCGCTTTCAGTGCGAAGAGCACGTATGTCTGATGTTGATAAAATTCATCAACAAGTCAGTTATTGGGCAGAGAAGGGTGAAATATTACCGCGTTCGCGTGATAATATTATCCATGATATTCAAAACTTTGTTGTTGCAGAAATTGGCAGCGATGTAGTTGGCTGTGCTTCTTTGTATATCTATCAAACAGGTTTAGCTGAAATACGCTCAATTGTAGTTGATAAGTCTGCTCATGGCCAAGGACAAGGACAAGCTTTAGTACAATATTTACTTGAGTTTGCTCATCAAATGGAACTGAAAAAAATTATTGTCTTAACGTATGTTCCCCAATATTTCAATAAATTAGGTTTTGCTTTAATTGAAAAAAGCTCATTGGCAAGCAACATTATTGAGGACAGTGAACAAAGTCCTCATAAAGATCCTGCTGATGAAGTGGCGATGGCATACGTTGTTGATCGTTCAGCTACAGCTTAGTAAAACGAGTACATGAGTAAGATTTTTTACTCAGGCAATACAGGAAAATGAAATAGAGATCATGAATAATAATAAAAATAATGTTAAATGGTTTAGAAATGCTGCGCCTTATATCAATGCGCATCGTGGAAAAACTGTGGTATTAATGTTTGGCGGAGAAGCAGTTTCACACGCGAATTTTGCCAATATTATTCATGATATTTCTTTATTACGTAGTTTGGGCGTTAAGTTAGTGATTGTGCATGGTGCGCGTCCACAAATTGAAGAGCGCATGATACAGCGTAATATTACCCAAGTAATTGAAAATAACATTCGTGTTACTGACGCTGATACCCTAGTAGCGGTAAAAGATGCCACAGGTTCTCTACGTTTACATATTGAGGCCTTATTAAGCACAGGATTAGTCAACTCACCTATGCACGGCTCACAAATTCGTGTGAGTACAGGTAACTTTGTTATTGCCAAGCCTATGGGTGTTCGTGATGGTATAGATTACAAATACACCGGTAGTGTTCGTCGAATCGATTCTGATGGCATAAACATGCAGCTAAATTATGGCTCTATTGTTTTGTTATCACCCATTGGTTATTCGCCTACAGGTGAAGTATTTAACCTTGCCTTAGAAGATGTTGCTGCGCAAACGGCCATCGCTTTAAAAGCAGATAAATTGATCACCTTAACCGAAGATGAAGGCTTATTGGCTAAAACGGGCGAGTTGATCAGAAGCTGTAGTGTTCGCACGGTTAAAACCTTATTAGATGATAAAGATTGCCATGTGCGTCAGTTATTACTGCGAGCAATCATTCAATGTGGTGAAAATGGTGTCGAACGTTGCCATTGTGTGAGCTATCAAAGTGATACCGCATTATTACAAGAGCTCTTTAC
Source organism: Colwellia sp. (assembly GCA_047633255.1). Lineage (GTDB taxonomy): Bacteria > Pseudomonadota > Gammaproteobacteria > Enterobacterales > Alteromonadaceae > Colwellia. Next base: position 65,187 of record JBLIEW010000013.1, read on the forward strand.
TCGTGATGGTGCAGGTACGTTGATTGCTAAAGATCATAAAGAACAAATAGCGATAGCCACTATTGATGATGTTGGCGGTATTTTGGAATTGTTAGCACCGCTTGAAGAAGAGGGTGTGTTAGTCAAACGTTCACGTGAATTACTCGAAGTTGAAATTGATAAGTTTACTGTTATAAAAAAAGAAGACGTTATTATTGCTTGCGCCGCTTTATATCCCTATGCGGATGCAAAAATGGGCGAAGTGGCCTGTGTGGCTATTCATCCTGATTATCGTAAAGGTAACCGCGGAGGACGTTTAATGACGGCTCTAGAGAACACCGCGAAGGAACAACAACTTGCCGCTATATTTGTGTTAACAACGGTAAGTGGTCATTGGTTTCTTGAGCAAGGTTTTATTGAACAACCCATGAACATGCTGCCCGAAGGTAAAAAGAAGCTGTATAATTTTCAACGAAAATCAAAAGTGTTGATTAAAGAAATTTAGCTTTGTTTTAACTTTGATTAGGAATGTCTTAGGCTAAATATCCTTTTGGTATAACAGCCAGTAATAAAAATTTAAAACAGTTCTTCAGCGTTTTTAATCGCTTCCCCACTTTGAAATATATCCGCACTATTATCAGTACTGATGTATTCGGTAGGTACAGTACCTAATTCAAAGTATTCAAATAAACTACTCTTATTGGTTTTAGTGGTTAATTTACCTGTGGCTTTATCAATACGTACTGAAACAATTTCAGCAGGGGGGTCAAAAGTCTCGGTAGCGATATCAGTTAACGCCACCTTCATAAAACTTATCCAGGCAGGTTGAGCTGATTTAGCGCCAAACTCTTTGCCAGTAATTTGATTTCTACCCAGATTATTGTTGTATACGGACTTACCTAAGTTACGGCTAGGATCATCAAAGCCTATCCATGAGGTAGTCACTAAGCGACGAGTAAAACCAGAAAACCACGCATCCTTGGCTTCGTTAGTGGTACCCGTTTTACCGCCAATATCACGACGTTGTAAAGTTCTGGCTCGCCATCCTGTGCCTTGCCAACCATTGTCTACAGACCAATCAGCTCCCCAAATAGCACTATTAAGGGCTTGGGTAATTAAAAAAGCATTTTGAGCTGATATCGCTCTAGGCGCAGATATTAATACCTCACTAATTGGCTGTTCGTCAACCAATGGCTCTTTTACATATTCATCAGTATACCCATTAATTTCTTGCGTGTTTTCATCAGGTTCACTAGGTGCTGTGCAGGGATCACACGCCAGTTTAGGATTAGCCTGATAGATAACTTCACCTTCAGCATTTTCTATGCGCTCAATTAAGTAGGGTTCAATTAAAAAGCCGCCATTAGCAAAGGTAGCAAAACCGGTAACAAGCTCTAGCGGTGTTAAGGACGCTGAGCCCAAAGCTAAAGATTCATTACGCGGTAATTCATCGGGCGAAAAGCCAAATGAGGAGAGGTGATCTATGGTTTTATCTATGCCAATACTTTTTAATAATCTTACCGCAACAACATTTTTTGACTGTGCTAAGGCTAAGCGCATTCTAATGGGGCCAACATAAGTTTCTGGCGAGTTTTTTGGTCGCCATACCACACCAGTACTTCTATCCCATTGATTAATAGGCGCATCATTAATTAATGAGGCGAGAGTGAAACCGTTTTCTAATGCGGCAGAGTAAATAAAAGGTTTGATATTTGAGCCCACTTGACGCTTTGCCTGGGTTACTCGATTAAATTGACTTTGCTGGAAACTAAAACCGCCAACAGCCGCTTTGATTGCACCATTGTCGGGTGATAAGGAAACAACGGCCGCACTAGCCGTTGGTAGTTGGCTTAAACGATATTCACCTGTGGCTGTTTTATTGACAAATATTAGATCACCATAATGGAATATGTCACTCGCTACCTTGGGGGGCTTACCTTGTTTTTGGTCATTTATATAAGGACGTGCCCAAGCCATACCAGCCCAGGGTATTATCACTTCTTCATTATTGCGCAAGGTGATGATGACTGATTTTTCATTTATTTTAGTCACGACAGCGGGTGCTAACATTTCATAATCATTGGCATTATTAAGTGCTGCTGCAATTTCTTCATCGGTGAGTGGTGGAAAATCAGGCGTTAATTGAGTTGTTTTGTTAGTTTGTGAGTTAGCAATATTAGTTTGCTCATCATTAGGGCGCAGAGAGCCAAGTGCTCCTCGATAGCCATGACGTTGGTCATAGCGTAATAAATTTGTTGTGACAGCAGAATGAGCTGCTTGCTGTAATTTATTAGTGACCGTAGTGAAAACTTTAAAACCACCAGTATAAGCTTGTTCTTTACCATAACGGCTTAGCATTTCTTTATGAGCCATTTCAGCAATATAAGGTGCGTTTAATTCTATTTTTGCACCATGGCGTTTGCCGGTAATGGGCGCTGTTTTTGCTTGTTGGTATTGCTCATTTGTAATATAGCCACTCACTAACATGCGCTGTAATACGGTTGTTCTACGTAACGTAGCTCTTTCAACCGAGCGGATAGGATTATAAGTAGAAGGCGCTTTCGGTAGACCTGCTAATACGGCAATTTGCGCTAAATTAAGTTGATCAATCTCTTTGCCATAATAGACTTGTGCAGCGGCACCGAAACCAAAAGATCGATGCCCTAAAGGAATTTTATTAACATAAAGTGTGAGTATTTCATCTTTAGTTAATAAGTTCTCGATATGAAAAGATAAAAATATTTCCCTAATTTTTCTAATATAAGTTTGTTCGCGAGTTAAAAAAAAGTTTCTCGCTACTTGCATCGTAATGGTGCTGGCTCCGCCTCTACTATTCCCGGTTATTTGACCCAAAACAGCACGTGCCATACCGATTGGATCAACACCGAAATGAAAATAAAAACGATCATCTTCAGTGGCTAATAGGGCATCAGTTAACTGCTGGGGGATCTCATCGAAGGTTAGTGGTTTTCGTTTTTTCTCACCAAATTGAGAAATTAACGAGCCGTCAATACTGTAAATTTGCATAGGCGTTTGCCACTGAACATCCTTTAAAGAATTAATGTCAGGTAATTCATCGCGCAAAGTTAAATATAAAACAAACGTGCCAAAAAAAATAATAAATACGAAGGTGAAGGTAAGCTTGAAAAAATTTTTGACAGAAAACACTACATTAACTCTATATGTGGATAAAATTCTCAGATAATACTAGTATATCTTGTAAAACCATGTGATAAATGTATTTATGTCAAAATTTGTCTAAAATAATTACAACAATATAATTTAGTGGGCTGCTATGCTTTATAATCTGTGGAAAAAGAAGACAACTATGATGGTGGGGATAGATATAGGATCCCATGCAGTCAAAGCTGTTTTGCTTAGCCAGGGCTCTGAGGGTTATATTCTAGAAGATTTCGCTATTGAACCGATGACACGTGGTGCAGTAGTTGATCGTGAAATTCAAGATATTGAAGCGGTTGGTCATGTTATCGCTAAAATTCGTCAAAAAATATCAATGAAGGCGAAAGAAGCAGCAACTGCGGTATCAGGGCAAACTGTTATCACCAAAATAATTTATATGGATGTTGCCCTTAGTGAAGATGAGCTTGCTAGTCAAATTGAAATAGAAGCCGATAGTTTAATTCCCTATCCTTTAGATGAAGTCAGCCTAGACTTTGAGTCGTTAGATGTTAATGAGTCAGATCCGAGTAAAGTTAATGTTTTACTTAGTGCAGCGCGAACAGAATCTATTGAAGCCAGAGTTGCTGCCTTGGAATCAGGTGATTTTCATACCAAGGTTATTGATGTAGAATCTTATGCGGTTAGTAGATCACATGATTTATGTTTATCCCAACTGCCTGAAGATGCGGCAAATAAAACGGTAGCCATTGTAGATATTGGTGCAACCATGACACTTTTTTCTGTAACCAAAGCAGGAAAGCATATCTATAGCCGCGATCAAATATTTGGCGGTGAACAATATACTCGTTCAATTGTTTCTTATTATAACAAATCATTTGAAGAGGCTGAAGAAGCAAAAATTCTCCATGACTTACCCCCTAATTATACTTTTGAAGTGTTAGCGCCTTTTCATACCATTTTAATGCAACAAATACGTCGCGCTATTCAAATGTTTTTGACTTCAAGTGGCGCGGATAAAGTTGATTATATACTTGTCTCCGGTGGAACGGCTTCCATAGAAGGGGTAGAGAAATTACTAACCGATGAACTAGGTATTCACACCGTTATGGCTAACCCTTTTAATAGTATGGAAATAGCAAAGACAATCAATGAAGATGAGTTAGCTAAAATCGCGCCACAATTTATGGTGGCAACAGGGTTAGCGTTGAGGAGTTTCACGCCATGGCATATATAAATCTGCTTCCTTGGCGGGAAGAGGCAATCAAGGCTAAGCAAAAAGAATTTTTCATGATTTTGGCTGCAGCCGGTCTGGTTGCCTTTGCTCTAGTGCTATCAGTTGATTTATATTTTCAAGCTCGCGTAGATGGACAGCTAACACGTAATGCCTTTTTGAAAAATGAAATTCAATTATTAGATATACAAATAGCAGAAATAAAAACCTTAAACGATAAGAAAACCGCACTACAGGAACGTATTGATGTGGTAGAGCAATTACAACGCAGTCGTAATGTAGGCACGCAAGTCCTTGATGAAATAGCCACCATAATTCCCAATGGAATTTACATCACTCAAATTGATAAAAAAGGCAATACCATTCAGATTACGGGTAAAAGTGAATCGAATAATCATTTAGCTAATATGATTAGAGCGATTGAACTATCGGATTTATTCACTGATGCTACTCCAGAGTCGATTACCTCTGATGATGGCTCGCCTAAGCTACTCAGTAGTTTTAAGATGCGGGTGAAAATTAAAGGATTAGTAAATGATTCAAATGCCGAACTTACTAATGTAGTCAATGGAGGTGGTAAATGATACCTCTCATAGTTAACGTCTCTTTGCTAAGCAACGCCTTAAGGCTTAATAGGGGGATATTTTGAAGTTTGATGCATCACAATTTGAAAACTTAGAACTTGATAATATTGGTCAATGGCCATCAGCAGCGAAGTTAGTGTTAACTATCTTCTTATCCATAGTTGTTATTGGTCTAGGGTATGTTGGTTTAATTAGTGACAAAATGTCGCAACTAGATAGGGTTACCGCTGAAGAAGTCACGTTAAAGCAGTCTTATAAAAGTAAATACCATGTTGCAGCAAATTTAGAGTTGTTCAGGGCACAAATGCTAGAAGCAGAAGATATCTTTGCTAATCAATTAAGACGTTTACCTAACAGTCATGAAACGCCGGGTTTATTAGACGATATTACCTTTATTGGCACTATAAGTGGTTTAGACTTTGTTAAGTTAGAATGGCAACCTGAAATAAGTAAAGAAATCTATATAGAGTTACCTATTGATATCGAAGTAAACGGCTCATATCACTCTTTTGGTAAGTTTGTCAGTAAAATAGCGGGATTGCCTCGCATTGTTACTTTACATGATTTTAAAATAGATATTATGCCGAACAATGAAGACACGTTGAATTTAAAACTTGAAGCTAAAACCTACCGCTACCAAGAGGCTGAAATAAAATGAAAATATTAGCTGTGATTGTCTTGGTATTAGTGAGCGGTTGTTATGATGATACAACTGATCTTAGTGCTCACATTGAACAGGTTAGAGCCACAACAACCAACCAAATTGATCCTATGCCAGAAGTACACCCATTTAATCACTATGATTACTCGGCATTTACTTTAAGAAGTCCATTTGCTTTACCAAAACCTGAAGTCATTCAACAAAAAATTCAACAAATGTCGGGATGTTTAAGCCCTGATCCCCGTCGTCGTAAGCAGCCATTAGAAAAGTTTGCACTGGGTGATCTAACAATGCGTGGCACTCTTGGGGATGATGGTATACTTTGGGCTTTGGTCGAGGCTTCAGACTTCACCCTACATAGGGTTGCTATTGGTAGTTACATGGGACTATTTAATGGGCATATAAAAGCAGTCAATGCTAAAAGTGTCACATTAGTTGAACTGACACCTGATGGTGCAGGTTGTTGGGTAGAACGTGAAACAATGATTAAAATTGCTCTATCAAAGTCCGAAGGGTAAAGGAAAATAATAATGCTATTTAATAAAATGAAAAATTATAAAATCTTTACTGGAGAAGCCAAAATAAAGCAGGCTTGGCTAGTTTTCTTGGCGATACTAATTCTTGTTACAGCCTCTTTTAATCTTAGTGCAGAGCCAACAAATAATAGTCAGTTATTAGGTATTTCTTATAACACCATTCAAGACGACCAAATTGAATTGGTCTTTGAATTCTCAACAGAAATATTATCGTTACCGGCAGTCAAAACCTCAATGAACTCTGCTTTTGTTGAGGTGAGTTTTACCGCTAATATGTTTGATAATAAAATTAAAGAGACACTGATTAATCATGCGGGTATTACCAATGTTGTTTTAGATAATAGCTCAGGCAAGGTTGTTGCCTTGATTAATTTAGAAAAATTATCGGTGTTTGATGTCGCTTTAAATGGCAAACAATTTTCTATTACTTTTAACTATGGTCAATCAGCTGAAGTTGTTGAAGCATTAAGCCCTGCAGGGGAGCAATTTATTAATCATATAGAGTCACTTGATTTTCGTTTAGGTGAAAATAATTCGGCTGAAATATTAGTGTATTTAAAAGACACTATGGTTGCTGTTGATGTGAATGATAAATTAGGCAAAGTTAATGTTGAATTTCACAATACAAAAATAATTGAAGAGTTACTCTACAAGCTTGATGTAACCGATTTTGGTACGATTGTTTCAGGTATTGAAACATTTAAAGAAGGTCGTAATGCTCGCCTAGTTATTGATGTTGATACGCACTTTACTTTTTCACATCGTCAAACAGACAACTTATTTATATTGTCAGTTAAAGAAAAAGAAAAGAAAGCACCTGGATACTTAGGTGACAGTGAAGACTTTACTGGCCGTACAATATCACTAAACTTCCAAGATATTCCTGTGCGTACCGTGTTGCAAATCATTGCTGATTATAATGAATTTAATTTAATTACTAGTGACACCGTTACCGGGAATATTACCTTACGTTTAGATGGTGTTCCTTGGGACCAAGCACTTGATATTATTTTGAAAGTGAAAGGTCTTGATAAGCGAATGCAAGGCAATATTTTAATGGTTGCGCCAAGCGATGAACTCGCTGCCCGAGAAGCAAAAAATTTACAAGCTCAACAGCAGGTAGAAGAGTTAGCGCCATTATATTCTGAATATGTACAAATAAATTATGCTAAAGCCATTGAGCTAGCTGACCTAATCAAAAATGAAGATACAAGTATCTTATCCTCTCGTGGCAGTGTCTCAGTAGATGAGCGCACAAATACCTTATTAATTCGTGATACAGCCAAAATTATTGAAGACATTAAACGCATGGTTACTATTTTAGATATCCCTGTGCGTCAAGTTATCATTGAAGCGCGCATGGTAACCGTTAAAGACAATATAAATGAAGAATTAGGAATTCGCTGGGGCGTTACCGATACGGATGGTCAATATGCAACCTCTGGCTCTTTAGCCGGTGCCAACTCTTCTAATACTGGCCTTGTTCCTGCATTAGCGGATCGATTAAATGTTAATTTACCTGTAGTCAATCCAGCAGGGGCATTGGCATTCCAAGTTGCTAGATTATCAGATGGAACCATTTTAGATCTTGAATTGAGCGCTATGGAAAAAGAAAACAAAGGTGAAATTATTGCCAGTCCTCGTATTACCACGGCAAATCAAAAGGAAGCTTACATTGAGCAAGGTGTTGAAATTCCTTATCAAGAAGCCTCTTCAAGTGGCGCAACCGCTACACAATTTAAAAAAGCGGTACTTAGTTTGACGGTAACGCCACATATTACACCTGACAACAAAATTATCTTGGATTTAGTGGTCACTCAAGATACTGTTTCAGACGTTCAAAGTGGACAAGCACCTGCGATTGATACCCAACGTATCGGTACTCAAGTCTTAGTGAATAACGGTGAGACTATTGTGTTAGGTGGTATTTATCAACAAGCCATTATCAGTACAGTATCTAAGGTACCCGTATTAGGCGATATTCCTTATTTTGGTTGGTTATTTAGAAATACCAATCAGTTCAATGAGAAAAAAGAATTATTAATTTTTGTCACTCCACGCATAGTAACTGAGCATTTTTAGCACAAATTTGTTACTTAATTGTCGTTAAATTAGCTTTTTATCTTACTTAACGACAATGTTACTTGCAATCTTACCCTAACAATTGCGATAATTACGCCCTTGAAATTTCCGAGGGAGACCTCTATAACGTCAAAAAGTATTTAAGCAGATATTGTTAATTTCTTTTTGATATGATCTGAAACAAACGAGTATTAAGTAAATCTAATGGCAGAGAAACGTAATATCTTCCTGATTGGTCCCATGGGCGCAGGAAAAAGTACTATAGGTAGAGAGCTTGCTGACAGACTACATCTTGAATTTTTTGATTCGGATCAAGAAATTGAACGCCGAACTGGGGCAGACATTGCCTGGGTTTTTGATCTTGAAGGTGAAGAAGGTTTTCGCAAGAGAGAAGAAGGTGTTATTGAAGATTTGAGTGAAAAACAAGGTATTGTTTTAGCGACAGGTGGTGGTTCAGTAATCAGCGACCAAGTTCGTAACCGCTTATCTGCACGTGGCATTGTTGTGTACCTTGAAACTACAATAGATAAACAAGTGGCTCGTACACAAAGAGATCGCCGACGTCCGTTGTTACAAACATCAGAAAAACCTCGTACTGTACTAGAAAATTTAGCCGTTGTACGTAATCCTTTTTATGAAGAGATTGCTGATGTGATCATTAAAACTGATGATCAAAGTGCTAAAGTTGTGGCGCACAAAATTATCGAGCGTTTAGACTTTTAATTTCATTTATAGTCCTTACAGTAGTAGACATAAAACATGCCAACACTTCAGCTTGATCTAGGCACCCGTAGTTATCCTATTTATATAGATTCAGGTCTGTTTAATAACTCAGATCTGTTTTCTACTCATATTCAAAATAAACGCGTTTGTATTGTCACAAATACTATTGTAGCGCCTCTTTATCTTGCTAATATCAAAGAAAAATTAGCCAACTTCGAACTTGATGAAATTATTTTACCTGATGGTGAAGCTGAGAAAAATTTAGCTAATTTTGAGCGTATTATGTCGCACTTATTAGCAAATGAGCATGGTCGTGATACTACGTTAATCGCGTTGGGTGGTGGCGTTATTGGTGACATTACCGGCTTCGCTGCTGCGAGTTATCAACGCGGCATAGACTTTGTGCAAGTCCCGACAACGCTCTTATCACAAGTAGACTCTTCTGTTGGTGGCAAAACTGCAGTAAACCATCCACTTGGTAAAAATATGATTGGCGCTTTTTATCAACCTAAAGCGGTAATTATTGATATTGATAGCTTGGCTACTTTACCTGAACGAGAATTTAATGCCGGTATGGCTGAAGTCATTAAATATGGCATTTTAGGTGACTATGACTTTTTTGTTTGGCTAGAACAAAATATTGCGTCAATTAAAGTTGGCGACAAAGAGACTCTCTCTCAAATGATTGAGAAATGTTGCCAATGTAAAGCGGATATTGTTGCTAGTGATGAAACCGAAGCGGGCGTGCGAGCATTACTTAATTTAGGTCATACCTTTGGTCATGCTATTGAAGCAGAGCAAGGATATGGAAACTGGCTTCATGGCGAAGCTGTTGCTACGGGCATGGTTCTTGCTAGTAAGTTAGCAGTAGTAATGAATTTGCTTGAAGTGTCAGAACTTTGTCGAATAGAATCACTTATTAAGGTATTTGATTTACCTTTAATAGCGCCAGAAACGATGGCGCTTGATGATTTTGTACGCCATATGCGCCGTGATAAAAAGAACATCGGTGGTAAATTACGTTTTATTGTCCCAACCGCTATTGGACAATCAGAAATTCGTGATGATGTGACGGTGGAAATGCTTCAGCAAATTCTATAACTGTTTTTTGCTTTCTAAAAGGTAATAGAAAGCAAATATTATAGAAAGGGTTGGGTATGTCAGCACTAGCGAACACGCGAATAAATCATAGTAAAATCAATGAGCAGGCTGATAACAATGTTGAAGATGATATGGTAGATATATCAGCGACAGGAGTTAGTGTCATCGCTCGCATTGATTATATACAACGCTTTTCAAAACAGATGACTGTTGTTGTTGATAACAATCCAGCCGTTTACTCTAAAGTCGCACGTCAATACTTAGCTAATATAAGTCAAGAATCTAGCAATCAAGAAATGAATGTTGCTTTTGTTGCTGCATCAAGCAAGATAAACGATATTCAAATGCGCTGCCGTTTAATTGAGCAGCTATTTGCCAATACTCTATTCGATCCAGAGCAATCCTTAGCTGTGAGTATTCTACGTTTATCTAAAAATAATAATGACACGATTACTGTTATTGTTGAGCATGCTCAATCACTATCATTACAAATTAAATATGAGCTTTGTCAGCTTGTTGATACCGCTAAAAAAATACAAAAAAAGATCAATGTTGTCATATTTGGCTTAGAACGAGCAGCCATAGAAATAGGGCAAAACAAAACTATTTTTGACAAAAAAACCAGTATTATAGATGCCAGTAGTGGGCAAGTTATTGCGTTAGACCATGCGCGATTTAAAAATAAATCAGCCGGGTTTAAAGGTAATATATGGCTAAAGATAAGCTTGGCTGCTTTATTTGGTTTGTTAATAATAGTCGTTTTTTGGTTTTTGTTAAGTGAGCATAAGAGTTTTAATTTTGCCACTTTACCTGTAATCCCATCAGTAAATGAAAAACTGAAAATAATACCAAAACAACTGCCGCAAAAGGTAAAAACAATAACGAAACAAAATAAACTTGCCAGCGTTGCTGACATTCACCTTGCGTTATTAGCTCAAGACAATAGCCCAAATGTCCGCTCAGCAACAGCAAAAAATGATGATATATTGCAAGCATTGATGTTAACTGAATCGGCTATAAATGATAATCAGCTAGCGACTAATCTTGAAAAATCCGTATTGATATCAACAAATTTGCAAGTAATACCAAAGCAAGTTAAAACGACTACTGTGAACCTTAAAAAGCTCAGTAATTTAACCGGTTTGCCAACAACATTAAATGAACAATATTACCTGAATTCAGAAAAAGGTTATGTTGTACAAATAAGAGGCTTTTCTGATTTATCAAAATTAAAAGCGTTTATTAAAGAAAATAAAGATCAAGAATATTTTAGTTATCAGAAAAACTTAAATACTCAAAAGTTTTTTGCACTTACCTCTAAGATTTTTAGCAATAAAGCTCAAGCAAGGGAGGCAATGAACAAGCTACCACAAGCTATAAAAGATCTAGGCTCATTTTTAAAGTCGGTTTCAACAATTAAGCGTGAAATAAATACCGTTAACCAGTAATTCAAGCTACAATCCCCCTTAAGAATAAGTATAGAAGAACTCGTGCAGCATTAGTATGAGTAAGTGGTCTAGTGCCTTTATAGCGCGAATTAGATACCCTACGCTTTTATATTTTTAAAAGTATGAAAATAGACAGTTCATCTATTTATCACCAAACAATCATGTTAGCTTTAGCTACGAATAATTTATAGGTTTTTTTGTGACTCAAGTTAAATCATTAGTTAGTATGCGATCTGCTTTAAAATGGGCAGGTGGGAAAAAAAAAGTCATAAATGACATCGTTAGTCTGCTACCGACCAAAGGTAAAAAAAGATTAGTAGAACCTTTCGTTGGTGGTGGCTCTGTTTTTCTTAATTTGGACTTTGACGAATATCTTTTGATCGATATGAACAAGGATCTAATTAATTTATTCAACATCATTAAAAACCAACCTACAGAATTTATTACTGACGCTCAGAAGTTCTTCAATGGCGAGAATAATCAGGCTGAAAAGTATTATGAATTCAGAAATCAATTTAATCAGTCTACTGATTCATACGAACGCTCCTTATTGTTTTTATATCTAAATAGACACGGTTATAACGGTTTATGTCGATATAATAAAAGTGGTGGCTATAACGTACCTTTTGGAAGGTATAAGCACCCGTACTTTCCCGAAAAAGAATTAGAGTACTTTTCTGAAAAAGCTCAAAAAGCAACGTTTATGCAAGGGGATTTTGAAACGGCATTCTCTCAACTACGCGCTGATGATGTTGTTTATTGTGATCCTCCTTATTCACCGATAAATCGAACGTCAAACTTCACTGCTTATGTGGGTAATTCATTTACTGATGAAGACCAATTGAGACTGGTAAATTGTGTAGAGAAAGCAAGAAGTGAAGGCATACCTACATTGATATCAAATCACTATGTAGACTTTACTCGTGAGTTATATAAAGACGCCAGTAAGAAGAAGTTATTTCAGGTACAACGCTCAATAAGTCAAAAAGGAAAAGGGCGAATAAAGGTTCAAGAAATATTAGCTTTATATAAATAATACCGACGCTAAACTCTTAACAGAGCTAGGTACTCGGTATTACCAGAGTCACTATTGCAATTAGCACAGCAATAAAAATAATTACCCCAATAACTCCTACAATAATGAAATGGCTCAATTTACCTTCGCTAAAATCTCTCTCCCTGTTTTTATTACTTTGAACACCAAAAAATGCTGCGGCAACACTTTTAACGGTGTTTAGGAATGATGAGTTTTTATTAGGCATTTTTATCTTACCGATAAGCTATAAATCAGTTGAAACTATAATGCAATAACTCGGCTAAATCTATACCTGCGCCACTTGAAGTATTCGCTTTAGGACGTTTTATCGAGTGATAATCAGAGCGCTAGAGCGATTATTACTGTATATCATTAGTGTTGACGTGAAATGTGGTAGGTTTTTTTATACCAAAGGTATTAAGTTGGTGATCAGTTTTAAGAACTGAAGCTTGATCATTAATTCAAAGATAAAAAACGTTAATTGGCTGAGATATGGCCAATTAACGTATTACTATCAGTTAACATATTACTTATGTACTAAGTGAGCTGACAGCTTATAAGTCAATATCAACAGCATAAGAAACGTAGAATTTCAGGTCATCACTATCATCATTAACACTATCATCAAAGCTTACTTTAGACACACCAAAAGTAAATCCATCTTTGCTGATTGAAGCGCCAAAATCTGTAGATTCAGTAGAAAAATCACCGCTGTAATCACCAACGTGAAAAGTTATCTCAGCACCGCTTTCTAAAGCAAAACCATAATCAAGGTTAGCATAGACAGAATCACCGAATTCAGCACCATCGCCGCCAGATTCTGAATCAGCTAATACTGCTACACCAAAGGTAAAGCCGGCAGTCGAAAGACTAGCATAAATTTCAGAGAATTCATTTTCATCAGCAATGGTATCAGGGTATGCATAGTAAATATAACCAACGTCATAAGAAACATCTTCGCTGATGTCGCCACCAAAGCCGAAGTATAAATCTAATTCAGTTTTCATGTCGCCCCAAGAAGCATTAGACGCCCAAGTACCAACGTATAATCCTGAGTCGTGAGCATAATCAATACCGCCAGAAATGGCAGCATCACCACCTGTTTGCTCTAAACCACGCCACAAATAGTTAGATGTGACTGCAGCATTAGCACTAAGCCCTTCTACAGCAGTTGCTTGAGTTGAAACAAGCGCAGATGTCGCTAAAAGTGAAGTTAGTGTTAGACTTAATAGTGATTTTTTCATGTTAATCTCTCTTAATTATAAAATTTTGAATCTATTTAGTATTTAGCAAAGATGATGCCTGAATTTTTGTTTCTTATTGATTTATAGAAATTATATTTATTAAACAATGGTTTATTGGTTTGTTTTGGTTGTGATATAAAATAATATTTTAGATGAGTTTTGATTTCTTGCGTCAATATGGTGCAAGTTATTTGGTCTTGAGCAAATTAGGTGCGCTTTTTATATACTCTCGTGAAACTCGCATTTAGCATTAGCTTGGGTATAATGGCGATAACTTTTTTTAGGGCTATTTTGTTATGTCTTCTTTTTTAATTGCACCTTCTATTTTATCTGCGGATTTTGCTCGTTTGGGTGATGATGTCGCTAAGGTTTTAGCTGCGGGCGCAGATGTTATACACTTCGATGTTATGGATAATCACTTTGTCCCTAATTTAACTTTTGGCCCTATGATTTGTAAGTCGTTGCGTGATTACGGGATAACTGCACCAATAGATGTTCATTTAATGGTGAAACCTGTTGATAGTTTAATTCCTCAATTTGCTAAAGCCGGTGCTGATATTATTACTTTTCATCCAGAAGGGAGTGATCATGTTGATCGCACCTTACAGCTAATAAAAGATCATGGCTGTAAAGCGGGTTTGGTTTTAAACCCAGCAACACCTTTACAGTGTTTAGACTTTGTTATGGATAAACTTGATGTGATTTTATTAATGTCAGTAAATCCAGGCTTTGGTGGGCAATCTTTTATTCCAACGACCTTAGATAAATTACGCTTAGTAAAAGAAAAAATCACTCAAAGTGGTCGGGACATTCGTTTACAAGTTGATGGTGGCGTTAAGGCGAATAACATTGCTGAAATCGCTGCTGCAGGTGCTGATATGTTTGTTGCGGGCAGTGCCATATTTTCTCAAACAGATTATAAAATTGCCATTGATGAAATGCGCGTAGAGCTAGCAAAAGTATCAAATTAATTCCATTGATATAATTACAGATTAAAAACTTTGAAGGTAAGAAATAAATAATGAGTAAACCTATTGTATTAAGTGGCTGTCAGCCATCAGGTGAATTAACTATTGGCAATTATTTAGGCGCATTAAAGCAATGGGTCAATATGCAACCTAGCCATGAATGTTATTACATGTTGGTGGATCAACACGCCATTACTGTTCGCCCCAAAGCTGAAGATTTACGTAAAGCGACGCTCGATGGATTAGCCCTTTATCTTGCTTGTGGTGTAGATCCAGAGCAAAGTACCATTTTTATTCAGTCTCATGTGCCAGAACATGCACAACTGAGTTGGGTATTGAGTTGTTATACGCAAATGGGTGAATTAAACCGTATGACACAATATAAAGATAAGTCGCAAAAATCTGAAGCAAATATGAACGCAGGTTTGTTTACTTATCCAGTATTAATGGCCGCTGATATTTTGTTGTACGGTGCAGATAAAGTGCCGGTTGGTGATGATCAGAAACAGCATTTAGAATTGGCACGTGACATTGCCACTCGTTTTAATAATCTTTATGGTAATATTTTTACCGTGCCAGATCCGTTTATTCCTCAGCATGGCGCCCGAGTCATGAGCTTACTTGAGCCAACGAAGAAGATGTCGAAATCAGATACTAACCCAGGCAACTTTATTGGCTTATTAGAAGATCCGAAAAAAATAGCCAAAAAGATTAAACGCGCTGTGACCGACTCCGATGAGCAAGCACGTATTTATTATAATTTGGAAGAGAAGCCAGGTGTGTCTAACTTACTCTCTTTGCTTTCATGTGCCACGGGCAAGTCAATCGAGAGCTTAGTACCAGAGTACGAAGATAAAATGTATGGTCATTTAAAAGGTGATGTTGCTGACGCAGTAGTGACTATGTTGGCGCCTATTCAAACCAAATATCATGAATATCGTGAAGATCATGCTTTTCTTGAACAAGTGATGAAAAGTGGTGCTGAAAAAGCGTCGTTGCGAGCGAGCAATATAATAACGTCAGTTTATGATGCTGTGGGTTTTATTCCACGCCCATAAATACCATTGCTTCTTAGCCCCTGTTGAAGGGGCTAAGAAGCAACGGAAGAGCTATTCCTCTTGAGCTTTTTTACTGGTCTTTTCAAACAGCTTACTACTATCATCAATAAACTCATCAACGTTGCTACTGGTGGTTAATAAAAAGCTAGGCATCATAATAGTCGCGTTATAGTTAGGTCTGGGATCAAATTCTGGTTTCTTACTGTATTGTATTAAATAGCTTCCGCCAAATAATAATAGCGTCAGACTTACCGAAACCACTATTCGTCTTTTTCCACTCATATGAAAGCCAATATAACTATTTAACCAGAACAAGCCAAAGGCCAGTATTACTGAGATGAAAGTTACAACCATTAGCAATATGTTGCTACTTGAACTATTGAAAGTAACAATCGTTTGTAAAATATCGCTAAACCACATCAAGTTAAATAAAGCAAAACTAACGGCAAGCTGGGCCATTAAGCGGGGATCATGTTTAGTTAAATACGATACCAAAGCAACGCCTGCAGGCCATAGTGCAAATCCTAATGTCATTCCAATGGCAGGTACAAGTAATTGACTGAAGTTTACTTCTATCGGTTTATTAACGTAAATAATACTACCTGCTATCAGGGTGAATAAAACGATGCTAATAAATAAGGCTAAAGGGTGTCGCATAAGATTGATAAAGCTTTCAAAAGGGCTAAAAGCTAATGTTGGCTCTACCGCATGATCACTAAATAGAAGTCGTATCTGGCTTTTGCCTAAACTGATGACATCACCATCACGTACAATATGCTGATCTGCTTCTTGTTTTTTTTCTTTAGGGTTTTCTACAAAGGTACCATTAACCGTTTGGTTATCTGTTATTTGCCATTGCTCATCGATAAAATCGATACTAATATGACTTGGGCAAACATGGGGATCAGCCAAAATAATATCATTACGATAATCTCGACCAATATGAATACTTTGTTTATCGAGTTTATGTCTATGCAGTAGTTTATGATTACGAGTAATTTCTTCAATAACCAATTCTTTTACGTCTACTTCTTCGGTCACAAAGTTCTCTTTTATTAATTCCATGACACCGCCTCCATAAACTTACGGGTGAACGCTAATGCATTTTCTTGATTAACACCTGCAATAGTAAAGTGGCTTACTAACGCTTGTTTTTCTTTATCTATTGAAGCACTTAAATACAGTACATCAAATAAGTCTGGAAATTTTTTATAAGCACGAGTACACAAAATACTTTTATTATTTATCATTTGGTTGTCAGGCATCACTAAATCATGATGACATTGATATTGTGTGACGTTGTTTTTTCCTGCTCTATTACCAGCACCCGCATGGGCGATTTGTTGCTCATATAAATGATAAAATTTATTAGCACCAATATCCTTTGCTTGCATATAGCGAAACTCTATTTCTATTGAGCCAGTAAAAAAGTGTGATGAAAGGTAAGTGTTTTCATCTAATGAGCAATTTGCTACTGCCGTTAAAATTAAGGCATCAGCTTTATCCGCATTTGAATCACCCCAACAACGAATAAAGGGCACATCAATAATAGGAATAACGCCATGCTTTCCTAGGGGCTTCTCTTGCCATGGGCTATTTAATATTGCGGTCATTAATTTATTTTGATTAGCGGTTAATTGCGCTGCCATCTGTAGTTCAATTGATTCAGGGGGAGTTAGTAAGAAAGCCTGATATAAATTTTTGAGTTTGTCGTGAGGGACTAAAAAGCCAATTGAATTACCTGAGGTTGCTACGTTAATACCCACAACTTCCGCCTGTTTATTTACCACGGGCCCGCCGCTCATACCTGAATTGATTGAACCAGTAAAATGGATACGCTCATTAAATGATTCTTTCTTCAAACCATTATAAGTACCCGGCACCACTATCATGCCTAAATCATGCGGGTTACCTAAGGAAAATAATTGTTCGCCTTTATGGGGTGCAGTTTTAGAGAGCTGGAAGAAATTGATGTCATCATTATTTAGTGAATCAATTTCACGTTTAACTAAAGCAAGGTCATTAATAACATCAACACTTTGCAGGACTAATAAGCCCGTATTTCCTCCACCATCTAAATACTCAATACGGTACTTTTTAGGATGCAAAGCATAGCTTGAAATAACATGATAATTGGTTGCAATAATGCCATCCTTGCTGATTTGAAAACCGGAGCCAATAGATGACTTTTCGCCACTGGCTTTATCGATTAATTTTATTTGATAAAGAGAGGGTTTCAATTGATTAAATAGTTGTTCTGCTTGTTCTGTGGCAAAACTACTACTGCTTAGCACAATAAATACTAAGGTAAAAAAAGTTTTCATTCATATTCCTACTAAAAAATTTCCACCCTATTGTGTCATTGTCTGCGTATTAGTCACTTACTATTTTGTGTATTCTAATGTCTAACGTATTATGTGAGTAATTAATTAGCAAAAGAGATGATTTTATGAAAGTAATTAAACTATTATTGACCACAGCATTGTTAGGTTATTGCAGTCACTTTGCGCTAGCAAGTGGCGGTGAAGAGTTATGTCAAGAGGGTGATAACTCGTGTACTTTTGTACTATTAACCGAGTCTATAAAAGTAAATACTAGTAATAAAGGCCACACAAGTACTGTAAATGAAGGCCGTGCTAATACACAGCTATCACCTTTTTCTACCTTTAAAGTTGCCAATAGCCTAATTGGTTTGGATTTAGGGGTAATTAAAAATACTAAGCAAGTGTTAACGTATGACGAAAAAGCCTATCCCAAGCAAGCTTGGTGGCCATCTGTGTGGAAATTGCCCCATTACGACTTAACCACTGCTTTT
This sequence comes from Colwellia sp., assembly GCA_047633255.1. Lineage (GTDB taxonomy): Bacteria > Pseudomonadota > Gammaproteobacteria > Enterobacterales > Alteromonadaceae > Colwellia. The sequence goes on from JBLIEW010000013.1 coordinate 83,794, forward strand.
AAGTATTCTATGGTAGCTATTTATCGTCAATTGGCAACCGACATTGGCGAAGGAAACATGACTAGTTACTTAAATAAAATGCATTATGGAAACCAAGATATTTCGTCAGGCTTAGATGATTTTTGGTTAAATGGTAGTCTGAAAATATCAGCCGTTGAGCAGATAGGTTTTTTGCAAAAAACATATCATAATCAGTTTGGTTTTAAAAAAGAGGCAATTGAAAGCTTAAAAGCCGTAATGCTAACAGAGACAAAACCGAATTATCGTTTATTTGCTAAAACAGGTGCAGGTAAACGTGATGACGGTACTATGCTGGGTTGGTATATAGGCTTTGTTGAAAACTCAGCAGGGGTTCACTTTTTTGCTTTTAATTTTGACAGCCCCAGTTATGGTGAAATGAAAGCTAAACGAATTAAGCAAGCGAGAAGTCATTTAAGACACGCAGGTATAATACCAATGGCAATAAATATGTGATCATTCTAAATGAACTAAATATTCCAATAACATCGTTGCTTTCAATCTCAATAGCTATTCTATTAATACTCCATGATAAAAATCAGCTTTATTGATCTAGTGCAAAAAAGCTGATTTTACCCTGCGACAAATTGTCGCGTATTATGCATTTCCTTTTGTTTTAAATTAGTTAAGCCGTGAGAATGTGTTTAATTTAAAAATATACTTATACTCGCCCCAGTTGAATTCTAGCTTAATCATGCGTATTCAAGTGGAATGGGTATCCAAACATGAGTGAAACACTATGCGTACCTATCTTACTCCATCAGCAATTGCTGTAAAAATATTTTTGTTATCCACCATTACCTCTTCAACCGTTATTTTTTCTGGGCAAGCCTTCGCTGATGACGCTCCCGATGCAATTGATGAGTTAGAAGTCATTACCATTACCAACCAACGTCGTCATAGTTTAGAAGATTTGAAAGGCTATGCGCAAGGGCAGACCAGTGCACCTGATTTAGCTGATTGGCTCACATCTGTTCCGGGTGCCAATGTTAATAGCAATGGCCCCATTACAGGAATTGCTCAATATCGCGGTTTATATGGCGACAGAGTTGCGGCCTCTCTTGATGGTCACCCTGTTATTGGTGCCGGTCCTAATGCGATGGATACACCACTAAGCTATTCAACTCCCTTAATTGTTGACTCAATGACGGTATATCGGGGCATTGCACCGGTATCAGCTGGTATTAATACACTCGGTGGTGCTGTTGAAGTGAAAATGCGTAAAGCAGAAACCATGAACAGCGAAGACACAGCGTTATCAGGGGATGTACAAGCAGGTTACCGTAGTAACAATAGCGCTAAAACGTTATCTGCTGTCACCAATATTGCTAAAGGTGATGTTGCTGTATTGCTATACGGCAATAGCCAAAAAGGCGATAGCATGGAAAGTGGCGATGATGTCGTTCTTAGCCCAACCGACTTTGACAAAGTACAATTTGGCGGTGATATTCGTTATAGCAAAGATGATAATGAAATAGGCTTAAGTTATCACTATACCGACACTAATGATTCCGGCACACCTGCTTTACCAATGGATATTGAATACATTAAAAGTCATCGTATCACGCTTGATGGTATTTTTAGCTTAAGTGAGTGGCAGGGCGAATGGCAATTAGGCTATATCGATGCGGATCATGGCATGACTAACTTTTTAATGCGTAAAAACACTATTTCTCTAGACAAATATCGTCGTAATAATGCGACGGCAGAAACCTCTGATTTTAAAGTTAAAGTAACAAAAGATTTTGACTTTGGTGAACTGGCTTTTGGTGTTGATGGTTACTTTGCCAGTCATGATTCAGTTATCACAAACCCAAATAATATGATGTTTGAAGTCGTCAACTTTAATAAAGTTGAAGACAATCGTTATGGTATTTTTACCCAATGGCAAAATCAGTTTGATCAAACTAAAATACAACTGGGTGTTAGGTTTAAACGCGCAGAAGCTAATGCTGACGCAGTTAGCTCATCAATGGCAATGATGCCTAATATGATGGGAAATCTTGTTAGTACTCTGCAAGACGATTTTAATAACGCAGATCGAAAAGTGTCAGACAATAATGTTGATATCGCGCTAAATACCCAAACCCAATTATCAACTAATCTCTCTTTCTCTGCAGGTGTTGGTCTGAAAACTCGCGCACCTTCTTATCAAGAACGTTACTTGTGGACTCCTATGGAATCCACAGGTGGTTTAGCGGATGGGCATACTTATATCGGCGATATTAACCTTAAATCAGAAATGGCTTACCAAGTTGATTTAGGATTAACCTATCAAGATGACAAGCTCATGTTAGCGCCACATATATTCTATCAATCTATTGATGATTATATTCAAGGCACGCCATTAGGTCTGGCGGATATGCAAGCTAAAAACTTAGCAAAAATGATGTCAGGTGACACTAATCCGCTAAAATTCTCCAATGTTGACGCAGAACTTTATGGTATTGATCTTAATGGGTATTATCATATTAGTGACCAGATAGAATTATCAACTATTATTAGCTATGTACAAGGTAAACGTCGTGATATTGATGACAACTTGTACCGTATTGCCCCACTGAATGGTCAGATTAATTTACGTTACAGTGGCGATGATTGGATGGTTAAAACCAGCCTTGTTATGGCAGCGAAACAAAATGATGTATCGAGTATTAATGATGAACAGAAAACATCAGGTTATGGTGTTGTTAATATAGATGCGCAATATTTTGTTAATAACGACCTAGCGATACGCTTAGGTGTTGATAATATTTTAGATAAAAATTATCAAAATCATCTAGGGGGATATAACCGTGTTAAAGGAACTGAAATTGCGCTTATGTCAAGATTACCTAGCGAAGGTGTTAGTGCTTGGGCTGAAGTGACTTATAGTTTTTAAGTGATTAGTTCTTAAATCACATTTTTTAGCTAAAGCAAAGCCCTGAAATATCAGGGCTTTTCATCGTTCCTTATTGGAACTGTGAACTACTGCGAAGTTATTTCTTAAATTAAGACACCAGCTTTCGCATTAGTTCTCTAAAAGGTGTATTTAATAACCAAAAAAGTCACGACTGATTTATATTAGCTTTGGCTTTTATTTTTTTTTGATTATTCTTTCATCATTAACTTTCATCTTAAAACTAGACGAATGATCTCGTCTATCAAGAGTTAAATCAAACATGACAGATAGTCTAACCGTTGAACAAGCTGAGCAATACTTGCTATCTAAAGCTGAAACGTCTTTGTACTATCCGTTTGGTGATGGAGTAAAAGTTTTTAGAGTAAAAAATAAAATGTTCGCTACGTTAGCATTGGGTAAAATGGGTAAAATGGGTAAAAGTGACGGTGACAAGCAAGACTGGTGGTTGAATCTAAAGTGTGAACCAAGTGAAGCTATAATGTTACGAGAAATTTTTCCTGCCGTTATTCCTGGTTATCATATGAACAAGCGTCTTTGGAATACTGTGGTTCTTGATGACTCAATACCCCAAAGTGAAATAGAGCGGATGATGGATAATTCATTTATGTTGGTGGTTAATAAAATGACCAAGAAAGACCAGCAATCAATTCTTTACACCTAGGTGCATAGCTTGCGCTTTTCGCTACAAGCTGACAAAGTTTGATGGAGCATTGAGGTGAAATTTGTACCTAAATATACTTTTATTGCCATTGGTATTAGTAGGGGGCAATTTTTTATTAGCTACGTAATCCACCAAAAATATTGCCGAGTGCTTTTGGTTGTATCAATGTCACCTGCTATTGCTAGGTAATAAGTTATTTATTGAACAGAATAATAAACAGCTAAAATCATCTATTATCTTGCTTTACAATCATTGGCTAAATGGGGTATATCTATAGATTAGTAATGGTGTTGTGTGTAAATTTAATTATTAGGTAACTGAAATAAAAATGATAAAAGTAATTATTGAGCGTGTACTCGCTGAAGATATGGAAAGTACATACGATTCTGAAATTCGCAAAAGCTTAACAGCAATACTGACGGCAAAAGGTTATATTTCTGGCGCATCATACATCAACGTTGATAACCCTAATATTAGAACGATTATCACCAACTGGGATAATGTTGATTGCTGGTATCGTTGGTATAAATCAAAGACACGTCGTGAAGTTAATAAGTCAATTATTTTAATGCTAATACAAGACGAAAAAATTAAAGTACTAATGTCTCATTAATAATTTTATTTGTTAAGGTTTAGAGTGGCATTAGCGATGGTTAGCCCTACATCAAAAATAAGCACTTAACGTATTAAGTGTTTTATGGCACTTGGTGTTAAGGATCCATACATATCGATTTTTTTGAGTTTTCTGCTAGCTATAAGCGGATTATTTTATTAGCATGATTTTTTTTCAGGTGAAATAACCTAAGTACTAATCACCAGAAAAAAAACAACAATCATGACAATTGATGTTTTTTATATTCAAATATAAAAAACTAAATTAAGATTTTTTCATAAAACGAAGTGATGCTAAGCCCATAATACCTAATGCAAAAATAGCAAGTGTTGTTGGTTCTGGGACTGATGTTGCATTGGCCATAACCACTTGCACATCTTCACTGCTTAACGCTCGGTTATAAATACGTACTTCATCGATTGTCCCTTTAAAGTAGCCATCGCCGGCCCCGCCAATTTCTGCAAATAAGCCACTACCGCCAATGGTGCCAGAATAACTTTTTGTATCCATAAGAGCGCCATCAACATACAAGGATATCGTATCTACGTTTAGAACACCGACAATGTGGTGCCAATCATTAAATGATGGAAGCGAGGTACCAAAGTCACCACCATCTCCTTGCCAGCTTGGAGTAGCGATGAATTCAATAGGATTAGTATCACGATTGTCGTATCTTAAAGCCCCAGTATCCGACTAATCCATCATCAATCCTGCTAAAACCGTATTTAAAAATTTAAATTTCATTTGATATTCCTATTTAATCCCTTCCAAACAATGGAGGGTAATCCAAAAAAAGATAATTCATCAACAAGTTGAATTTGTTATATAAAATCAATAATTAGAATTTCACTTATTTACTACAAAGATATAATTAAAAGGTAATATGTTAATTATGATTTTAGGATAATTAAATTCTAATTACATAAAAATTGCCATAAAGCACTAAGAAGAATGCTTATTAAGACAATCACCTTTACCGT
>JBLIEW010000014.1:0-80826 GCA_047633255.1 Colwellia sp.
CAAGCGATGTCGATAGCAAAAGTGCACGTAGCACTTTTCGCTGTTTAACTTATGATAAAACTAAAGATCAATCACTTATTAAAGTGAAGATTGATAGCGGCAGAAAGCATCAAATTCGTGTTCACGCGGCCAGTGTTGGCTTGCCTATAGTAGGTGATAGATTGCACGGCATCGCTGATAACAATGAAGCACTTAATTTACAATTATGTGCCGTTAGCTTGAGCTTTATTTGCCCGATAACAGAGCAAATAAAATGCTTTGAATTACCCGAGGAATTACGACCTCAGTTGTAATGGCTGCTTGTCATGTGCTATAAATAAAAGCCAAAAGAAGTGTAATGATATTACACCAATCACTAAATATAGAGTTAAAAAAACCGAGACAAGCTCGGTTTAAATAGACGTTTTCTTATTACGGATTCAATTAACAGCCTGTAATAGTAGTTGTAATATCAGGTCTGACCGCTGTACCATCTGTAACTGTGCCAGCTGAGTTAGTATACACAACATGACATGTTGTGCCGGTTGCAGCATCAACATGTTCAAATGTACCAGCACTACCACTAATAACATCAGTGTCGTAGTCTAATAATGAACCGATAGACGCTGCATTTGGCCAACCATTTACTAAAACAATGTTACTACCCGCAGCACTTATTGCACCTGAATCTCCAGCCTGCCCTTGAACAAGCGCTTTAGCATGTGCCAAATCCGCAGCTGAGTTCATTGACCCTTTTACCGCTTCAATAACAGACCCTTTAGCATCACCCGTTAAATCAATAAATTTAGGCGCAGCGGTCACTGCTAAAATACCTAAAATGACGATAACCACGACTAATTCGATTAAGGTGAAACCTTTTTGTTTAGTTAAATTTTTCATACAAGTCCTATTTTTTGATTTTTAAAATTAATTATTATTTGTATATACAGTGACTGAACTGTTAGCTGGTTGGTAAGTAAAACTATTACCTACTGTCGTACTATTTGATGGATCTGCATATTTAGTCGAATCATTTGAATCACGCGTTAATGAAGCTTTTAAGTAATAATGGCAGATGCCATTACCTTCGGAAACATAATAATCTACTGTGCTATCAACAGTTAAGTCAGAGCTGGATGTAGTTGGTGGTTGTTGCAATAGGGCATCCCATACTTGAATACATTCAACTGCAGCAACAGTAGAAACAGCTGATGTGCCAAGAATATAGCCCGGACGAACACTGGAAACAGCATTGGTTGCATTAGCAGTAACCTCAACGGTTAAATAAACTGTTGTGCCATCATAGTCTACCAAATTATTAGTACCATCGTTTGGCCTAGCTTCAGCTTCCCATTGTGCTCTAACTAATGAAACACCTGTAGCAAAACCGCCAGCCATACCTTCAATATTAGCTTGTTTTGCTTGCTCAGTTAAATCTAAAAACTTAGGGATAGCGGTAACCGCTAAAAAACCTAAGATCACCACAACAATAACCAATTCAATTAAAGTAAAACCTGCGGCTTGCTTTATTCCTGATCTGTTCATTTGGGTTCGATTATTCATATCAACCTCATATTTCTTTAACTTAATTTTATTGTAACAGTGATTTATTTACTAAGTAACTTATTTAACACCATTAATTACACTTTAAAATAAAATAAGTAGCTAAATAAACTAATTCGACTTGATTACTTTACCTACTTTACCTTTAGCGCGGTTATATTCAAAATAACTGCCATCAAATAACACATAACGACATACACTCTTTCTAGCGCTACCTAGATTTTTTTGGTGCGTGTCATTTAAGCTATACACTTCTATTGCGCTAATTGAAAGCTGCATTGAGTTCATTGGTGTTTCTATTATCAACAGCCAAATAGCCTCACATGGCATTTCTTTTTGTTTAACATCTATCCAACCGCGATTATTAACGGATATTGCCTGCTTTTCTTTTTCATTGAAAGAAGCAAGGAACACAATATTTGGCTGTTTATCCATTAACCATTGCGCATGAACGGTACTCACTTTAGTGTTAAAGCTTTGCGCTAATGTATTAAAACCTGCATGAGTAAATTGATCTTCACTTTTAAGAAAGTAATTAATGAAAGCGGCCATCATCACCCCAACAAGCGCAATAATAACGATAAATTCGGCAAGTGATTTTTCATTTTTTTCGCTATTGGTGGTCATTTAATTAAAACCTTTGCCTACATAAGTAAACTTAGAATTACAAATATCTAATAACGAAAAAAACTGCGGATAACTTGGTTTTTCGTAACCCGAGACTTTCCTTACTCGCATGCTTTTACTTACCTTGCATTGCTGATGCCATATCCCACATAGGTGTAAATATGCCTAACGCGAGCACCAACACCATACCAGCTACACCGACCAAAAGTATGGGTTCTATCCGAGCGGTTAATGTACTTAAATCGTAATCAACTTCTCGTTCATAGTAATCACCAACTTCTTTTAGTAATTCGTCAACCCGACCGGTTTCTTCACCCACCGCAACCATTTGTAATACCAGTGGTGTAAATAACGTACTCGCAATCGCTGCACGCAACAAACTTTCGCCACTTTCAATCGCTTGGCGCATAGCAATAATTTTTTCTTGCATAAAACTATTATCAACTGCATCAGCCACAAGGGTTAAACCGGTTGTCATTGGAATGCCCGACTTTAAAATGATACCAAAACTATGGGAGAATCTAGCCAAAATAGAGCGTTCAATAATACTACCAATGATAGGCAATTTTATTTTTCTTTTATCCCACTGATAACGACCTTTCTTTGTTTTAAGTGATTTGAGCAGGGCAAAATAAGCGCCAACACTCGCAACTAACATATAAGGCCAGTAATTTAAAAATAAGTTAGAACTGTTTATTAAGAATTTAGTCGCTAAAGGTAAGTCTGCTCCCAGTTTGGCAAACATATTAGCAAACGTAGGAATAACAAATATATTCAAAATAACAAGTGCCCCGGCAAGTGCTATCATCACCATAGTAGGATAACGTAATGCCGTTTTAATACGTTTTCTTGTTGCTTGCTCGCGCTCTAAGTAGGTTGTTAGCTGTAAAAATGATTCTTCAAGTTGCCCGGTATTTTCACCTACATGAATTAATGAAACAAATAATGAACCAAAAATTTTTGGATGCTGATTTAATGCCGATGAAAGCGTATAACCGCCCTGTAATTGACTAGCAATATCAGCCAATGCTTTTTTAAGTGGGGCTGAATTGCTGGCTTCTTCCATCCCGTTTATTGCACGTAAAATAGGAACGCCAGAACGCATTAAAGCGTACATTTGCCGAGAAAAAATAATCAGTTCATCTAACGAGACCCGACTAAGACCAAATATTTCACTGACATCTTTACTCGCAAAACTTGTACTTTGTTTTGTTGTTCCCGCAGAAATTGAAATAGGAGTAATACTTTTACGCATTAACTGCTCAGCCACAGCAGAGGTATTCGCAGCGTCCATTGACCCTTTGACTTGACTGCCGCTAGCGTTACGACCAGTATATTTAAATGATGCCATAAATTACTCTCTTTTGTGACTTAACTCACGTCTACCGTTTCAACTAAACGCAGTACTTCTTCCACTGTTGTTACGCCTTGTGTTGCATAATCAAAAGCGGCTAATGCCAATGGCGTAAAGCTTGGATTAGCTTTTGATAAATCGGTAAATTCTTGTGCATCATCACGCTTAAGTGATGCCATCATGGGTTCATTCATTTCTAACAATTCGAACACACCAACCCGCCCTTTATAGCCAGTGTATTGACAACTTTGACAACCTTTGCCTTGAACAAATTTTGTGGTGTTCACTCGCTCTCCCGCTAAGTGCGTTAACCACATTAACTCTTGAGCATCGGGTGTATGTTCTTCCACACAATGTTCGCAAACGCGACGTACTAAACGTTGAGCAATAATGGCTCGTAATGAGCTGCCTACCAAAAAACCTGCCGCACCCATATCAATCAAACGAAGCACACTGGTAATCGCATCATTGGTATGTAATGTTGATAACACTAAATGTCCGGTTAATGCGCCCCGTAAACCAATTTCTACGGTTTCTTGGTCACGCATTTCACCTACCATCATAATGTCGGGATCTTGACGTAATGCAGTACGTAATACCGTAGAAAAGGTTAATCCAATTTTAGGGTTTACTTGCACCTGATTTATCCGTGGTAAACGATATTCTACCGGGTCTTCAACAGTAATAATTTTTTTGCTGGCTTCATTTAGCTCACTTAACGCGGCATATAAGGTAGTAGTTTTACCGCTACCCGTGGGCCCAGTAACCAATACCATACCGTGAGGACGAGTAATTTGATGACGAACACGCTTCACTAAATCATCGGGCATACCCGTTTGATCTAAAGATAACAAACCAGCAGATTGATCCAATAATCGCATAACAACTGATTCACCATGTTGTACTGGCATAGTCGACATACGGACGTCAATATCATGTCCCGAAATTTTCATATGAAAACGGCCATCTTGTGGGATACGCTTCTCTGAAATATCTAACCCTGCCATGAGTTTTAAACGTAGCACCATAGCCGAAGCAATTTTATTTTCTTTAAGAATATTTTCTTGTAAAACACCATCAATACGTTGGCGGATACGTAGCTGGTTTTCATCCGGCTCAATATGAATATCAGAAGCGCGCATTTGTACGGCATCTTCAAACACCGATTGCAGTAATTTACCGACAGTGGCATCACCTGTATCATCAACAAATGAGGTAGATAAATCAAAGCTAGATGATTTTTCGTACTCTTCTTCTAATTGACTAGCGAAAGACTCTATGTCTGCTGTTCGACGGTAAAGGCCATCAAAAGCATCAAACATTTGAGAGTCCATTACCACGGCGAGCGTTAAACTTTTTGGCGCAAGCATATGCTCTAGCTGATCAATTGCATTTAAATCAGCAGGATCGCTCATACCAATTAGAACAGAATCCCCTCGGTCTTCAATGACTAGCGCTCTTAAACGTCTTGCATGGACTTCGGGTAACAAACTAGCGAGTTCAGAAGCAAGACGACGTTGGCTAATATCTAAAAAGGGTAAGTCTAATTGCTGTGCTAAAAACTCTAACAATTGGCGCTCAGATAAATAGTTTAACTCGATCAGCGCATCGCCTAACTTTCGACCAGTCGCTTTTTGGCTATTTAATGCCTGCATTAATTGTTCATTGGTAATAATATGCTCGTGAACCAATAGGTCACCCAAGCGCATTTTTAATTTGGGAGCTGCCATGTTCTTTATTCTCCTAGAACTTGCATGCGTTGCTGAGCAAACTCTGCTGAAGCAACCGATAAATCTGACTTTGTTAAGGCAAGTGCATATTCAGTTACCGCTAAAGTAAACTGGCTATTTTTGTCATAGACAATCGCTAAGCCTAAATGCCAACGACCACTATAGGCTTGCATGCCGATTAAAATTTCATACGCTTGAATAGCACTTTCATATTGCTCAATTTGCTGAGATACGTTAGCCATCATAACCTGATATTCTTGATTTTTAAGTAATGATAGTGGCCTTAACGTTTTGTACGCGGCGTTATGTTGCCCTTGCTGAAGATGAATTCGTGCTTTTAACAGCCGTAATTCCGCGTCGCTTCTGTCTAACGAAATACCTTGAGACAGTAAATTTGTCGCTTGTTGATATGATTTTCGTCCAAACCATAAAGCGGCAAGATTTTTACGTGCTTGTTTATGGTTTGGCTCAACAATTAATACTTCTTCAAATAACTGTTCAGCCTTGATTATATCGTTAATTTTTATCGATTTTTCGGCTCTAACTAATTTTTGTGCTACTAATTCTTTTGATGTCAATTGGCGACGAGATACTGACATTTTACTTTCACTTGCTGTATTAACCAGTATTGGTCTTGTGATTGAAGGCTTAACGATTACAGAACTAACAACCACAGGGCTAACTGCTTTTTTACTAGCAAGTTTAATATTGATAGGCTCTGACTGTACTGGCGTATTTGTCTGAGCAATGTCTTCTGATATTGGTTTAGGGAAATTGCCCTTTTCTTTAACACTTGATTGTTGAGATAGTTGTCTTGCCAAATCTGCTTTAGTGTCTGTTGGCGAAATATTTACTGCTATTGTCTGTTGTCGATCAGACTTTTCTCGCTCAAGTATTTCTTGGTCAAGTATCAGTGCTTCAACAGGCTGTATAGAAGGTTTTTGACTTACCTTAGCGATAAGTCTTTGTGCTTGTTCTTTAACTTTTAATTCGCTAGATGTTACTTTTTCTTGTAAGTTCCATATATAAAACCCAAGTAAATTTAAGCTAATTAATACTGCTAAGCTAATTAAAACAATTTTTATTGTTGATGGCTTATGGCTTACCCCTGCGGGTATAGCTACCTGCCCTTGCTCAGGCGTACGCTGTTCTAAGTCTTTCAACATCTGATTAATAACACTCACGATGAGACTCCTGAAAGATAGAAAGAATAAGCAAAGTATCCCATCATTAACAACAACGCACCAAAAGCACTAAATAAAAAAAGCTTTTTCCCGTTAACATAACCAAAATAAGTGTCACCTGAGTCAATGCTTTCCGTATCTTTTATTGCCGTTACTAACTGCTTTTGAGTCATTTGATAATTACCTTGTCCATAAGTGAGCATTAACATTTTATGACATAAAATATTGACTACACGCGGTATACCCTGGCTTGCCTTGGTTATTTTTTTACATAAGCTAGGTGAAAATAATGCAGCACCTTTATAGCCGGCAACTTGCAGCCGATGTTGTATATATTGCTGAACTTCTTCCACTGTCATTGCTCGCAATTTATAAGAGAATGTAATGCGTTGGCGAAGCTGTCTAAACTCAGTTTGTGCTAAGCGTTGATCTAACTCGGGTTGAGCAAATAATACCACTTGCAGCAACTTACGTGTTTCTGTCTCTAGATTGGTAAATAGTCGTAATGCTTCTAAGCTGTTTTCTGGCAATGCCTGAGCTTCATCAAGTATTAATACAACCGAATGGCCTTGGCCATGTAATTCTAATAAACGGTTCTGAATACGTTGGGTTAACAATTGTACCGACATACGTTGCGCTTGTTTAACGCCTAATTCAATCGCAACGGCTCGTCGCAATTCATCTGGATTTAAATAAGGATTTGGAATATAGGCAGTGACAAAATGTTCAGGAATTTCATTTAGTAATTTTCGACACAATAGTGTTTTTCCTGTACCCACCTCACCAATAACCTTGATGAAGCCTTCCCCTGTTTTTAATGCCGTCATTAATACCGCAAGTGCCTCATTATGAGGCTCAAGCGCTAAAAAAAAGCTAGTATTTGGTGTTAGCGTAAAAGGTAGCTCTGTTAAGCCAAAGTGGTACAAGTACATAAATTAGCAACTTTACTTTTGGGCATCTACAGGTTCATCTTCTTCTGGAAACCATTTTTTCAATAAAGATCGAGCATCTTGCAGTTGTGTTTTCCAGGTATCTTGACCAATAACAACAGGTTTAAGTAAAATAACTAATTCACGCTTTTGTGTAACCTGACTAACGCTTTTAAATAAACCGCCAAGAAGCGGAATATCACCAAGTAAAGGTGTTTTAGATTCTTGATCTGTTTGATATGTTTCAATTAAACCACCAATAACCACTATCTCACCTGATTTAGCTCTAATAATAGTATCTGACTCTCTCACACGACTTTGTGCTAGTGGTAGAATCAACTCTTCATCACCAATCTGAATCACTTTATTTTGTTCTGCTGTTAGAGTAACAGAAGGGTGTACGTGTAAAATAACGTTACCATCTTTGTCAATTTGCGGCGTAACATCTAAAGCAATGCCTGAGAAGAAAGGAGTTAATTCAACCTCTGGTGTAGTGGTCGTTGATGTACCGGTTGTTGTGGTGCTAGAAACATCCGTAACAAAGTACTCATCTTCACCCACTTTAATAACGGCTTTTTGGTTATTAGTCGCTGTAATTCTTGGGCTTGATAATACCTGAACATTACCTTGAGTTTGCAGTAAATCAATCACACCACTAAAGTCAGGACCAGAAAAGCTCATAGAAGTAGCGCCGCCAATATTGCCACTAATGCTGTTACCTGCAATATTACCACTGGTACTAAAAGTAAAATCAGCACTCCCTAAACTACCGAGCACTTCATTCCAATGGACACCTTGTTGGTATTCATCATTTAAGGTAACTTCCATTATTTTAGCTTCAATAATAACTTGGCGATGTAAATGCGTTTCGGTATCACTAATAAACTTTTTAACCGCGGTAATTTCTGTGGGTAAACCACGGACTGTCACTAGACCTGCTTGCGGTGAAATAATAACTGAACGCCCATCTGTATTTCCAACAAAGGCCGTTAATGTTTCTTTTAATTCAGTCCAAAAATCAGATTCATTTTTGGTTGAAATATTAATGCCGCTATTACTATTTTGACTGTTTTGGTTGCTATTACCACTGCTGCTATTGTTATTGCTGCTGTTATTACTACTGCTGCTGCTGTTACTACTACTATTTGGATCATTTTCTGAAACACCACCTGAGTTTATACTGGTACTAGAGGTACCAAATCTTTTTAAAAACAGATAATTTAATGCAATAGTTTCAGTGCGAATACCCGCTGGATAAACTTGAATAACATTGCCATTACGGCGGATATCAAAACCATAAATATCTTCTATAACCGCTAAAACCTCAGTGAGGGTTACATCGGTTAAGTTTAATGAAATGCTACCACTAACCTCTGGATGAACAGCAATACTATAAGTTGAACCTTCAACGATAGCAGTGAAAAAATCTTTTGCCGCTACCGATGTAGCTGAAATTTCTAGCCTTTTTTCTGACAACAAACCTTGTTTCGCTTGCGCCATATTTTCTTGCATTAGCTCTTGTTGTACCGAGTTTGGCACCTGTGTTAATGGCTTAGGACTATTTAACAATTTTGTTTCGCTAATGGCTTGCTCTAAACCTTCTTTCATATCTACCGGTTCATCCGGCGTAGTTTGACAACCACCAAGGGTTAACAATAAAGTGGATAGCGCTATTTTTAATTTTAACTGTTTCATAATTCAACTTTTTTATCATGTTTGAATTTAAGGATTTTTTGCGAGTATTTTCTCGCTAGTAAGCTTTAATTTTTAACACATTACGCTTAAAGATATGTAATTTAAGGCGCTGTGTTTTACTTCGTAAGATCACACTTTTATCATTAACCGCGGTTACTTGATATTCACCTATATGATCAAAAGTCTTTAGTACCTTGCCATTAATCACCACGGTATGAACACCGTTACCATGAATAATTGACTCTAACACCAATTTTTGACTCTCGGGAGTCACTGATGATGTTGCACTATGACCAAAAGGGCCAGTTGGATCAGTGTCTGCTAGTACTGGAGTTATCGAACAAGCAAACCCACAAAACAATATAAAAACAGAAGTAAATTTAAACACCAACGAACTCCTTCTTTGTACCTAAGCTATACATTTCAATTTCTAGTTCGCTATTGGGGTATTCAGTTAATTTAAAGTTGAAGTCTTGCCAAAAAAACTTCCATGGCAGTTTTTCAAGCTGGGTTAAATAATCACGTAAATCAAAGTAGCGCCCTGAGAGCTTAATTTTAATACCATGACGATATAAGTTTATTCCTGCAGAGGTTTCATTTGAATTAATTGAAGCTTCGCTACCCTTTGTTGCAGAATCGAGTACTGTGTTAGGCGAAGCACTAGACAATAAAGGTTTAACACCAAGTAATTCAAAAGACAGTAATGACACACCCTTTTCAAATTTTAATAAATCTAATAAGGCATAACGCATTTGAATTGGACTCATCAAATCACTAGTTAAGGTTAATAATCTGGTATCAACTTTAGCTAGTTTAGCTTCGTATTGAGTGATTTTTTTGCTTGTTTCTTCATTAGGATCACCTTGCAAAGCCGCTTGCAACTCAAGCACTGATATTTTTAATGACTGGTTACTAGAGCTAAGCTGTGCTAACTTTTTACTCTCAATAGTATTACTCGCCATTTTATCATCAATGAACACATAAAAGAGTATAAAAAATATAGCGACTAAACCGGTAATTAAAATTAAATACTGCTCTCTAATCGTCAGTTTTAAGAAGTTTTCACCGCCTTCTTGCCATTTTTGCTTCATTGTAATGACACTCCTTCAACTTTAGAACTAACGGTAAATTCAGTCATATGCTGTTCGTTTTCAGACAGTTTAAAGTGAGAAAATGATTTACCCGATAACAACAAAGAATTTTCAAACCCGGCTAACCATGCAGGCACTGCTTCTGGCGTCAATGCTACGCCAGAAAAAGTCATATTATCATTATTAATATTAATCGTTTGCAAACGGATATCTTGATGGTGCAATTGCGCTAATTCATTCATTGCAATGGCAAATCCTGATGTATAGGTTTTATTAGGATTGGTTAACCTTTCATGTAACGCTTGTTTGTTACTCATTAATAATTTAATAGTCGCCAGTTTATCTACCAATTCCCTATCTACTTTACGCGATGTTAGCTGTGTGGTTAAACTGGCAAGTAAGTCATCCTGTTTCATTTTTTCTTTTTGCAAAACATTACGCTTTTCTTGTAATGTTTGCTGCTGAACATCAGTGACAATTGCCCAGCCTAACATTAGAGTAAAAACCGCAATCCATACCAATATCACTCGTGGTAATGTTATTAAGACTTGTTCAGGTAAAAGTTCAGGTTGTAGTAAATTTATGCTGTATTTATTATCAGTACTATTGACATTAAAGTTAACTGACATTCATTGTCTCCTGAGCTTGCTCGGCAATTTTAGCTTCATACATAGTTGCACCGATAGCGGCTGCATGGCTTCTGTGTTGCTGATACGCTTCAGGTAAAGCCAATAAAGTAACAGGGATATAAGAATTTTCAGCTAATTTTCGCGCTAAGAAGCTCTCCTTGTCCATAGGTAACAATACTTTAATTTCTTTAATAGGCGCTTGTTTTAATTGACGTTCAAAAAAGTCAGATGAACGTTGAACTTCTAACGCTAAATTATCAATAACGGTCGTTGATAATTCTTCTTCAGTTTTGTTCGCTATTTGCCTAAAGCCACGCAAACGACGATGAAAATAGAGTTTTCCCTGCTTTACTATCAATAAAACAATTTCTTCATTAGGTTGCTGACAAACCAACAAACAAGCATCACTTTGAGGGGCTAACAAATTGGCAAAAGCAAATTCTACTGTGGTAATACTCGCCACTTCAGCGCTCTCTTTATTGGTCGCTGCTACAATTTTTTTAAGTTCATCAAGAGGTGCACACACCACATTAATTTTTTCTTTACCGCCAGCTAATAATGGGCCATCAAAATAATCTAACACCATGTTATCAGGCGAAATACTCACTAAATCTTTGATTTGCCATTTTAATGCAGCATTAATTTCAGCCGGGGGAATATCCGGTTTGTCCACTTGCACAATTTGCGACTGTTGGAGACTAAGCACTATATGGCACTTACCTGTAAAAGCTAACTCAGTTTGCAGATCAATAATTGCATGGGGAAAATCTAACTGATTAACTTTTTTATGTTGAAATATACCGCTTGATACAGCGGTATTCTCTTCGGATGTTGTTGCCACTATAGAAGGCAACAAACATAAAGCAATAGATTCTTGTTGTAGAGAAATGCCAACCAATTGATCTGATTGGCTTTTTGAAAAAATATTATTTATCGATTTGAATAAAGACATGTATTTATGTGTTATATTAGTATTAAAATGAAAGACTTAAAATAAGTACAGTTAACAATATCCTTTATTGGAGTATTGCTGCAAGTTTTATTGTCGGTTTTAGCTTTTTATTCATATTTTCACTTCACTATATAATTCATCATAACTTATCAACATGGCTATTTTATCTACGTTACAACCGCTACATCATCCTTTATTTAACAAGTACAACGTTCAGGTACAAATAAAGCGTGACGATATTATTCACCCAATAATTTCAGGTAATAAATGGCGTAAGCTTAAATACAATTTACAACATATAAAAAACACACCAGAGTTCAATGGTGTGTTGAGTTTTGGTGGCAGCTATTCAAACCATATTCATGCGTTAGCATTTGCCTGTTTTGAGCAAAAAATCCCTTGTGTTGGTATTATTCGTGGTGAAGTAAAGTACGCTAATAATTTCACCCTATCTTGGGCAAAATATTGGGGTATGAAGCTGCATTTTGTTGATCGAAAAACTTATCGACGACGTCATAACAGTGACTACCTAGCCGAGCTACAGCAACAATTCCCACAATATTTTATTGTACCTGAAGGTGGCAGTAATAAACTTGCTATTGCCGGCGTTAGCGAAATAATCACCGAACTAATTCAACAAACCCAGTTTGATACCTTAATAACGCCTGTGGGCAGTGGTGGAACACTCGCAGGACTTATTGCCGGAGACCAATTAAACAACACGACGCATAAAATATTGGGAATTGCGGTACTAAAAAATGCCGAATACTTAGCGCATGAGATTAAGTGTTTATTGCCTAGACTAGCAAAAACACATAATAATTGGCAATTGTTAACGCAATTTCACCGTGGTGGTTACGCTAAATTTAGTCCACATGATGCCACACGTATTCTTGAATTTAGTAAAATAACGGGTGTCGATTTCGAACCTGTTTATTCGGGGAAAATGATCTTAGCTTTTCTTGATTTACTCGCAGAAGGCTATTTCATCGATGGTGAGCGGATCGTTTTATTACATACCGGTGGCATGCAAGGACTTGGTGGTATGATTGAACGTGGGCTACTTAATACAGAAGATTGGCCAATGCCCGCACGAGTAGCGAAAAAAGATAGTTAATTGTTAAATAAAAAAACACCGCATCTCTTATAATTAAATAAGATATGCGGTGTTTTATAGTGTTTACAGCTGTCGATTTCGGTTTACAATGAGTAACTCGAAACCTGTCGCTTAAAACTACGCTTGAGCGATAACAATCACTTTAACGCTAGTATCAACATCGTGATGCAAGTGAATAGCGATTTCGAATTCGCCTGTTTCACGGATTGCACCTAATGGTAAACGTACTTCAGCTTTAACAACATCAACGCCAGCAGCGGTGATTGCATCAGCAATGTCACGAGTACCAATAGAACCAAACAATTTACCTTCTTCACCAGATTTTGATGCGATAGTAACTTCGCTTAATTCAACAATCTTAGCGGCACGAGCCTCTGCAATTGATAAAACGTCAGCTAGTTTAGCTTCTAATTCAGCACGACGTGCTTCAAAGTGCTCAACATTAGCTTCTGATGCGAAAACTGCTTTACCTTGCGGTAATAAGAAGTTACGTGCATAACCTGATTTAACAGATACCTTGTCACCAAGGCCGCCTAATTTGGCGATTTTGTCTAGAAGAATTACTTCCATAATAAACCCCTTTTAAGCTTACTTGTGTAAGTCGGTGTATGGTAACAATGACAAGTAACGAGCGCGTTTGATCGCACGAGTTAATTGACGTTGATATTTAGCAGCAGTACCTGTGATACGGCTAGGAACAATTTTACCACTTTCAGTGATATAATTTTTTAACGTAGCAACATCTTTATAATCGATAGAAGTTGCGCCTTCCGCTGTGAAGCGACAAAACTTACGACGTCTAAAAAAACGAGACATAATTTTCTCCGAATTTGGTTTTATTTACGCGTTAAGGCTTTTACCTTAAGAGAAACAAAACACTAATTAATCATTTCTATTTGTTGAGCATGTAAAACCAATAGCGGGTTTCCGTTTCTTGATTCGTGGCGGTTAATAAAACCACTCACTTTTACATATTGTCCAACAACTAATTCACGAGTTAAGTGTGATAGATCACCCGTAGCCACAACTTGTATTCTGACAAATGCTTGTCGGTTCATACCAGCTTCATTTTGTATAGACTTGTGGTCTATTGAAAACTGACTATGAACAATACCCGCTGGGCTAGTTGACTGTTTTGCAGTTTTCACCACACTACCGGTCAACATAAGGCAATTCTCTTGCAAAGAGTCTTGCGAACTATCTTGCAAAAAATTCACAGATTACTTATTCGCTAGCAGCTTCTTCTGATTTTTCTTCTGTAGAAACTTCAGTAGCTTCAGCTGGCGCAGGAGTAACCTCTTTCTTAACTTCACGGCGATCGTCACGACGGTCATCTTTAATAACGGCCATTGGCGATGCTTCAGTTACCGCGTCTTTAGTACGCATGATCATATTACGAATAATAACATCGTTATAACGGAAAGAAGTTTCAAGTTCATCAATAATTGACTGTGGCGCCTGAATGTTCATAAGAACATAGTGGGCTTTATGTAATTTATTGATTGGATATGCTAGTTGACGGCGACCCCAGTCTTCAAGACGGTGGATCTTACCTTCAGCAGCGTTAATCAAGTCTGTGTAGCGCTGGATAATACCAGTCACTTGTTCACTCTGATCAGGGTGAACCATAAATACGATTTCGTAATGACGCATTACGAGCTCCTTACGGTTGTAGCCTCATTGTCTGGCTCAGCCAACACCAGTTGAGGCAAGGAACAAAAGTTCAGGCTGAATTAAGGACGCGTATAGTAGAAGAAATAAGTGAGAAAAGCAAGTGACGATAATTAAAAAACGTATTTCTTTACTTAGTTCATCCTGTAAATAGCGTTCATTAACCTAACAATACCTAATTCAGACGTTGTCGCACTATTTCAAATAAACAAATACCTGTTGCCACTGAAACATTCAAACTGGAAACACTTCCCGACATAGGTAATTTTACCAATTGATCACAGTTTTCACGCGTTAATCGACGCATACCTTTTCCTTCAGCCCCCATCACCAATGCCATCGGCCCTGATAATTTAACATCATAAAGACAAGTATCAGTTTCACCTGCCGTTCCAATAATCCATACACCCATTTTCTGTATATGTTTCATCGTTCGCGCTAAATTAGTGACTTGTATTAAAGGCACAAATTCTGCTGCACCCACCGCTACTTTACGCACAGTTGCCGTTAAGCGAGCCGCATTATCTTTAGGAACAATAATGGCTTGTACGCCTGCAGCATCGGCATTTCGTAAACAAGCACCTAAATTATGTGTGTCAGTAACACCGTCTAAGATAAGTAGGAAAGGTGGTGTACCATTTTTTTCAGCGTTAGTAATAATGTCATCTAAATCATTTTCATTAAACACTTTACCCGGCTTTACTCGCGCCACAACACCTTGGTGTTGTTCACCTAAGCTTTTATCATCAAGTACGCTTCTTTGCGCCATTTGCGCAGAAATACCGTATTTACGCGCTAAATTAATAATAGGCATTAAGCGATCATCTTCACGCCCTTTTAACAGCCATATTTCAATAAAACGCTCAGGAGCGCTTTTTAATAAAGCATTTACTGCATGAATACCAAAGACTAACTCTTCATTTTTCGCCATGTTTTATTTACCTATGTCGCGCTAATGCACGACCTACCTCTTTTATAACTGATTATGATTTATAACTGATCACTAATTTGTTGTTAGCTTACTATTACTTAGTATTTTTACGCGCATTTTTACCTGGGCGTTTTTTGCGTGCACTACGCTTTTTAACTTTGCTCTTTTCTTCTTGGGGCGGAGCAACTTTACCAGTTGATGACTTATGACTAGTTGATGACTTTTTCGGCTTTTTATGTGACTTTTGTGATTTATTGTCATCACTGGATTGCATGGTGAGGTCTATTTTCTTCTCGTCTAAATTTACCGCGGCAACTTGTACTGTAACCACATCACCAACACGGTATTTAACACCACTATTTTCGCCTGTTAAACACATGCGAACATCATCATAATGGTAATAGTCTTGGCCAAGTGCAGTAATATGTACCAAGCCCTCAATGTGTAAATCTTGTAAGCGCACAAAAAGGCCAAAATTAGTCACCGTGCTGATAACACCGGTAAAACGGTCACCAACATGATCTTGCATAAATTCACATTTTAGCCAGTCACTAACATCACGAGTGGCTTCATCAGCCCTACGCTCTGTCATGGAGCAATGCTCACCTAACTCAATTACTTCTTCAAGTTTATAATCATACAAACCGGCATTAGCGTCTACTGTTTCATTTGAGCTAAGTTGCTGTTGAAGGATACTTTTGATAACCCTATGTACCACAAGATCAGGATAACGACGAATTGGTGAAGTAAAATGACTATATGATTGCAGCGCTAAACCGAAATGACCTAGGTTATCACTTTGATAAACTGCTTGGCGCATTGAACGCAACAACATAGTTTGAATAAGTTCTTGATCTGGGCGGTCTGCCACTTTAGCTAAAATATCACAATAATCTTGTGGCTCTGGTGCGTCCCTTTTAGGCAGAGGGATACCCAGTTCAGACAAATAACTAACGAATTTATTATATTTATCTTCACTTGGTTTATCGTGTACGCGAAATAGTCCCGGTTTTTTATTTTTTTCAATAAACTTAGCGGTGGCAACATTGGCTAAAATCATACATTCTTCAATGATTTTATGGGCGTCGTTACGGATAAGTGGCACGACACTTTCTATTTTTTTCTCAGCATTAAAAAGAAATAATGATTCTTCTGTTTCAAAGGCAATGGCACCACGTTTATTACGCGCATCACTTAACGATAAATACATATCCTTAAGATTCTTTAAATCAGGCACTAATGCTTTATATTCAGTTATTAATGTCTCATCACCATCAAGTATTTTAGCGACTTTACTGTAGGTGAAACGTGCATGTGAGCGCATCACTGCCGGGTAAAATTGACTACCTGAAAGTTTGCCTGCCGCGCTCACCGTCATTTCACACACCATACAAAGGCGGTCAACATCCGGATTTAAAGAGCATAAGCCATTGGAAAGTTTTTCGGGCAACATGGGAATAACTTGGCTAGGAAAATAAACCGAATTACCACGAGAAATCGCTTCATCATCCAGCGCACTGCCGTGACGAACATAGTAACTGACATCAGCTATAGCAACCCACAGACGCCAACCACCCGATTTTTTGGGTTCACAGTAAACCGCATCATCAAAATCACGCGCATCATCACCATCAATTGTTACTAGCGGTAGCGTTCTAAGATCTTTACGCGGCAATTTAGCCGACTCTTCAACTTCATCACTAATGCAAGCTGTTTCAGCTTTAACATCATCAGAAAACTCATGGGGCAAGTCATGCGCACGTAAAGCTATGTCAATCTCCATACCTGGCGCCATATGATCGCCTAACACTTCCACCACATGACCAATAGCAAGTGAACGTTTGGTTGGTCTTTGTACTAGGTCAACTACCACCATTTGACCATGACGTGCACCGAGTTTGGCTTTGGGATCAATTAAAATTTCTTGTTTTATTTTCGTGTCTTCTGGTACTACTGAGCATACATGATGATCAACATAAAAACGTCCGACAATAGGCGCTTTTCTCGGTTCAATCACGTCTATAATTTTAACTTCTTTACGGCCTTTTCGATCAGTACGGTCTACTAAAAGAGCTTGGACAACATCGCCATGAAATACGTGCTTCATTTCATGGGAAGAGATATAAAAATCTTTACCTCGTTTGTCTTTTTGAGCCGGATCATCAGGTGCAAAAAAACCAAATCCATCTCTATGACCAAGAACCTTGCCTGTTAACAAGCTGCTTGCTTCTGGTATAGCGTATTGTTTGAATTTATTAAAAATCAGCTGCCCACTATTTTCCATCGCACGTAAACGACGCTTCAAACCGACAAGCAAATGATCTTCTTGATATTTTAATGTCTTCGCTAGCGCGTTATAGGTTGGCGGAGGTGAACTTTTTTCAATAATAGAAAGTAACAGTTCACGGGAGGCTACTGGTTTTTCGTATTTTTTTGCTTCGCGTTTTGCGTGGGGGTCTTTAAAAGTCACAATAATTAGATTTTTTTAATAGTTTAATTACTTTGTACTATATCACAAACTCTTATTTCGTGACTGTTAACTCAGCAATAATTATCAATTGAGAAATAATGTCATTTCAACCGTGTTTTAACCCGTTCGCCCTGAGCGCGAAGCAGTCGAATGTGGCTGTATAAGGGAGAGGTAGAAGATGACGTTATTAATAAACTCCGAAGTAAACTACATAGGCAGTTAATTTAATTAGTATAACTCTTACTTCTCGCCATATTAACAACTTTATCTGGCATTTTATCTGCTAGCTGTGACAATAAATGGGTGATTTTTTTATGCGTGGTCTTGTCGTCGGTTATTGCATGATGTAACTGAGAATAAAGCGCAGGATAATCTAAAGGGCTACCATAGCCTTTTTGGTATATTGATGCGAGGCGCATTTGAGCGGCAAGATTATTCATCACTGCGGCAGCCTTAAGGAAATGAATGGCTTTATTCATATCCACTTGCATAAATTTTCCCACATGGTAATAACGTCCTATTTGCTCTATTCCTTCAACTAGTCCTTGATCAGCAGCCAAACGCATATAATACAAACCTAAGGCAATATCCTTTTTGACACACACACCATAAGCTAGCATGTCACCCCATAAAAACTGATAAGAAGGCATGTTAGCTTTAATAGCGCGTGCTTCAATGTCTTGCACCAATTGACATTCATCTAACACCACTTGACTGAGATGTTTGTTTTCTTTAATTAAATCTAACAACTGATTGTCGCTATAAATTTGTACCGCTGTTAAGTTTTGTCCTTTAACCAAGGGCAAAAAAAACATAAAGATAATGAAAAATAAAATACGCATAGTAATCCCAGAATTCAGATAGTAAGACGAACAGGCAATAATAAAATCATAGTACTTATCTAGCTATCGGCAAGAAAGCATAAAACTAGATCATTATATACCGATGATAGTTTTATACAGAGACCAATTTGTTAATTATAATTTATTCATGCAATTTAAAGACCAGAATAAAACTTACTAAACAACTTAAATCAAGCAATACCGAACAACTTAAATTGTTTAATATAGAAAAAATGGCTAATATAAAAGCTTGGAGAATACCCCCCATAACATTGAAGTTATTTGGACACAAATCAGATGATTGTAGAAAAGCAACTTACCGAATTAAACATCGGTCATTACGTTACAAAAATTGCTAAACAAAATGGTAAATTTACATTACGTGCACCAGGGCACATTAAAAATGACAAAGTCATTAATCACTTGCAAAATAAAAATGTTATCTCTGTATTTATTGATGAAAGTAAAACAATCAACAAACCAGTCCCAACAAAGAACATTGATAACGACACAAAAAACAAAGCAATATTAAAAGCTGAAATCAAAGAAGCCAAAGCAATATTCGACGAATCAAAGAACATTCAAAAAGAACTTTTCGCACAAGCGTTAAGTGGTATGACCGTTGATTTAGCACCCGTTATTACTGTAACTAACAAAGCAGTCGATGCCATTTTTAATCATCCTGATTCTTTAGCTTGTATGATAAACATTCGCGAAAAAAATGAATATTTATTAGAGCATTCGGTGGCTGTTGCGGTTTATCTTACCATTTTTGCTCATCACTTAAAAATGAGTAAAGAAATCGTCCAACACCTTAGTGTCGGTGCTTTTTTACATGATATTGGTAAAATTAAAATACCTGACAAAGTGTTAAATAAGCCCGGTAAGCTGACCGATGCAGAATTCAGTATTATGAAAACTCATGCTAATCACTCTATTGATATCATTAAAAGGACTCCTGGCATTGATAAATTAAGTTTAGAGGTTGCCGCTTTACATCATGAGAAACTTAATGGTGAAGGTTATCCCTTTCAAGTTAAAGGGGAAGATATTAATCAATATGGCCGTATGATAGCCATTTGCGATATATTTGATGCCTTAACAGCTAATCGCGTCTACAAAGAAGGCTTTACACATAGCAAAGCTTTTTCAATTTTACGAGAGTTGGCCAAGAGTAATCACTTAGACAGCACTTTAGTCGACCAATTTATTCAATGTATTGGCGTTTTCCCTATTGGCTCGCTAGTACAGTTAGAATCAAAAAAATTGGCCATTGTAGAACAACGGAATAATAACTTTCCGATCAAACCTAAAGTACGCTCTTTTTATAATGTTCAAATGAGTCAATACATAGAAACCCAAAACATAGACTTAACTGATACTGATGATTTTATTGTTAAAAGTGTTAGAGCCGAGGAGTTTGATCTTGACATGAATAGCATTATTGAAATGTTATTAATGGAGGGGTAAAATAGCTATATTTACCAGAAACTAAAACGAGTAAAGATGCCTTCAGACATGAGTAAGGTGACAGGGTATCAGCATATTTTGCTAGGCAACAAGAAGTATTAGCTCGTGAAAATGATTGAACTGTACTTAACTAGGTTGAACTATTAAATAGAGATTAAACGATTAAATCGAGCCGATAAACAACTGCATTTAGATAAAACAGTTGTAACGGCTTAATATAAGTAATAGTGCTAACGAAAGGCTAGATAGAGAAAGAAGAGCCACAACCACATGTTGCTGTAGCATTAGGGTTATTAACAACAAAACGGCTACCTTCTAAACTTTCCAGATAATCAACTTCACCGTCAACTAAATATTGTAAGCTCATTGGATCGATAACCATTGTTACTCCCTGTTTATCAATAGTCATATCACCATCATTCACTTTTTCATCAAAAGTAAAGCCATACTGAAAGCCTGAACAACCACCACCAGTAACATAAACCCTAAGCTTTAATGCTGGATTTTCTTCTTCTGTGATCAAAGACAACACTTTATTAGCTGCTGAATCGGTGAATTTAATTGGTAATTCGAGATTTGAGATAGGATCAGACATAGAACTCTACTTTCTACTTAAAAAAAAGGGCAAAAAAATGGATAAACAACATAAATCAGTCTAATTATCTTAAACCTGACTAATTTAATCAAGTATTATTCTAAGTTCCAAGGTAGAGTTTCATTAAGCTTTTGATATTTCTGCCATTTACTTTTTGTTAATATTACTGATACCTGTATTGTTTCAGCGATAAAATCATTTGGTAAGGTAAAACCACCTGAAATAACTTGAAAATATTTAAAACTAAACGACAAGCTTTTTTTATTCACCGTAGAGATTTCAGATAATGCTAATTGGCTAGGCTTATTTGCAAAACTGCCCGTGACCTTTATATCAACATAACCTTTAGCATAACGTCTTTTTAGCTGTTGTTGCACCAAGGTAACTTGAAAATTATAATGATTGAGGCTTTGACTGGCTGTAATCTTTACATTATCAATCACCAGGCCATTAGCTCCTTTTTCAGGTGCCATTACTTTTTCATAAAACCCTAATAGCTCCTTAGTCTGGTAATGCTCATCAGCCACTTGCTTTAATGTAACTTGCGCATTTTGATTAGCTAATTGTTCCACAGCTAATTCTACTTCTAAGGTATGAACTCTCTCAACTTGAAGCGCTTGCTCTTGATATAAGTATTCAAGTCGATCTTTTTGTTGTGCTAATGTGGTTGTTTGAAAGTGATGATAAAAATTACCTAACCGATAACCCGTGAATAAACAAAGTACCATCAGAATGACTAAAAACAATGCGGATTTAAAGGGCCCCAGACGCTCGATGACCACGGTAAGATTTATTTTTGCTAACCAATTCATGTGTAACGTATAATAACCCAATAATAATGATGTGATTTAACACTAGTTACCAATAATAATGAAAATTCTTAACCCAATAAGAAAAAATTTAGCATTACCGAAAACCTCATGGCAAATTTGTTTACTTGCCATTATAGGTGGTTTTGCCTCAGCATTATTAGTCGTTTTTTTTACCTTAACTATTGAAGAAATTCAACAACTCTACTTAGTTAAGCGTGACAACTATAACACCTTAGATAAAATAAGTCGTTTTGATTTACCGATCATCGGCTCACTAATTATTTTGTTATTTGCGTGGCTAACAGGCTATAAATATTTAAGAACTGGCATTCCGTTTGTATTGCATCGATTAAAAGTTGCCCATGGCGTTATTCCGCTAAAAAACACGTTAAATCAATTTTTTGGTAGTGCCGTGGCACTCGCTTCTGGGTTTTCAGTCGGTAGAGAGGGACCCGCAGTTCATTTAGGTGCGGCTTGCAGTAGTTATTTAGGCAGTTTATTACAACTTCCACATAATAGTATTCGTACGTTGTGCGCTTGTGGTATTGCTGCAGGTATAGCCGCGACCTTTAATACGCCTATTGCTGCAGTACTTTTTGTTATGGAAGTTATTATGCGTGAATATAAAGTGCATATTTTTATTCCTATTATGCTGGCTTCATTGGTTGGCTCTTTAGTGACTAGCTCTGTTTTTGATACATCACATCACTTTGACTTTTTCCAAAAAATTGAAATAATCAACCAACACTATATTCCTTTAATCATTCTAGCTATTGCATTAGGTGTACTTGCTGCGGCTTTTAACAAAACGTTAGTTGGCATAATTAAACACAGTGCAAAACTACATATTGTACCAAGGCTGATGTTAGCTGCACTAATCACCGGTAGTTTAGGCTATTTAATTCCAGAGGCTATGGGGACCGGCACAGGAGCTATTGACGCCTCTTTCGCTAACAACTGGCAGATAGGCTTATTGTTTAGCTTATTATTAGCTAAATTTTTAATGACTACCTTTGCTTTAGGATTGGGTATTCCTGGCGGTATTATTGGCCCTATTATTGGTATTGGTGCTATAGCTGGCGCATTATGTGGCGCATTGGTGATGCAATTTTATCCAAGTGAACATATTGGCAGTGATTTTATTTTAATGGGTATGGCTGGCTTTATGGCGGCTAGTTTAAATGCCCCACTAGCAGCGCTATTAGCGGTTGTTGAATTGTCTGGACAACTAGAAATAATTGTACCCGCGATGATAGTCATCACTATTTCAAGCATAACTTCTGGTCAGTTATTTAAAAATCGCTCAATATTTACGATGCAATTAGATGCACAAAACCTTATTTATAATAAACCTCCCATAGAAAAAACCTTACAAAAAATTGGTGTTTTAGGGTTAATAATAGAAAAATTTGAATTAGTGGAAAAAGCATCACAACAGGCACTTGCAGGCTTAGTGGTTAGTAATGATATTAACTTACCCGTTATTAATAAAACCACTAACAAGGTTACTAAAGATAATAAAGTGATAGACGAAGTTAATTATTATTGGGCTGAATTTAATGAACAAGTCCCCTTAGCGAGAAAATCAGTTAATAACGTAGAGAATACACACCTACCTAGCGAAAGCGTTACTTATCAGGTTTCAGATAAAATGCGTTTGCATAAACTCATTCCTATATCTCATCAAGCAACGTTAGCAGAGGCATACGATCTGTTAATTACTCAGCGCTGCGGAGGTGTATACCTATATCAAAATAATATTAATGATATAATGGGCATAGTGACTTTTGAACAAATTAGACAATACCTTGTGACGGGTAAATTAGTGATAGGCAAACTAGTTCAAGTCGAACAATAACCTTGCTACATCACTATTATATCAATACCTATTACCCACAAATAAATTTAAAGAAAGGAAAATTAATTAATGAACGAGTTTATATTAAATTACATTTTATGGTTTAAAGCTTTGCATGTGTTTTTTATGGTTGCTTGGTTTGCCGGTGTCTTTTATTTACCCCGTTTATTTGTAAATCATGCCGAAACCTCATCTATAGAAGTTGCTGAACAATTGAAAGGTATGGAGAAACGCTTACTTTATTTCATTACTCCCTTTGCTATTTTAACCGTTTTGTTGGGTTTAATAATTATTTATGCTTACGGTTACCCTTGGTTTGTCGCTGCTAAATGGTTACATATAAAATTAACGCTAGTAATTATATTACTGGGTTATCATGGTTATTGTTTTAAGCTAGTAAAAACATTCCAGTTAGATAAAAATACACGTTCAGGAAAGTTTTATCGTATTTTTAATGAAATTCCAGTGTTAG
The DNA here is from genome assembly GCA_047633255.1 of Colwellia sp. Taxonomy (GTDB): domain Bacteria; phylum Pseudomonadota; class Gammaproteobacteria; order Enterobacterales; family Alteromonadaceae; genus Colwellia. The sequence continues at coordinate 23,972 of JBLIEW010000014.1, forward strand.
TCCTTCTGGCAATAATTATTCTTGCTTACGTAAAGCCCGGTTAACCTATTCATCAATTCATCAAAAATTTAGTTTTTCAGGATAATGACACTTCGTTTTATCTTGAAAATATTTTATGATTTGTGAAGTGACTATTCAGCCTTTATTTCTTTCCCGGTTGAATCTATATTATTCTCGTTTTAAAATTTAATAAACAACTTTGAGTTTTCTGGTTTTCTATCAATAACGAGTAAACGGCTGTTAGAGGTAAAAAATGCAACACTATTTAAAACTTGTCATAATAATGGCTGCATTTTGCGTCGCTTTTATTAGCGACAGCAGCTCAGCAAAAAGTACTGAACTAATTCCAGTGAAAACTAAAATTGTCGGTGGTGGTGAGGTTGCATCTGAGGGTAAATGGCCATGGATGTCTGCGTTGGTTGATACTGAAAATGAATTATCAACCACATTAACTGTTGCTGAGACTAATTATGAAAGCCAAGCCTTTAGTGGTGGTGTTACTGGCAGCGCTATAGGTAATACCATCGACTGTGGTATTGGCGATTCACAGTGCCTTGATGCCACGGCAAAAGTTTGTTTAATTGAGCGTGGTGATGTCAATTTCTCTGTAAAAGTAGAAAACTGTCAGGCCGGTGGTGGTGTTGGTGCGATTATCTATAACAATGTAGAAGGCCCTATTCGCGGCACGTTAGGTACAAATTTTACCGGTACAATCCCAGTAGTTTCGATCACTCAAGCGGATGGCGTTATTTTACAAACGAATATAGGTGCAAGCGCTAACTTAACGGTTATTGAAGGGACTGCCACAGCACAATTTTCAACCTGTGGGGCATCATTTCTTGGCGGCAAATGGGTATTAACCGCAGCTCATTGTGTTGACGATATATCACCACAGCAATTAAAAGTGAATGTTGGTGAATATGATTTAAGTAACGGCGCTGAAAATGCAAAAGCGGTTAAACGCATTTATACACACCCTGATTACCAATTAGATGTTGAATTTAACAATGATATAGCCCTGATTGAATTAGTCGATAGCGTAGACAACCCATCCATAACATTAGTAAGTTTAGCTGAATCAGAACAGTTTATTATAGACAACAGCAGCGTAACGGTTGCTGGTTGGGGAGGAAGACTAGGTTATGACGCTAACGGTGGTCCAACATCTAATTTCCCTTATGTATTACATGAGGTTGATTTACAGTTACTAACTAACGAGCAATGTATAAGCTTAGTAGCACAGTCATCTACTGATAAACTTGAAGGCACATTTACCGTAAGCGATATAGATATTACTGATGCCATGATTTGTGCTTTTATTCCCGGCGGTGGTAAAGGCTCATGTCAAGGCGATAGCGGCGGTCCGTTAATGATCAATACCAATGAAGGCTGGCAACAAATAGGTATTGTTAGCTGGGGCATAGGTTGTGCTGCTGAGGGTTTCCCTGGTGTTTATACTCGTACTGCCGTTTTTAGTAATTGGGTTAATGAGATTACCAGCGGCATCACTATTGATCAACGCCTTGATTTTCCTATTCAAGCGCAAGATAAACCAGCAAGCAAAGCGCTGGAGGTAATTAATAATAGTGAATTAAGTGCTAACTTAACGTTCACCATTGATGGAGATGTCAATTTTACTATAGCAAATGATCAATGTAATAGTATCGCCGCCGGAGCGACTTGTTCGTTATCCGTTAACTATGATGCTAAAGATGTTGGCAAGCAGAGTGCTAGCATTATAATTTCCTCTGATAATAATGATATTGCCACCAGCAGTGCTAAAGTATCAGCACAAACTATCGCATTAGCCGATCGCATAAAAACGCAACTCTCTAGCAATGATAATGCCTTAACTTGGTATAGTGGTGGTAGCAATGATAGTTCAGCTTGGCAGCTTGATAACACCGAAGCCGCTATTGTTAGTGGTAATATAACGGGTAACCAAGAAAGTGTGGTAATGCTTAGAGTCGCAGGGGAAGGTGAATTATCCTTTGAGTGGTCAGTATCCTCTGAAGAAAATACTGAAGAGCCAGACAAACCTTTTGATGCTCTTTATTTATATGTTGACGGTGAGTTAATTAAATTTATTTCTGGTGAGATCATCTACCAAAGTGAATCAGTTATATTAACTGCCGATGAGAGTAATATTACTTGGATTTATAAAAAAGACCCGTTTAGCTCAGCTGGCGATGATAATGCTCATCTGCGCAATATTATTTTTACGCCTGTGGCCGGTGTGACGCCTGAGCCTACAAAACCCAAAGCAAGCTCAAGTAGCAGTGGTGGCAGCGTAGCTTGGTTGCCATTGATCATTATAGCTCTTATAAGTTTTCGCAGAAAATAAGTGACAATATTTACATCTAAATGAAAAGGTCGTTTATCGACCTTTTTATACCTTATTTTGCGACGAGTGATCAGTCTTGTTTTAAGTCCTAATTTACTCTGGTATATACCCGCTCTACTTGAAGATGCAGTTTCAGAGCGAAGCTAGGAAATCAGATCAAGGCGCGATACGCTGATAAGGGTTGTTCCCTTATCGAGTAGTGCAACGCAGGACTGGTTTTCTAGCTTAGCTCCCTACGGGCAAGCCGATAAAGGGTCATCTCCTGCGTTATTGATTTCGACAATAGAATAACTATTCTCTTCAATCAATGCCTGGTAGCTAACCCTTTCTCGACTTGCTGAAATCTGCATCTTCAAGTGGAACGGGTATAAATTATCATTCATTAATTCAATAGGTAATTGAATAGCTATAATACAAGTGATTTTAAAAAAGTCTTTTTTATGCTATATTTCTGCAAATTTTCTCTCAAATACTTTTCAATATGATGAATTTTCAAGGTAGTCATATTTTGTCCGTTTCGCAACTTGATCGCGAAGCAATAGCCAGAATATTAGATATTTCCGCAAAAATGGCACCCTATGCAGCTCGCCAGAAACGATGTACCGTACTTGAGGGAGCGATTTTAAGTAATTTATTTTTCGAACCCAGCACTCGTACTCGCGTGAGTTTTGGTACTGCTTTTAATCTACTAGGCGGTTATGTACGAGAAACCGTCGGACAAGAAAACTCATCACTTAGCAAAGGTGAATCTTTATTTGATACCGCACAAGTGATCAGTGGTTACTCTGATGTTATCACTATGCGTCATCCGCAAATGCATTCAGTTGAACAATTTGCTAAAGGCAGTACAGTTCCAGTCATTAATGGCGGTGATGGTGCGAATGAACACCCAACACAAGCATTATTGGATTTATTTACCATACAATCTGAAATGATGCATTTTCATAAAGGCTTAGATAACCTTGATATCGTATTGATGGGTGATTTAAAGCATGGTCGCACAGTGCACTCATTATCAAAGCTGCTCAGCCTTTATAATAATGTAAAAATAACAATGGTCTCGCCAACCGCGCTACAAATGCCTGACAGTGTTATTTCAATACTTGAAAATGCCGGCCATCAAGTTATTATCACTGACACGATGGCAGGAAATTTATCTTGCGATGTCATTTATCAGACCCGTATTCAACAAGAACGTTTTGCTAGCAAAGATGAAGCCGATTTATATCGCGGTCATTTCAGTTTAAACAAAAGTGTTTATCAGCAATATTGTCGTGAAAACACCGTCATTATGCACCCTCTTCCGAGAGATTCTCGCCCTGAGGCAAATGAACTAGATATAGATCTAAATGATTTAGATAGCTTAGCCATTTTCAGACAAGCACAAAATGGTGTTTTAGTCAGAATGGCATTATTTGCTTTAACGTTAGGTGTTGAAGAACAACTGACCCAGTATGAAAAAGAGGTAAACTGGCACACAAACAAACGCTAATTACCTATTTTATTTTTAACAACATAAACTATTAATTTTTCCTTATTTACTGAGTGAAAACTGATCTTTTTCCGGTCAAATAATTAACCAGTGAAAAAATAAAGAGTGAACTTATGAACCAAACAACAAATTTAGTGACCAGTAAGTCAGAACAATTATTTTCTAAAGCAGTAAAGGTGATCCCTGGTGGCGTTAACTCTCCAGTACGTGCTTTTAACGGTGTTGGTGGTATTCCGCCATTTATTAAACGCGCTCAAGGCGCTTATATTTATGATGCTGATGATAATGCTTACATTGATTATGTCGGCTCATGGGGACCGATGATTTTAGGTCATAACCACCCTGCAATTTTAGAGGCCGTCATTAGTACAGCACAAAATGGTTTGAGCTTTGGTGCTCCTACAGAAGTAGAAATAACCATGGCCGAAAAAGTACGTGAATTAGTCCCGTCAATGGAATCGTTGCGCATGGTTAGCTCGGGTACAGAAGCCACTATGAGTGCTATTCGCTTAGCCCGTGGTTACACTAACCGTGATAAAATCTTAAAGTTTGAAGGTTGTTATCATGGTCATGCTGACGCCCTACTAGTAAAAGCTGGCTCTGGCGCACTGACTTTAGGTGTACCAAACTCCCCAGGTATTCCCGCTGATTTTGCCAAGCACACCTTAACAGTTAGCTATAATAATATTGAACAAGTTAAAGAAATTTTTGCTGAATACCCCGATCAAATCGCCTGTATCATTGTTGAACCCGTCGCAGGTAATATGAATTGTATTCCGCCTGTTGAAGGTTTCCTTGAAGGCTTACGTGCCGTATGTGATCAATACAACTCACTATTGATTCTTGATGAAGTAATGACCGGTTTTCGTGTTGCATTAGGCGGCGCTCAAGCCCATTATAATGTCAAACCAGATTTAACCACCTTGGGTAAAGTTATTGGTGGTGGCATGCCAGTAGGCGCTTTTGGTGGTAAACAAAAAATAATGGATTACATTGCTCCAGTAGGTCCTGTTTATCAAGCGGGTACACTCTCAGGTAACCCAATTGCCATGGCTGCAGGTCTAGCTTCGTTAACAGAATTGGCAAAAGGTGATAAACATAAGCAGTTATCAGCAGCGACTGAAAAATTAGCCATGGGTTTAAAAGCCGCAGCAGAACGACATGGTGTTAATTTAAGCATTAACTATGTTGGTGGTATGTTTGGTTTTTTCTTTACTGACGACGACCAACCGATAACAACTTTTGAACAAGTAATGGCTTGTGATAGTGAGAAATTTAATCGCTTCTTTCATTTAATGCTTGAGCACGGTGTTTACTTTGCACCGTCATCGTTTGAAACGGGATTTTTATCTACCGCTCATAGCGATGATATTATCGAAATAACGCTTGAAGCTGCGGCTAAGTGTTTCGCACAACTGTAAATAATAACGCCTTAGCCATTCATGGCTAAGGCGTTGCTCTATTTAATTATTTTTAAATTGATCACAAGTAAAAAAGATAGAAAAGCCTCTATCTTAACAATGGCTTCAACATCGCTTCTAAACCATTTAATTTAACTTCATACATCAGTGCTAGCTGTTGTCCTAATTTTCCTTCAGGAAAGCCCTTACGATGGAACCACACCAAATAAGGTTCAGGTAATTGTAATAACTTTCGCCCTGCATACTTGCCAAAAGGCATGGTTTGGTTAATAGCTTCAATTAACGCTTGTTGATTTTCTAACACAAAACTCTCTCTTTATTCTTATGTTTACACTGCTGTATAGACAAAAAATCTCTTGTCATTAATTTACCATAAATTTGACATAAAAATGTCATCTATTCAGCTTAATATAACGTCAATTTAAAATATTTATCATGTTCAATAGCAAGGAAAGACGATGACAATTATTAGAAAGCGTAGTGCAGGTGATAAAAGTTATCTCCCTAAAAACGCTCGTGACAATCAATACATTTTAGCCGAATTTACCCTTACCGATGAACTCATTAACCGATTTTCACCCCAAATTAGCTCAGCAAAAAAAACGCCTTCTAGCACAAAAAATTCATCAGAAAACTATTGTGGATTTTACCAAGCATTAGCCAAGGTATTATTTGATTTTTCTGAACTTTTTGACGTAGAAAATTGCCTTTTTATTGCCAATGATAAACTGACTAGGGTGCGCTTTAATCAAGAAATGCACCAGTGGCAAACCAATCAGCAGATTTTGTTTTACTATAACCCTGAAAGTCACCATTTAAAGAAGTCCTTTTTTGATGCGAATAAACGCGCAAAAAAAATATCGTTATTATTTTTGACTACCGGCACAGATATCAGAGAAAATGCGGCAAAATTTCATGCAAAAGTATCACAATTAGTCATAGCCTTTGCTCAAAAAACAGCAATTGAACTAAGTGATATTCGCCTACGCGATCATCAACACATTACTTATGATTTATTTAACCAAGAAAAGCTAGATAAAAGCAAAGTAACGAATGACAATAAAAACTCAACAACACAAACACATAAGTTACGCTCTATCATTCATCGCTATGCTAGCCAACAGGTGACATTACCTGAATTTCATAGTGCCATGACGTACGCCATAATTAATTTGCCCATATCCAATAGATTGCTCAATATGGTGGATGTAGATCCCAATTCAACGGATCCATACAATCCACTTTATACCTATTTAACGGATACTTTTACGCAGTCCGCAAAACGCTATAATTTAAATAACGGCGCTTTGATCGCCAATGGTTTAGTACCCATCGTTCGTTACAGTATTCACGAAATTATTTCTCGCATAGGTGAATTACAGATGCTGGGCTACAACCCAGAACAAAATCCTTGTGGCATTGTCAGTAAGTGGGATGCAAGTGGATTAGTTGATAATGTGCAGTTGGTTTTTGTTGCTACGGATAAAAACCAAACCGAACATGGGTTTGGAGGTTTTCTCAATCAAATAGAGCAAGCAATAAAATTAATGGCTACCGAGCTAGAAATGGACCCTCATAAAGAAGAAGTTATTGTTAGGTTTCATCAACATGTCGCCTATAATTTTTAAATTTTTTTTAGCGCCGTTTACTAAGTATATTAAGCGGTAACATGCTTAATATACTTTTGGCTAAGGATGATAAAACTCAAGATTTCACTGTATCTAATAGGTAACTGGATATTGAACTTCCTTGCTCAAGAGTTTATCCATGTATTGCTTAGCTTCGTTGCTGAAAACTAAAAAATCTTTAGCTTCGATCAAAGGAACGTCGTCAATTTCATGATGTTCAAACCGCATTTCTAACTCGCTAATAATGTTTGCTTCGTATATATAACAAGCAATGGGTCTTTTAGTAAAAAGAGAGCATAGCATTGAAGACTTAGTTAACTTTGCCTGTAATGCGAGAGCTTCCAAAATTGAACTTGGGAAATTCCAATGTTTGGCAATATAGTATGTTATTTTTTTTGAGTTTTTAAACATCAGGTTTTTAAAAGCTAAAGTGTTTGGCTGACAGTCAGGGTGTACAAAAGAGAAGGCTTCTATCAATAGTTGATAAATAACCATATCTCCCAAGTTACAGATCAAACCGATTAGATACCCTTGTGCAGACTCCGCTTTATAAGGAGACATGTTTATTAATTCTTTTGCGATTACCCCTGTCGAAAGGCTGTGCTTCCATATTTTATCGCCATATTGTTTGAAATATATAGGTGATTGCGGTACTAATTTACTTACAAAACCGTTGATCACTCCCTCCATTAGACCATTTGCGCCAAGCAACATAAATGCTGATTTGAGGTCTGTTATTTCTTTATTTCTTCTATTATAAAGTGCAGAGTTAGCTAACTCTATGACTTTGCCCGCGATTACGGCTTCTTGTTGAATCAGCTCGATCAATATTTCAGTATCAAACTCTGTATCATTTAATTGCTCTAAAATTTTAGTTAACGATGTAGGTAATATAGGCAAGCTTTTCAAAATTTCTGTTGGATTATCAAATGTTTTTTCAACCTGGTCAGCTACATAGCGAGATAGTTCATCATATTGTGCTGTTGTAGCAGGCTGCCCAAATAAAAAATCATAAAACTCTTTTTGATATTTTTCTTCCATTGAAACCAAATTAATCGACTTTGATGCTAGTGAAATTTGTAATTCAGTTATCGCTTTTTCTTGCTCTTCCTCTATAAAATTTTTACTTTCTTCAAAATAGCAATAATTAAGCTGATTATTATTTTTAGAAGGTGAAAATAACGATGTAACTAACTTTTTAAACATATATTGATTGGTCCTGATGATGGGTCATTCCACACGTTAGTCAGAAGTAGGCACGAAAAATATCAACGGCTAAACGCCTTGTCCTTATAGAATATACTAGTTGTTTATCAATGTAACCTCGCTGTCCGTTTAAAGCCTGTACTCGCCGTAGACATTGTATACCCATTCCACTTACAGCCAGCCTGATTAACTAAGTAACAGTGTCTATTGCCCATTTTTACCAAGGCGAAAGTATGTAAATAGAGACTGTTATCTTCACCATTTAGCCTAAAACAACTTGTTCACCAATTAAAAAAAATCGTAACAACTTGAATATAAAGGTTAATAATTTAATTTAACGAAAAGGATGTGTATTTTATAAACAAACAGGTTGACGATACAAATCCATCATGAGAATATACTCAGCAGCTGGGCAATAGCTCAACTTAGGGATTAAATTAACATGTTGTTTAAATGTAATATCGGTATTAGCGAGAATTAAAATTTATATGACAATATTTTAATATCTGCGGAGGTGATTTCCCGCTGATTTCTACGTAAAAGATTTAACCTTAATAAAAAACTTACTTACAACACGAAAAAATAAAGGGTTCACTATGTTAAAAAACATACAAAAAACACTAGTTTCGTCAACAGCAAAAAGGGGAATAAATATGTCTAACTCAAAATTTGGTAAACTAAGTGTGCTTGCAGCAGCCGTAATGGCTGTATCAGCACCTGCATACGTACAATCTGCCGAATTCCTTGATGGCCTTGCAGAGGTTAACTTTGGAGCGCTACAAAACTACCAAACAATTCAAGCTAAAGAAGGTGCATTTCGTCCAGCAGATGAAGAACAGTCGGCAGGCTTTGGTCGTCTTAGGGTTAACTTATGGCTTAAGTTCCACATCACCGATAATATCGTAGCCGATGTAGACATTGCTGAAGAGCCAAATGATTTCGGTAACAACGGCGACCGAGATTTTTCATTCCATCAAGATTTCGCGGGTATTGAATTTAATCTTCTAGGTCTTACCGGCAATGCAAGCGACGACTCTAACCTAACACTTCGCGTAGGTAACATCGGCGCAGCCCCATTCCAATTTAAAGGTTTTCAAGACGGCTCTGACAACCAAGGCAATGCGCTTATTGGTAATGGCATAACTGACTATGCAACGGCAGAAAACGGTGCTCAATTAAGCTACAGCAAGTCTTTTGATAACGGCCTTATTCGTGGCTACAATGTTGCCGGTCATATCACTACGTCAAGTTTTGGTGAAGCTTTCCAAGAAGACAGAGGTTTTAACTATCGACTTCAAGGTACATTAGAATTTGCTGGCGGTTTTAAAGCTGGATTAAATTTCTTCCAAGCTAACCAAGGCGATCAATTGCGCTTTGAAAACGGCGTAGCAAGCATGGACGGTTTGACAACCACTAACTATCGCTTTGGTGATGGTGAAAACTACAACTTCTCAGCATCAGCTTCAAGTGAGCGTGATACACATGTTGGCGCTATGCCTGGTCTTGATCAGTCTATTATTCAGTTAAACTTAGCGTATCAGCCTACTCCGAATACCAGTCTGATTTTCATGTTAGGTAAGTCATCTGATGATTACACTTTCGCAGATACTGCCGGTAACGCGGTAGCTGGTGTTACTTACTGGGGCGACGATAATGGCGTGGCGGATGCTGCGGGAACTACATACGACTCAAATAGAGTTATTAAAGGTGAGTCGTCAGTAGAGTATTACGTAGTTGAAGCACAACACTACCTAATACCTAACAAGTTATATATAGCAGCGCGTTACTCAGATGCTGAAAACACGTCAGATTTAATAGAACAGACTGACAACAACGTTGAGCGTATTCAAGTAGCCGCAGGTTACTGGTTCAATGACAAAACATTGTTGAAGTTAGAGTATGTTGATCAAGATGAAGGTGTTAACTCAGGCGGCCAAATTGGCACAGGATTTGACGGTATGACGGCAGAGATATCTGTTAAATTCTAAGTTATCAGCTGGCTTTAGTCGGCTAATTTAACCTAGAAATGCAAACTGAGGTAGAACTAAGGTGCATTGTTAGTGAGATTGGTATTAGTTCTACTTTTTTTAGATTACGATAAATTACTATAATAAATTACAATAAAAATCTTATTTAACGCCGTTAGGTGAGATATTAACTTTGAATATGGGGAACACCCGATGAAGAATAAATTAATGATGTTGGCTTGTGGCGTTATGACCATGAGCGCTGCCGTTGCAGCAGAAACAATCACTATTGCTACTGTAAATAATGGTGACATGATCACCATGAAAGAGCTCAGCAACGATTTTACCACCAAGAATCCTGATATTAAATTAAAATGGGTAACGTTAGAAGAAAACATTCTTCGCCAACGTGTGACTACAGATGTTGCAACCAGAGGCGGTCAATATGACGTGATGACTATTGGTACTTATGAAGTACCAATTTGGGGAGCACAAGGTTGGTTAACTGAATTAGATAATCTTGGTGCTAGCTATGATGTAGATGATTTATTACCGGCCATCAGAAGTGGTTTAACGATTGATAAAAAACTTTATGCCGCACCATTTTATGGTGAAAGCTCTATGGTCATGTATCGTACCGATTTAATTGCAAAAGCCGGACTTGAAATGCCTAAAAAGCCAAGTTGGAACTTTATCCGTAAAGCTGCCAAAGCGATGACAGATAAAGAAGCTGGTATCTATGGTATCTGTTTACGTGGTAAAGCTGGTTGGGGCGAAAATATCGCGTTAATTACGGCTATGTCAAATTCATTTGGCGCGCGTTGGTTCGATGAAAACTGGAAGCCGCAATTTGATAGTCAAGAATGGCATGATACGTTGCAATATTACGTCGATGTGATGGAAGAGTCTGGTCCTCCAGGTTCATCGGCTAATGGTTTTAATGAAAACTTAGCCTTGTTCCAAACAGGTAAATGTGGAATGTGGATTGATGCGACTGTTGCTGGTGCCTTTGTTACCAACGAAAAAAATTCTGCGGTTGCTGATAAAGTAGGTTTTGCTTTAGCACCTGATAACGGTTTAGGTAAACGCGGAAATTGGTTGTGGGCTTGGACGTTAGCTATTCCAGCAAGCAGTGAAAAATCTGCATCTGCTCAAAAATTTATTAGTTGGGCAACCTCTAAAGATTACTCTGCTTTAGTAGCTGAGAAAAAAGGTTGGGCAAAAGTACCACCGGGTACTCGTAAATCACTTTACAACAACCCAGAATACATGAAGGCAGCACCTTTTGCACAAATCACTTTAGATTCAATCCAATCTGCAGATCCTAAAAACCCAACGGTTAAACCTGTCCCTTATGTTGGCATTCAATTTGTTGCTATCCCTGAGTTTCAAGGTATTGGTACCGCAGTTGGTCAGCAATTTGCAGCGGCATTAACAGGAAGAATGACAGTGAAACAAGCGTTAGCTAGTTCACAACGTCTAGTAGAACGCGCAATGCGCAAAGCTCGTTACCCGAAATAGTGACGGCGGGTAAGTGCAAGCCACTTACCCCTTTTTGATACTTATATAAGGTCTAGGTTATGGCTACGACAAATTCACGTTCACTCGCTCGGTTAATGTTACTCCCTTCAGTCGGTTTACTGTTAGCTTGGATGATAGTACCGCTATGCATGACATTGTACTTCTCTTTTTTAGATTACAATCTGCTCAGCCCTGGAAATGAAGAATTTATTGGTTTTCTCAATTATGAATTCTTCCTGACAGATCCAGCGTTTATTGAATCATTTTTTAATACATTATTACTGGTTGGTGGCGTTTTGTTCATCACCCTAGGTGGCGGTATTGGTTTAGCTATTTTATTAGACCAAGCTATTTGGGGACGTAACTATGTACGTATTATGGTATTGGCGCCTTTCTTCGTCATGCCTACTGTATCAGCACTTGTGTGGAAGAATATGTTGATGAACCCTGTTAATGGTTTGTTCGCACATTTTGCTATATGGCTTGGTTTTACACCGATTGATTTTTTCGCTCAAATCCCTTTGTTATCGATTATTATTATTGTGTCATGGCAGTGGCTACCTTTTGCAGCACTAATATTACTTACGGCTATTCAGTCGCTTGACCGCGAACAACTTGAAGCGGCTGATTTAGATGGCGCAGGCCCTTTCAGCAAATTTATTTACATCGTTTTACCGCATTTATCACGCGCAGTAACCGCTGTTATTTTAATTGAAACAATATTTTTACTGTCTATATTTGCTGAAATATTAGTTACAACGAGTGGCGGACCTGGTTATGCCTCAACTAACATTACTTACCTTATTTACACACAGTCATTACTTCAATTCGATGTGGGTGGTGGATCAGCTGGTGGTATTGTTGCCGTAATTATTGCAAATATCGTTGCAATGTTCTTAATGCGCTTAATTGGCAAAAACTTGGAGGGTTAAATCATGGCGATAAATACTAGTAACAAATCAAAACTCATTTATACCTTTTTAGCTTGGAGTATCAGTGGACTAATATTTTTTCCAATATTGTGGACCTTGATAACGAGCTTTAAAACAGAAGCTGAAGCTATTTCATCTAGCCCTAGTTTGTTCATGTTTGATTGGACGTTAGAGAATTACGCAGATGTATTAGCAAGATCTCCATACTTTAGTCATTTTTGGAATTCCGTTGTAATTTCAGTTGGCTCAAGTTTACTCGGACTACTTATTGCAATACCAGCGGCTTGGTCAATGGCATTTGTACAAACTAAACGTACTAAACATTTATTAATGTGGATGCTTTCTACCAAAATGTTACCACCAGTAGGTGTACTCATTCCTATTTACTTATTATTTCGTGATTTTGGTTTACTCGATACTAAGTTAGGTTTGGTGATAGTAATGACCTTAATCAACCTACCTATTATGGTGTGGATGCTTTACACCTACTTTAGAGAAGTTCCAAATGAAATTTTAGAAGCATCACGTATGGATGGTGCAACGCTAGGCGAAGAAATATATCACATACTTTTACCAATCGCCTTACCGGGAATTGCTTCAACCTTATTATTGACTGTTATTTTGGCATGGAACGAGGCCTTTTGGACTCTAATTCTAACCGCTGCCAATGCTGCACCTTTAACAGCATTTATTGCCAGTTATTCAAGTCCAGAAGGTTTATTTTATGCCAAGTTATCTGCAGCGTCTGCAATGGCCATTGTGCCAATTTTAATTCTTGGTTGGTTTAGTCAAAAACAATTAGTGCGCGGATTAAGTTTCGGCGCAGTTAAATAGGAGATTTCAAAATGGGCAGCATTACCTTAAAACAAGTAACGAAAAATTTCGATGAAGTCAATGTGATTAAACCGATTGATTTAGAAATTAGAGATGGTGAATTCATTGTTTTCGTTGGACCTTCTGGGTGTGGTAAATCAACTTTATTGCGCATGATTGCGGGCTTAGAAGACACGACTAGTGGCAATATTGAAATAGATGGTAAAGACGCGACAGAGACTTCGCCAGCTAAAAGGGGCTTGGCAATGGTGTTTCAATCCTATGCTTTATATCCACATATGACAGTGCGCAACAATATCGCTTTTCCATTAAGGCGTGCCAAAATGAGTGCTGATGAAATTGAGAAAAAAATTGCTAATGCAGCAAAAATTTTAAACTTAGGTGATTACCTTGACCGTAAACCAGGGCAATTGTCTGGTGGTCAACGCCAACGTGTTGCTATTGGTCGAGCGATTGTTCGCCAACCGTCAGCCTTCTTATTTGATGAGCCTTTATCAAATTTAGATGCATCTTTACGGGTAAATATGCGGTTAGAAATTTCTGAACTTCATAAAAGTTTAGCGACTACCATGATTTACGTTACTCATGATCAAGTAGAAGCAATGACAATGGCAGATCGTATTGCGGTATTTAACGCGGGAACGATTGAACAAGTAGGAACGCCGTTAGAGTTATATAACAAGCCAGTTAATAAGTTTGTTGCTGGCTTTATAGGCTCGCCAAAAATGAACTTTATTGAGGTGAATACCGGTGCTAATGATCCAACACATTCTATCGGTGTTCGACCAGAGCACCTGATTATATCAAGAGACGAAGGGATGTGGACTGGAAAAGTTGGTGTAGTTGAACACTTAGGCTCAGAAACTTTCTTACACGTTCATGTGGAAGGCGCTGAAACGTTTACTGTTAAAGCAGGAGGAGATTGTGACCTAAGTTATGGAGACAACATTTTCTTGAGTGCCACTCCTAACAAAGTTTTACATTTTGATGCGGCGGGAATAACCCTAAGCAAAGACCAAGCTAGCGATTAACGCCTATTGGTTAGTACTAATTGTCTTTGTGCTTAACGGCACAAAGCGTCAAATTTAATGAGCAAATTAAAATGTCAATTAAACTAAATAATCAAAACCTTGATCTATTACCAAGCAAGGTGCAAGTGCCTACCTATAAAAGAGAATCGCTGTCTCCGGGGATTGTTCATATTGGCGTAGGTAATTTTCATCGTGCTCATCAAGCCATGTATATGCATAAGTTATTTAATGCAGGAGTTGCCCTCGACTGGGGGATACGTGGTGCGGGCATTAAGTCATACGATGTTGTTATGCGAAATAAACTGCAGCAACAAGACTGGTTAACAACCGTTGTTGAATTAGATGATAACAACCTTACTGCTCAGGTTAGCGCATCGATGATCGATTTCATTGAAAATGATGCCGATACTTTAATTTCAGCGTTAAGTGAAAGTGAGATCCGGATTGTCTCGTTAACTATCACCGAAGGCGGCTATTTTATGGATGACAAAACAGGGGCTTTTAACCTTGCGCATCCAGAAATTCAGGCAGACATTGCTAACATCGACAAACCTTCAACGGTATTTGGTTTGATTATTAAAGCACTCAAAATTCGTCGCGAACAAAGCACACCTCCTTTTACTGTAATGTCTTGTGACAATATCCCCCATAATGGTGGTGTTACGCAGCGAGTAGTGCTTGAAATGGCATCTGCAATAGACCAAAGCTTAGGTAATTGGATAAGCGATAATGTTACCTTTCCAAACTCAATGGTTGATTGTATTACACCCGCAACATCAGCTCAGGAACTCGAACGATTAACCACACTGTTTGGCATTGAAGATCAAGCCCCTGTTTTCTGTGAACCTTTCAAACAATGGGTGTTGGAAGATAACTTTGTCAATGGTCGTCCGCCATTAGAGCAAGCGGGTGTCGAGTTTGTAAAAGACGTTGCTCCATTTGAATTAATGAAGCTACGTATTTTAAATGGTGGTCATGCAGCCATTGCTTATCCAGCTGCACTATTAGGCATTTCTTTTGTACATGAAGTTATGGCAAATTCTTTAATACGACCTTATCTTAAAAAATTGGTTACAGAAGAAATAATTCCAACACTGCCAGCCGTGCCAAGCGTGAATTTTGACGACTATTTTTCAATCATTGAATCACGTTTTTCTAACCCTGAAGTACGTGATACGGTGCCACGACTTTGCCAAGATGCATCAAATCGTTTGCCTAAATTTATTTTACCTATTATTTCTGCCAATTTACAACAAGGTAGAGACTGTAAGGGGCTTGCTCTCGTTGTTGCCTTGTGGTGTCGTCTTTGTTATGAAGGTGGTAAGCCTGACAGTGACTTACCGCTTGACGATCCACAAGCATCCAGGTTAATAAAACAAGCGCAATTGACCAAAGAAGACGCGTCAATATTTTTGCAAATGAATGATATATTTGGAATACTTAGCAATAACGAGATCTTTACTAACCATTTTACTTTTTGGCTAGACATGCTGAGAGACTTAGATACTAAGTCAACCTTAGAATATTATGTTAAGGATAAAAAGAGTAAAGACTAAACTTAATAGGCCAAACCACCATGACTCAGTCTGACTCTTCACTAACTCAAACCAGTATAGATTTAATTATTTTTGATTGTGATGGAGTACTAGTGGACAGTGAGGTAATTAGCAAGCGTGTGTTACTCGCTATGCTTGAAAGTTTTGATGTGAAGGTGTCAGAATATTATTTTCATAAACACTTTTTGGGATATAATTTTGAACATGTCACAGCTAAAGTGTTAGCTGACTTCTCTGTGACATTGACAAGTGAATTTAGACACAAGTATCGAAGTGCAATAAGAGACGCTTTTGCAACGGAATTAAAACCGACATTGCAGTTACCGTGGTTATTACCTCAACTTAATGTAAAAACCTGTGTTGCCACAAGTGGCAGCCCAGAAAAGGTTAAAAGCTCTCTTCATTATACTGAACTTGAAAATTATTTTACTGGTCATGTATTTACTTCATCTGAAGTAAAAAAAGGTAAACCAGCCCCAGATTTATTTTTATATGCGGCTAAAAACATGGGCGTATCTCCGGAAAATTGTTTAGTGATAGAAGATTCTCAGGTGGGTATCAAAGCTGCTCAAGATGCAAATATGCGTGTTATAAGATATGCGGGAGCAAGTCATATGCAAAATAGAAAAATGGCTGCCCAACCGTTTGATGGCGTTTGTACAATAAATCATTGGAATCAGTTATTTGAAAAAGTTCCTTCGCTTAGTTCATCATTTAAAATTGAGAGGTAAACCGTGGTAAAGCGTTCTAATGCAGAAATAAGAAAGTTAGACGATGCAGCAAGAGCTGGGTGGATGTATTACGTAGCACGTAAGTCTCAGGAAGAAATCGCCAAAAAACTCAATGTATCCCGTCAATCGGCGCAACGAATGGTCGCGTTATCTGTTAGCGAAGGTTTGATTAAAGTAAGGCTAGAACATCCAATAGCTAAATGCATGGATCTTAAAGTAAAGCTCAAAAAACGTTTTGGATTACAGTTCTGTAGAGTAGTACCAAGCGATGATGCTGATCCTTCATCTACTTTAGGGCTTGCACAAGCGGGTGCTAGTGTAATAGAGCTACACTTAAGATCAACAGAGCCAAAAGTACTCGCGATGGGAACAGGTAGGGTTTTACGGGCATGTGTGGATGAACTTGCTTTATTGAGCTGTGAGCAACATCAAGTTGTTGCTCTGCTAGGTAATATGGCTTCAGATGGCTCTGCCTCGTCATATGATGTTGTTATGCGTATGGCTGAACACATTAATGCTAAACATTATCCTATGCCATTACCTGTACTGCCTAGAAGTAAGGAAGAAAAAGATCAATTGCACGCGCAACATTATATTGCTAATAATTTAAAATTAGCAGCACAGGCAGATGTAACTTTCATTGGTGTAGGAAATTTAGGCTTAAATTCGCCTCTTCATCTAGATGGATTTATAACAAAGCAAGAGTTAGACGAATTACAAAACCAAGGCGCAGTAGGAGAATTAATTGGGTGGGTTTTTGATAAAAGCGGTAAATTGCTTGACTGTGCTGTTAATCAAAGGGTTGCCAGCGCACCATTGAAAGTAAATTCTGAGAACTCAGTTTATGCTATTGCGGCCGGTGAAGATAAAGCCTATGCGATATTAGGCGCTCTAAGATCTAAATTAATCAATGGCTTAATAACCAATGAATACACGGCAGAACGACTGTTAAGTATCGATTAAGCTTTGGTTAACATTGATGGTAATAAAAGTGCGTAGACAAAAAATTAATAAACTAAACATTCATAAACTAAAAATGAGTAAGATTGAGGTATTAAAATGACATATAAAGTAGCTGTTTTCGGTGAAGCTCTTTTCGATATGATTGAGCAAGAAAATGGAGATTATCGTCCTTTTATTGGTGGTTCTCCTTATAATGTCGCGAGAAGCTTTTCTAGACAAGGGCTTGATTGTACCTATTTATCACCTATTTCGAATGATGTGTTTGGCGAGAAAATTTTAAATTCAGTACTAGAAGAAGGTATTGATATCCCCTTAAATAACCGTTCAGATAATACAACGTCCTTAGCTTTAGTTTATAAAAATAAACAGGGTAACCCTGACTACCGCTTGTATCGTAAATCGGTTGCTGATTTAGATATTAGCGTCGATAAACTCTTAGCTATTTTACCGCAAGATTTAGATCTTTTTCATACGGGTTCTTTAGCATTAGTGCCTGAAATGCTTTATGTGTTAATTCCAGTGATAAAAAAACTGAAATCTAGAGGCGTAAAAATTAGTATTGATGTCAATGTACGTAAAGGCGTCGAAGAGAACCACCGAAAGTATGTTGAAGCCATAGCACAATTTGTTTCATTGGCAGATATTGTAAAAGTTAGTGACGAGGACTTATTATTACAAGGTTTAAGCGGTGATCCTCAAGAACAAGCCCGAGTTATGCTTGAAAGCATGGACAATGGTATGGTTGTGCTCACTTTAGGTGAAGACGGTGCTCACTTTATTACTCACGACGTTAATGTGCAGCAAGATATTTTTACAGCGGAACCTTTTAGCGATACCGTAGGAGCAGGTGATACTTTCTTTTCTGCACTACTTTCTCAGCTACTTCGCGATACGTCACTGACGACTGAAGCCCAACAAGAAAATTTTGCTTACGCATTGAAATTTGGCTCTTTAGCGGCATCTATCAATGTGTCAAAAATAGGATGCCAGCCGCCGTCGTATAATGAAGTACTCAATAAACTTGGGTAGCCTTCTGTTTTAAAGAAACTCGCGTTAACATTTAATAAAGAGTTTCATCAAATTAATTAGCAATAAACCTAGGGCTAATTATTTCATTTTTAGTTAAAACTTACATTTTATAGAGGCATATTAAATATGTTAACCAACTCTCTGGCCTGGCAAAATTTACAAATTCATTATTTAGACAGCAAAATAATACACTTAAAGTCTTTATTTCGTATTGACGCTGAAAGATTTGATAAATTTACTTTATCAGCCTCAGGGTTGACTTTAGATTATTCAAAAAATCATTTGGTACCAGAAACGAAAAAGCTGCTCATTGATTTAGCTGAGCAATGTGGTGTTGGTGAAAAAATAGAACAAATGTTTTCTGGTGCGCCTATTAATACGACTGAAAATCGTCCTGTGTTACATACCGCCTTGCGCAATTTCTCTAATGAGCCTGTTTATGTTGATGGTGAAAATATTATGCCATTGGTCAACACTACCTTAGAGAAAATAAAAGGTTTTGTTAATAATGTTTCAACAGGCACTACAAAAGGTTATAGCGGCAAAGCCTTTAAGGATATCGTAGCTATTGGCATTGGCGGCTCCTTTTTAGGGCCTAAAATCATGTCTGAAGCGCTAAAGCCTTATCGTCAAAAGCATCTTAATGTTCATTATGTAGCGAATGTTGATGGTTGTCATATTCACGATGTATTATCGACTTTAAATCCCGAAACAACCTTGGTGATCACCTCATCAAAAACATTAACCACACAGGAAACATTGAGAAACACAGAAACGGCAAGGGAATGGTTCTTAAAAAAAGCGAAGGTTAGCGACATCAAACATAACTTTGCTTGCGTATCTGCCAATGTTGAAGCAGCTAAAAATTTTGGGATCAGTGAAGAAAATATTTTCCCTATGTGGGATTGGGTTGGTGGACGATACTCTATTTGGTCAGCGATAGGCTTACCCCTTGCTATTGCTATTGGTTTCGATAATTATCAAGAATTTTTAACCGGTGCCTTTGAAATGGATGAACATTTTAAACAAGCCCCGTTTGAAGAAAATATGCCTGTTATTATGGCATTACTTGGCATTTGGTATCGAAATTTTCATGGTGCTCAGTCGCAAGTATTATTGCCTTATTATCATTATTTACGTGGATTACCGGCTTACATCCAACAACTGGATATGGAGAGTAATGGTAAATCTGTCAATTTAGATAATAAAGAAACTGATTACGATACTGGCCCTATTATTTGGGGAAGTGAAGGGACTAATGGACAGCATTCATTTCATCAATTAATTCATCAAAGTAAAACGCCTATCCCTGTAGACTTTATTTTACCGCTAAATTCTCATGCTGAAATTTCTAATCATCATGATATGTTAATTGCTAACTGTCTGGGACAGAGCCAAGCGTTAATGGATGGGCAAACCGAGGAGCAAGTTATTGCCGCGATGACTAAGGCGAAATGCAGTACTGATGAAATCAGTTATTTATCATCTCACAAAGTCATGAAAGGCAATAAACCTAGTAATACCATATTAATGCCTAAGCTAACACCTAAGGCATTAGGTAGCCTTATTGCGTTGTATGAACATAAAGTTTTTGTTCAAGGCGTTATTTGGCAGATCAACTCATTTGATCAATGGGGCGTGGAATTAGGTAAAGCCTTAGGTAATGATATTTTTAGTAAGCTTTCTAATATTGATGAGCCTTTAACGATGGATGGCTCGACTAAAGGGTTGATTAAAATCTGTCGTGACCGGCATGCAATGAATAAAAATCAATGATAAGTATATTTGCTGAATAAATTTCATCTGTTACTAGATATTCATTACTTGGAGAGACAGCCTCAACCTAGTATTGATGAAAAATCATCCTGTACATTGAGGTTTTTTTTGCAGCTTTCTTTGTAATGTTCTTCGGTGCATAGATAGCTGTCTAGCGGTGGCAGATATATTGCCATCATTGGCTTTCAATACTTGTTGAATATGCTGCCACTGTACTTGTTCTGCTGACAGCGTTTCACCATCTAGCTCAGTATGGGTGGTCATATCACAAACTTTACTGTCATTAAGCGCGGCTAGTAAAGTTTGTGTATCAAGCGGCTTAGTTAAATAATCATCGGCACCTAATTTAATTGCATCGACGGCCGTAGCAATACTCGCAAATCCCGTCAGTAAAATAATACGACTTTTAGGTCGTAATTGACGGATAGGCGTAATGATATTCAACGTTGTTTCTTGCGATAATTTCATATCCAACAAAACATAGTCCGGTTTATGTCGGTGACAAGCTAACAATGCTTCAGAGTTGGTTTCAACATGAACACAATCAAAATCATGCTTGGTTAAACGCCGTTTTAATGTATTAGCAAAAATAATATCATCTTCAACTATTAATAATTTTTTCATCTTTTTATCTTTTTATCTGCTTACCGGTAAACTTAACGTGACTAAAGCGCCGCCTTGATGATGATTGGTTAAGGCTAATTTTCCACCTAAACGCTCTAAACTCGCATGACTTAAAAATACAGCCATACCTAAACCTTGTTCACTATTGACAGGCTTTACACCCAGTTTTTTTAGCTTTTCTAAGGTAAAACCCACGCCATAATCTCGAATAATAAACTGCCAACTTTCAGCACTCACTTGGCTGGTTAAGCTGATTTGATCACTGCTATTTGCTTTAGTTGCCCGTACCGCGTTATTAATTAAATTTAAAATAGCCGGTAATAATGCCGCATCTGCCATTACTTCAGTATTCTTTGCTTGGTGTTCTACTAATTCAACACTTATTTCAGGATAATTAACACGTAGATTATCTAATAAATTTTCCAGTAAATCACTCACATTTTTTGCAACAATAGTTTGTTCTTTAATATCAAACACCATCGCACGAAATGCATCTAGACTATCGCTGCAGCGTGATAACTGGCTTTGCATATCGTTGATAATCTCATTATTAGGAAAATCTTCACTGAGTTCATCCGCAAGTAATTGCACGGTTGCAATCGGTGTAGCCAGTTGGTGAGTTACTTGTGCAGAAGCCACTCCTAATGACGTAACCTGTTCTTGTTTTAATAAATTTTCTCGGTAAGCCGCAATGGCTAATTCTCTTTGATTAATACTTCGCGCCATTTTTCCTACAACAATAGCCACCACTAAGGAAGAAAATAAAAAGTTTATGCCCATAGCAATAAAGTGCCCTTGCATATTACCGTGCATAATACTCATGGGTAAGTACCATAATAAAACACTGTAAGATAATATCGCTAAAGAAGCGACTAGTGCTAACAAAGCCGGTGTTAAGGTAACCGCAGCAATCGCAATAGGGATTAATAATAAAGACACGAAGGCATTGGTTGCTCCGCCACTAAAAAACAATAACAACGATAGAAACAAGATATCAGCACAAATTTGCATCAACAAACCTGACTGACTTATTTGCGTCTTGTTACGATAAAAAATAAAACTGACAAAAGTGAAGCCAAGCTCTAAGACAATCACACTAAATAATGGCGCCCAAGGCAATTCGTATAATAAGACAAAATTAACAAAAAAGATCAAGAGTAATTGAATAGCAATAGCCGCACTACGCAAGGTAAGTACTAATTGAATATGATTATTAACTTTAGGGTTTTTCAGCGTTTTATTTATTTTGAAAAATGGTGACATAAATGGTTTATTCGGTCGGTTTAAGTGCCGTATTATATTATCGTTAATCTTAACGAATGTAATGAGAGAAATCATAAAAATGATAAATATTATCAACAAAAATGTCTTACAACGTGCCACTTTAGCCGATGGTTGGCTCTGGTCTATAGGGGGCGATTTTTCACAAGTTAAAGGAATACACTCAGCAATTTCAGGATATATGGGCGAGCACAGTGACAATATTAATGGAGATATTTGCACCGGTAATAGTGGTCAAGCTGAAGTGGTACAATTAAACCTTATAATATCTATCTAAATAATATTACTCTTGAGTTATTTACCGATCAACAGTTGACAATTCAATCAATTTCCAAGATCATATAGACATCTAAACGTCTAAATAAATAATTTAATAAGAAGATATATTTTGAATAAGCAATCAGAGCTTCGAGCTAGATATAACGATATTAATCGCGGTGTCTATTTTATTGGCACAACACCACCCAAAAATGATACTCCACTGGAAGCGATTGAAACAATTGCTGAGAAATTATTGGAGCGTGTTAGCGATATAGATTTTGATGGACTTATCGTTTATGACATTCAAGATGAAGATTCTCGCACCAGTAAACCGAGACCATTTCCATTTAAATTGACTCACGACACGCGACTGTACTCATCACTACTGAATAAAAAATCAAATCGCCCGGTGATTACTTATAAAAGTGTCGTTCAATCTAATGGTGACGATTTTAATCAGTGGGCCAATGAAGCTTGGCAAGAATATGGTATTAGAGATATTGTATTGGTCGGTAGCCCTTCAAAAAAGAATGATATTTCATTACCTCTGGCAGATGCCTACAAAACCTTAGTAGATAGTGAACATGATTTTTTTATTGGCGGTGTCACTATTGCAGAGCGCCACGCAAGTAAAAAAAATGAGCATGAACGCCTAATAGAAAAACATAAACAAGGCTGTAACTTCTTTATTTCTCAGGCTATATATAACCCACAAGCTACAATAGATATGCTAACTCGCTATGCGATTGAGTGCCAGAAGCAAGGCTTAAAGCCTCAAAGATTAATTCTAACGTTTTCGCCGTGTGGCAGTAAGAAAACCTTAGAGTTTATTGAGTGGTTAGGGGTCAATGTACCCGAAGCGACAAGTTTACGTATCTTACATTCAGAAAGTCCACTTTATGAATCGATTCGTATTTGCACCAATAGCTTACAACAAATTTTAGATGCAATTACTCCTTACGATTTACCCCTAGGTTTAAATATTGAAAGCTTAACTAATCGCAAAGAGGAAATAGACGGTTCTATCTTGCTATATAAACTATTGCGGTCAACTATGGATAATTATTTGGCAAAGAAAGAACTGAATAAATTAAATAAAAAATAAAGTTAGGCTATAAACAAATGACCTAAACACATTCAAACTGCTCGATTCAGAGCGTTTTGAATGTGATTAAGTAAAGTTGATTGATCTATTTAAATCGCATTGATAAATCAATGGCTTGTACATGTTTAGTTAATGCGCCAGAAGAAATAAAGTCAACGCCTGCTTTAGCGTATTCCCGCAAAATTTCTATGGTCATATTACCTGATACTTCTAATTTAGCTTTATTGCGTGTTGCCAGTACTGCTTGTTCAATCATGACCGGGGTAAAATTATCTAACATAATGATATCTGCGCCGGCATCAAGGGCTTGTTGCAATTCATCCATTGACTCTACTTCAACTTCCACAGTTTTATCACTATGATTTTTCTTAGCCGTTGCAACAGCTTGCGCTATGCCGCCACACGCTGCGATATGATTTTCTTTGATCAAAAAAGCATCGAATAAGCCAATTCTATGATTAACGCCACCACCACAAAGTACCGAGTATTTTTGTGCGCTACGTAAACCAGGTAAGGTTTTGCGGGTGTCTAATAATTTAGTATTACTCCCTTGTAATTCTTGAACATATTGGCTAGTTAAAGTTGCTGTACCTGATAGTGTTTGTAAAAAGTTAAGCGCGACACGCTCACCTGTCAGTAACGTTCTTGCATTACCTTCTAATTCAAATAAAGTCGTATTAGCTTTCACCATTTGACCATCATTAACAAACCACGTAATTTTGGTAGATGATACTTTTGTTGCTTCTTTATTAGTACCACTCAGTGATGCATCTAGTTGCTTGAATACTTCATTTACCCAAGCAACACCGCAAACAATACAATCTTCACGGGTGATAACTGTCGCAACCGCTTGTTCATTCTCAGGAATTAACATCGCGGTTATATCTTGCTCTGCACAGGCCTCTTCACTATCAAACGCACCTAAATCTTCTTTGAGTGCCCAAGTTGTTGTGGCTATTATATCTTGTTGTAGCATCGCTAATTGAGTAGTGAGCATTTACTTTTATTCCTATTAAAGAGGTTCTCGCAAAATTAATTGTTTACCTGTTTGTTGAAAATCCAACTGCTTTAAAGCACTCATGCCTAGTAATATACCATCACTTTTCATCGCTGGATTTATATGCGCCGCAACATTATATAGGAAAATATTACCAATGCTAAGCTGATCTATTTTAGTTTTATAAACAGTGACTGTACCATTGGCTGTTTGCACTGGATAACTACCATAACTTTCAAGCTGTAATTTATCCGCAATATGTGCAGGGATTGAAACTTGAGTCGCACCGGTATCGAGTAAAAAGGTGACTGACGTTTCGTTAATATTACCATTAGTAACATAATGCCCTTGTCTATTTTGCTTTAATATTACCTCCGCTTGACCTGAACTATTCAGGCTAACCTGGGGCTGGCTATTGGGATTATATTGCTTATAAAGCTCATCTTCAAAGACGAACATTAATAAAGCGATGGCCATAATCCATGCAAACCAAACAAAAAGTTTACCAATTTTGTTTGTCGGGTCATCTTCAGTCATAATAGAACCACGATTTTATTAAAGAAGTTATTGTATGTCGTTAACCGACAAGAACAAAGTATCAAAGAGTAATAATTTGAGACCAAGTGCTTATCTAGAGCCCGAGAAAAGGCTAACCATCGACAATGGTTGGCTACAAAAAACTGAACATCAATTATCTACTTTTTTCAGTTTAAGGGAACCTCAAGAGAATATTAGCTTACTGGTAATTCATAATATTTCTTTACCTGCAGGTAACTTTGGCGGTACTCATATAACTGATCTTTTTTTAGGCCAGTTAAATGCTGATGCCCATCCTAGTTTTGGTGATATTGCCCAGATGAAAGTTTCGGCTCATTGCTTAATAAGACGTGATGGCAGTATTATTCAATATGTTTCTTTTAATAAAAAAGCTTGGCACGCAGGTATTTCCTGTTTTAATAACAGAGAAAAATGTAATGATTATTCTATCGGAATAGAACTTGAAGGTACCGATGATATTCCTTATGAAGCAGCGCAATACCAACAATTATCTCTATTAACTGCTAGCTTGCAAAAGCATTATCCACTCATAACCAATGAGAACATTGTCGGTCATTGTGATATAGCACCGATAAGAAAAACAGATCCTGGAAAAACATTTAATTGGCTTCATTACCGTGAACTTTTACAGCAACTAAAAGTTAATTAATAATAGTGCTAGTTTTAGAAAATAGTTCCTATAAAAAAAATAAGGTTATATATGAGTCTACTCAGTTTACTAATTGCCCTAGCAGCAGAAAAATCACTCTCCTCTTCCCTGTGGCGTTTTGATTATTATTATCAAAAATATGCTCGTTTTTTTCAGCGCAATAATACCAAGCTGTCGAAAGTAAAAGATAGCACGCTTAGCTATACTCTTTTTTTACTATTGCCCGTTGCAGTTATTTACGCTATTTTATTCTCGGTTGGTGATGGCTTACCACACTTAATAATATCTACTTTGATTCTCATTGTGTGCTTTGGCTGCTTCACTACGCGAAACAGCTACAAGCAGTATTTACATGCGGCCTTTCGTGGTGAAGAAACCACATCAGAACTCTTTCACCAACAACTCCTACAAGATAAGAATTTACCACCTATAGGCTTTGGGCAAGCACTTATTTGGCTAAATTACCGTTATTACATCGCCATTATGTTATTTTTCATTATTTTTGGTGCTGCAGGCGTGGTTTTTTATCGTTTACTCACCACCGTAATAGAACAACAAAATGGCTGTACATTGGATCAAAGCGAAAATGCGCCATATGATGACATCGCAGATGAAAAGCCAGACGAAACTGAACAAGCATGTCGCAAAGAAGAAAACACGATAAACCAAGACAACAACAAATATAGCATCCCTAATGTTTCATCTGGCTGTAAA
The DNA here is from genome assembly GCA_047633255.1 of Colwellia sp. Taxonomy (GTDB): domain Bacteria; phylum Pseudomonadota; class Gammaproteobacteria; order Enterobacterales; family Alteromonadaceae; genus Colwellia. Next base: position 50,592 of record JBLIEW010000014.1, read on the forward strand.
AACTATCACGATATTTTATTCTACTTAGATTGGCTTCCTGTGCGTATTACTTCATTTGGCTATATGTTTGTTGGCCATTTTTCTAAGGCGCTACCTATGTGGTTAGAGAGTTTATTTGATGGTAAAAAGCCAACTCACCAAATTTTAATCGATGTGGCACAAAAATCAGAAGACACTATGGTAGATAAAAATGACTGTACAGCAGAGCCTTGCTTATTAGTGCGCTTATCTAAACGAAACGTGTTATTGCTACTTGCCACAATCGCTGCGTTAACGCTGTTTGGTGTTATCCGCTAACGAATATACCCGTTCCACTTGAAGATGCAGTTTCAGAGTGGAGCTGGTATGAAATTATCATAAACTGCTAGGTATCACAGCTAGCAGTTCATCTTCCTCTTCAAAAATTAAAGCTATTCCTTCAATAATAATTCACATTTTTTTGGCGGGTGTAAGCTTTTCATTACTCCACAACAAATACGATATCAACCTAATAGTTGCAGATACAACTATCTACTTGTAATCTTAATTTAATATTAATTCTTGTTTACCATAATATACCAACAATAAAATGAACAAGAGCCCACAACAAGTATTTAGGAAGGTAATATTGTGAGTACAGTTTCTAGTCAAGTAGACACAATCGAAAAAACAGCCACGCAAGACATTACTTCATCAGTAGACTGGCATAAACTCAGTTATTTATTATTGCTTTCAAGAGCAATGGATGACGTTGAAGAACAAGAGTTGGTACCAGCAAAATTAGTGTTTAATCAATTTTCTGCCCGTGGTCATGATTTTGCTCAAATTCTATTAGGCCTGCAATTAACACATCCCCATGATGGCGCGACCGGTTACTATCGCTCTCGCCCTTTTGTCCTATCTCTCGGTTTAGATATTGATGACGCGGTTGCTTCACCGATGGCAAAGTCAGGTGGATACAGTGATGGTCGTGATATTGGCGTGGTATGCAACTACCCTAATGTTGAGCGTAAAGGCGCGATGTTATTTCCTATGTGTGGCGGTGTTGGCGCGCAATATTCTCCTATTGCAGGTTGGGCACAATCAATAATTTATCACCGAGATGAATTGAAAGATGAATCCTACCGCGGTGCCTTAGGATTATCTATGGGTGGCGACTCATCGATGTCTACCAGTGGATTTTGGGCTTCCTTGAATATATCCACAACAAATAATTTACCGCATTTATTTTATATTGAAGACAATGGTTACGGTATTTCAGTACCCCAAACAGTGCAAACACCCGGCGGCGATCAAGTCGCAAACCTTAGCGCTTACAAAAATTTGAAAATTATTGATGGCGATGGCACTGATCCCGTACTTACACCACAGTTAGTGCAAGAAGCGGTTGATTATGTTCGTGACGGAAAAGGGACCTGCTTATTGCGCTTAAAAGTACCCCGTTTGTGTGGTCATACTTTTCAAGATACGCAAACCTACAAGCCTGAGGCGATGATAACAGAAGAACAAAAAAATGATCCTTTGCCAAAACTTAAAGACTATCTAGCGCAAGAAAATATTATTAGTACGAGTGAATGGCAAGCGTTAGAAGAAAAAGCTTTTACCGAAATTAGGGCCAGTGTCGAACGTGCCAAACAACGACCAGAGCCAGACATAAGCAAATTGACCCGCTATGTCTACGCAGAAAGACATGAAGATGGTCAAGCCGATGTTCAACTGCGTGGCGGATTACATGGTGATCACTATCAATTTCCAACGGTAAACGAAATTGCTAAGCCTGAAGGTCAGCGTTTAAATATGCAAACGGCTATTCGCAAAGTATTAGCACATGAACTTGAAACAAACCCCAAAGTACTGGTTTTTGGTGAAGATGTCGGTCCTAAAGGCGGGGTTCATGGGGCGACACTCGGGTTAAATGAAAAATATGGCGATCATCGTGTCTTTGATACCTCTCTTTCAGAAGAAGGAATTATTGGTCGCGCGGTAGGCATGGCTTTGTCTGGCTTGATGCCAGTTCCAGAAATTCAATTTAGAAAATATGCTGAGCCTGCAGCTGAACAAATTTCTGATACCGGTATTATGCGCTGGCGCACCAATAATCAATTTGCCGCGCCAATGGTTATTCGTATTCCTGGCGGTTTTGCTGGCAGAGGTGATCCCTGGCATTCAATGAGTGATGAAGTCGAATGGGCCCATAAAATAGGTTGGCAAGTAGTTATGCCTTCAAATGCTGAAGATGCCGCCGGTTTGTTACGTTATGCTTTGCGTGATAATAATCCAACCATTTTCTTTGAACATAGAAGCTTACTCGATAACCGCTGGGCAAGACGCCCTTACCCCGGTGATGACTTTGTTATTCCTTTTGGTAGAGCTAATGTATTAACAAAAGGCGACAAATTAACATTAGTGACTTGGGGTGCAATGGTAGAGCGCTGCGATGCGGCTATTGAAGAACTTAAAAAAGAACATACTCCTGACAGTATTGAACTGATAGATTTACGCACTATCCAGCCATGGGATAAAGAAACGGTATTAGAAAGTATAGTGAAAACGGGGCGTTGTTTAATTGTTCATGAAGATAATATGACTGCTGGCTTTGGTGCAGAAATCGCTGCAGTAATTGCAAAAGATGGCTTTTTTGATTTAGACGCCCCTATTGAGCGTTTAACCATGCCAGATACACCAAATCCACACAATATTCATTTGTTAAATGCGGCGGTTCCAACTGTTGAACGCATAGTACAAACAATTATCGACATTGTAGAATTTTAACTAAATAGCGAGTGAAAACATGAGTAAAATTGATATTATCTTACCTGCTGCCCAGTTAGAAGGGACAACGGCTACGCTATCAAAGTGGTTAGTTGCTATTGGTGAAGAAGTTAAAGAGGGTGACCCGCTAATAGAATTAGAAACGGATAAGGTTTCGATGGAGATTTGTGCGCCTAACACGGGTACTTTATCTACTATTATCTTTGGTGAAGGCGAAGAGATTGCAGTTGATACGGTATTAGGCTGTTTAGATACCGAGTTTACAAAAATTATAACCTCAACAGTTGCTGCTACAAAAGAAGCTAATCAAGCCGTCAATAACGAACCCGTAAGCCTTGAGGAAAACAGTGATGATACCAACGGCGATGGTCATAATAGTAAAGTAACCTCAGATAAACTTTCCAGCGAACAATTGAATATTAAAGCCGACTTTACACTAGATGATAGCGCACAATATTTACTTGGTCCTGCCGCACGTCGTTTATTAAAAAGTAATCAAATAAACCCAAACCTTATTACTGGCACAGGTCACCAAGGTAGGATCACTAGAAATGACGTTCGTTCTTACATCCAAGATACGCCCAAATCTAATGCCACTTTAGCGACAAATACACCAACCTCTATTCATGCTCCCGTAGCTAGACCGCTCAAAGGCACTATGGTTAAGCATACCAATATGCGTAAAGCGATTGCCAATCATATGGTTAAAAGCTTGTTAGAAACGTCGCCTCATGTCACTAGTGTTTTTGAAATGGACATGAGTAATATTATTGAGCATAGAAAATGGCATAAAACTGAGTATGCTGAGTTAGGGGTTAAATTAACCTTTACCGCTTATTTTTTAGCGGCAATTGTTAAAGCAGTAAAAGAAGTTCCACAAGTAAACGCCCGCTTTCATGAAAATGCATTAGAGCTATTTAGTGACATTAATATAGGTGTGGGTACCGCTTTAGGTGATAAAGGTTTAGTGGTTCCTGTTGTTCAACAAGTTCAATCAATGAACTTGTTTTCTATTGCTCAAGCACTCAATAGTCAAACTGAAAAAGCGCGCAATGGCAAGATAGTCCCAAGTGATATGAAAAATGGCACCTTTACTATTTCTAATCATGGCGTTAGTGGTAGCTTATTTGCTACGCCAATTATTATTAATCAACCTGAAGTGGCAATACTTGGCATAGGGAAGTTAGAAAAACGCGTGTCAGTAGAAGAAATATCAGGTGTAGATACTATGGTCATTAAACCGAAATGTTATGTCTCATTGAGTATTGACCATCGTGCACTTGATGCCCACCAAACCAATATGTTTTTAGCTAAATTTGTTGATGTTATTGAAAACTGGGGGCAGTAGTAATTTAAATGGGGTCAGAGTAGAATCAGGTTTCTTAAACCAAAACACTTTGGCTCCCTACTACCCCACCGGATCACTTATCATGACCTTGCCTGAAAACCTATCAAGTGCGATTAAAAAAGAAAAGTCTCCTCAAGGGAAAGTAAATTGTACCTTAGATTTACAAACATTCCTGCCCTATCGCATGTACTATTTAGCCGCACAAATGTCGCAAGCCGGTTATGATTTACCCGAATTACTCAATGAAATAGGCATAATGATTGGTGAGCGAGAGTGGCGTGTCATTTCTATTTTAGGCGCTTACGGCGGTTTAACTAATGGCAATGTTGCAAAAGCATTAAAAACTGATGCCGCCACTATATCAAGAGCGGTAAAAGTGTTAAAAAAACAGCAGCTCATTGATACCCTAAGTTCTAAAAAAGATCGCCGTAAAGTATTGATTTACCTGACACAAGCAGGCGCAGATCTCTACGACAAAATAACACCTAAGCGCATTGCAACCGGCGAAATGATTGATAGCTGTTTCACCCATGACGAACTATCAACATTACATCATTTATTAAACAAACTCGATAGACATTTACAGCACATGGAAAATGAATTGGAAGACGAATGGGAGTAATTTCTCTCTATAACACCGCCTAAACATTCTAAAAAAGTTGGTAAGACCATTTAAAATTCAAACAAATGTTTCAAGTTTTTACTCTAATCTGTCTATAAAATAACCTTGCTTTAATAACCTCCTTCAACTATATTGCACTGCAAGCACTGTTGCTTTTGCTTTTTTATCACCTAAAAACAAATTGGTAATACCAATTTACCAAAAAAATATGATTGTATACTTTACTGTAGCCAGTCTGAAATAAATTATTAAAGGTTTGTCCATTAATGACACAGTTATTACAACAAAAATTAAAACCACAAAAACTGTCCGACATTATTTTAGCTAAACTAGAAGATTTAATTATTGAAGGTAGTTTACAACCAGGCGAAAAATTATTACCTGAACGTGAACTAGCCAAAAAATTTGAAGTCTCAAGACCCTCATTACGTGAAGCTATTCAAAAATTAGAAGCGAAAGGACTTGTCACTCGCAAGCAAGGCGGTGGTACTTTTGTCAGCAAGAAAATAATGAAATCGTTTTCCGACCCTATGTTCGATTTAATTGCAAACAGCAGTGAATCACAATTTGATTTATTAGAATTTCGCCATTGCATTGAAGGCATGGCTTCCTATTACGCCGCCATGCGTGGCACCGCAGCTGATTTTGAACAAATACAAGACAAACATAATAATATTGGTAACAGTCAATTAGAAGATAACTACCATTTAGAAGCTGAAGCTGTTTATGAGTTTTATATAGCAATATGTGCCGCATCACATAATGTAGTGATATTACAAACCGCACGTAGCATGGCTGGACTGATAATAGACAACATAGAACAAAACTTAACTATTTTAGCTAAACGCCCTGAGATATTTAGCAAGGTAACCGATTACAGAAGAGATTTGCTAGACGCAATTATTAGCGGACAGCCAAAGAAAGCCTGGGGTGCCAGTCACCGCCATTTAACTTTTATAGAAGACATACTTTTAAAACTAACCCAAGAAAATAGTCGCATGAAAAGAACCATGCGCAGAATGTAAAAAACATTATAAACAAACAATATTGGAGACAAAACAACATGTCAGATCTACCAAACATTGATATTGATTCATTAGAAACCCAAGAGTGGTTAGAATCAATGGAGTCAGTATTAGAAAATGAAGGACCAGAACGCGCACATTTTTTATTGGAAAAACTGATCGATCGTGCTCGCCGTGGTGGTACCCATTTACCTTTCGAAGCAACAACAGCCTATGTAAATACTATTCCTCCTGGACAAGAGCCAAATATGCCAGGAGACTTAACCATTGAATATCGCATTCGTGCCGCTATTCGTTGGAATGCACTAGCCTTAGTATTAAGAGCCTCTAAAAAAGATTTAGATCTAGGTGGTCATGTCGGTAGTTTTGCCTCTTCAGCTTTGCTTTACGATGTTGGTTTTAATCACTTTTTTAAAGCGTCTTCAGAACAAGACGGTGGCGATTTTATTTTCGCTCAAGGCCATATTTCTCCTGGTATTTATGCCCGTGCATTTATGGAAGGCCGTTTAACAGAAAGTCAAATGAATAATTTCCGTCAAGAGTGTGATGGCGAAGGTTTGTCATCTTACCCTCATCCACATTTGATGGGCGATTTTTGGCAATTCCCAACTGTTTCTATGGGTTTAGGTCCATTACAAGCTATTTATACTGCGCGTTTCCTTAAATATTTAACAGACCGTGGTATTAAAGATTGTTCAGGACAACGTGTTTATTGTTTCTTGGGTGATGGTGAAACTGATGAGCCTGAATCATTAGGTGCTATTGGTTTGGCTTCTCGTGAAGATTTAGATAACTTAACCTTTATTGTTAACTGTAATTTACAGCGTTTAGACGGCCCTGTTCGTGGTAACGGTAAAATAATTCAAGAGCTTGAAGGCACATTCCGTGGCGCAGGTTGGGAAGTTGTTAAAGTAATCTGGGGAAGCTATTGGGATGCACTTATTGCTCGAGATACCTCAGGTAAATTATTACAGTTAATGGAAGAAACCGTTGATGGTGAATATCAAAACTGTAAAGCCAAAGGCGGCAAATATACCCGTGAAAACTTCTTCAACAAATACCCTGAAACGGCGGCACTTGTTGCCAACATGTCAGATGAAGATATCTATCGCTTAAACCGTGGTGGTCATGATCCAGTTAAAGTGTATGCTGCCTATAAAAAAGCAATGGAAACCAAAGGTCGTCCGACCGTTATTTTAGCTAAAACGGTTAAAGGTTTTGGTTTAGGATCAGCTGGTGAAGGCTTGAATATTGCCCATAACGTTAAAAAATTAGATGTCGATTCACTCAAGCATTTCCGTGATCGCTTTAATATTCCGGTGGCTGATGCCGATATTGAAGATTTACCGTATTATAAATTCCCAGAAGACAGCGTTGAATATAAGTACATGAAAGAACGCCGCGAAGTGTTGGGTGGTTCAATGCCAGCGCGTCGTGAACAAGCTGAAGAAACATTAGAAATTCCATCATTGAAAATATTTGATGCTATTTTAAAAGGCTCAGGTGAGCGTCAAGTATCATCAACCATGACTTTTGTTCGTGTGTTAAATAGCTTACTTAAAGATAAAAAAATTGGTAAACGCATTGTGCCAATTATTCCTGATGAAGCACGTACTTTTGGTATGGAAGGTTTATTCCGCCAAGTAGGTATTTACGCTAGCGAAGGGCAAAAATATGTACCTCAAGATGCTGACCAAGTTGCGTATTATCGTGAAGATAAAAAAGGTCAAGTATTACAAGAAGGTATTAACGAGTTAGGTGCAATGGCATCATGGGTTGCTGCGGGTACTTCATACTCAACCTGTAATGCGATTACTATCCCATTCTACGTTTATTACTCTATGTTTGGTTTCCAACGTGTTGGCGACTTAGCCTGGGCCGCTGGCGATAGCCAAGCAAAAGGTTTCTTATTAGGCGCAACAGCCGGTAGAACGACACTTAATGGTGAAGGTTTACAGCATCAAGATGGACATTCTCATGTTCAAGCGGGCTTAATTCCTAACTGTGTTACCTATGACCCAACCTATGGTTATGAAGTAGCCGTTGTTATTCGTGAAGGTTTACGTCGCATGTATGAAGAAAATGAAAATGTTTTCTTCTACTTAACGCTAATGAATGAGAACTATCAACATCCTGCAATGCCAGAAGATAAAGATGTTGAAGAGCAAATAATTAAAGGTATTTACAAATTAGAAAGTGTGGCAGCTAAAAAGGCCAAAGCAAATGTTCAATTAATGGGCTCTGGTACTATCTTATTGCAAGTTCGCGAAGCCGCTCAAATATTGGCAAAAGATTTTGGTATTTCAAGTGATGTTTACTCGGTAACCTCATTCAATGAGCTAGCACGTGAAGGTCAAGACGTTACGCGCTGGAACATGCTTAACCCTGAGAGCAAGGCGAAGACAGCTTACCTTACTAAAATAATTACCCCTGAGAATGGCCCTGCCATTGCCGCTACCGATTACATTAAAAACTATGCAGAGCAAGTTCGTGCCTTTATTGATACGGAATACCGCGTGCTAGGTACTGATGGCTTTGGTCGCAGTGATAGCCGCGCTAATTTGCGTCAGCATTTCGAAGTTGACCAAAACTACATTGTTGTTGCAGCTTTATTTGAGTTAGCTAATCGCGGTGATATTGAACGTTCTGTTGTGACAGAAGCAATTACACGTTTTGATATTGATACCAAAAAAATCAATCCACTTTACGCTTAATAGAGGCTAGAGATTACTATGTCAGACATACAAAAAATTCTAGTGCCAGATGTTGGTGGCGACGAAGTAGAAATTATCGAAATTTGTGTTGCAATCGGCGATTCGGTTGAAGCTGAAGATGCCATTATCACAGTAGAAACAGATAAAGCTTCAATGGATATTCCAGCACCCGGTGCGGGTACTATCTCAGCATTATTAGTTGCTGTTGGTGACAAACTTAAAGAAGGTGACGCGATTGCTGAAATGAGTGGTGGCGCAAGCGTTGAAAGTGCACCCGCTGCTGAAGCGGTTGCAGCGCCAGTAGCTGCACCACAAGAAGCTCCAGCTCCTACGGCGGCTCCACAAGCAGCTCCCGCAACTGCTGCCAGTGCTATCATCGATGTTGAAGTACCCGACATTGGTGAAGACGGTGAAGTGGATGTTATTGAAGTACTCGTTGCAGTTGGCGATGTCATAGCGGAAGAAGATGGTTTAATTACCTTAGAAACCGATAAAGCTACGATGGATGTGCCTACTCCTGTTGCTGGAACTGTTGTTGAAGTATTAATCAATACCGGTGACAAGGTAAAACAAGGTTCATTAGTGATCCGTTTACAAACCTCATCGGGCGCCGCTGCGCCTGTTGAAGCAGCCCAGGCGCCAGTACCGGCTCCTGCAGCGCCTGTCGCTCCTGCGAAAGCCGCTCCAACAGGTCAAAAGTCGTCTCCTGTACCGCATCACCCAGAAGCCGGAAAAGTTAGCAAAGGCGCAATCTACACCTCACCATCAATTCGTCGTCTTGCACGTGAATTTGGTGTTGATTTAACACTTGTTAAAGGCACTGGTAATAAAGGTCGTATTTTAAAAGAAGATGTTCAATCTCACGTAAAATATGAACTTTCTCGCCCGAAAGCCAATGCAGGTAGTTCAGTTGCCACCGGTGAAGGTGGTTTGCAGATAGTCAGTGCCAAAGCAATTGATTTCTCTAAATTTGGAGAAATTGAAACCAAGCCACTAACACGTATTCAAAAAATATCTGGACCATTTTTACACCGTAACTGGGTAACTATTCCTCACGTCACTCAATTTGATGAAGCCGATATAACCAATGTTGAAGCGTTTCGTAAAGAGCAAAATGCTATTTGTGATAAACAAAAACTTGGTTTTAAAATTACGCCTCTAGTCTTTATTTTAAAAGCAGCCGCAGACGCCCTGCGTGCATTTCCAATCTTTAGCTCAAGTTTGAGTGAAGACGGTGAAAGCTTAATTATGAAGAAATACATTCACATTGGTGTCGCAGTTGATACGCCTAATGGTTTAGTGGTTCCTGTGGTACGTGATGTTGACCAAAAAGGTATTCATCAGTTATCACGTGAATTATTAGAAATTAGTATTAAAGCACGTGATGGCAAACTGAAAGCACAAGATATGCAAGGCGGTTGTTTTACTATTTCTAGTCTTGGCGGTATTGGCGGTACGGCGTTTACGCCGATTGTTAATGCACCTGAAGTCGCAATTTTAGGTGTATCAAAGTCTGAAATGAAGCCGAAATGGAATGGCAGTGAGTTTGTCCCTAAACTAATGCTTCCTTTATCAATGTCTTACGATCACCGAGTCATTGATGGTGCGCTTGCAGCACGCTTTACTGTGCACTTAGCTAGTGTAATGTCTGATATACGAAAGTTGATATTATAATATCGACTTTAGTCGGTTCTTATCAATTAATATTGGCGAAATTCTATAGATAAGCGTAGAATTTCGTCCATAAAAATATTTACATAAAATAAAAAACTTTAACCAGTTTTATTGAGGACAGTATGAGTAACGAAATCAAAGCTCAAGTAGTAATATTGGGTGCAGGCCCTGGCGGCTATTCTGCAGCATTTCGCGCAGCAGATTTAGGTTTAGATGTAGTCTTAGTTGAAAGCCGTGAAACCCTTGGCGGTGTTTGTTTAAATGTTGGTTGTATTCCTTCTAAAGCATTATTACACGTAGCTAAAGTTATTGATGATGCTGAAGCAATGGCGTCTCACGGTGTTACTTTTGGTAAGCCACAAATTGATTTAGATAAAATCCGTAACTGGAAAGAAAGCGTAGTTGGTCAATTAACCGGTGGTTTAGGCGGTATGGCCAAAGCACGTAAAGTTAAAACAGTTTACGGTTTAGGTAAATTTACTAGCGATAAAACAATCGCAGTTGAAGGTAATGATGGTAAAACTACCACCATTACTTTTGATAATGCCATTATTGCTGCAGGTTCATCCGTTGTTGATTTACCGTTTATTCCAAAAAATGATCCACGTGTTATTGATTCAACGGGCGCTTTAGAACTTAAAGATATCCCCGACGAAATGCTTGTATTAGGCGGTGGTATCATTGGTTTAGAAATGGGCACAGTATATAACGCCCTAGGATCTAATGTTTCAGTAGTTGAATTTGCTGATCAATTGGTACCTGCTGCTGATAAAGACATTGTTAAAATTTACACTAACTACAACAAAAAGAAATTTAATATTTTGTTGTCGACTAAAGTTGTTGCTGTTGAAGCAAAAGACGATGGTTTATATGTAACGTTTGAAGGCAAAAATGCACCTGCTGAACCAGTACGTTATGACAAAATTTTAGTTGCTGTTGGTCGTAAGCCTAATGGTCACTTAGTTAACGCTGACAAAGCTGGCGTAAATGTTGACGAACGTGGTTTCATCAATGTTACTAATGAACTACGTACCAACGTAAATCATATTTTTGCTATTGGTGATGTTGTTGGTCAGCCAATGCTAGCTCATAAAGCGGTACATGAAGCACATTGTGCTGCTGAAGTTATTTCAGGTAAAAAACATACCTTTGAACCGCGTTGTATTCCTTCAGTTGCCTATACTGATCCAGAAATGGCTTGGACAGGTGTTACAGAGCGTGAAGCAAAAGAGCAAGGTTTAAACGTTGAAGTCGCTAATTTCCCATGGGCGGCTTCTGGTCGTGCTATCGCTTCTGCACGTACTGAAGGTAAAACTAAGCTAATCTTTGAAAAAGAGACCGGTCGTGTTCTTGGTGGTGCTATCGTCGGTATCAATGCTGGCGAAATGCTTGGTGAAATTTGTTTAGCGGTTGAAATGGGCGCTGATGCTGAAGATATTGGTTTAACTATTCATGCTCATCCAACGTTAAATGAATCTATTGGTTTAGCGGCAGAGATTTTTGAAGGTTCAATCACTGATTTACCGAATGCTAAAGCAGTTAAGAAAAAGAAGTAAAAACTGCTTGTTGATTAAATAGATCACTAAGCAACATGATCAATTTACACAGAAGTAAACATTCGGCAAAAGCCTTATCTTTTAGATAAGGCTTTTCTTTTTTTGCCGATTAGTGCTTAATTTTTCAAAAAAATAAAATTTCTGTACCAAACCCCGTATATTTAAACGTTATGGGAATGTGATTTTTAAGGATAAAATGAACTTAAAATACTTATTGTTACTACCTCTTGTGTGGTTACTATTCTCTTGCTCTTCTGGTCTTTCAATTAATAACTTGCCCAATGATATTGTTGACGAAGATATTCAGCAGATAATCATACACTACAAAAAAACCAAAGGCTTAACACCGCAAGATAAGGTTATTCTTGAAAAGATGGCCTCTACGTTTCTCTTTACTATTAAAAAAAGTTTAGGGGATGAGAAATGGTTAGCTTTTTATCAGTCGGTCATAAGTAAAGATCAAACAATGGAGCGTAGTTTAATTCAAATTTATGACAAGTTACTGTACAGCATTGGTGGTGAGATTTTTTACACGACAGATATGCCCCATGAGAAGCAAACACATTTTGAAGTTGAGCAAGCAGGCTTTGCTAACATTATGTTTTTTAATGAGACATCATTAAAAGATAAAAATGAAATAAAATATATCTTCGAATACTCATCTAAAACAATTAACGATTTATTTTTAAAGACCGAAAAAGATAAAAAAACCTTCCAGCAAAAATTAAAATTAATGAATAATGGTTATATTAATGTCGTATTAGTTAGTGGAGAACGAGAGAAAGAAGCCTTTAATTTAGATTATGCAACAGCACATTCAAAATCAAATTATTTTCTCGGTTCGACACACTTTAACTATCAAGATTGGATAGAAGCTAAGTACGTAAACTTACTTTATTCAGTGTCTTTTTTACATGAATTTGTTCATTCTTTCCTAGACCTTAATGCAAAACCATTAAACGAGATGAAATTAGACAGGAATGATTATTCAAATATTAAGACTAAACTTAGTACCTATAAACACAGAAACATTATGCTTGAAGAAGGATTGGCTGAATATGTTACACGTAATTACAGTGTTTGGTCAAAGTTGCCTATCTTTGAACCGGTAATAAGTGAGCTAAGACACAGCCATAGTGCTGAATTTCCTTTATTAAAATTAAGCGAAATGAAACAGTATTACTATGGGAAAGAAAAACGTTCTTTTGAGTATGTTCAGTACGGCTTACTTTCAGCGCATGCTTTAGTAGATTATTTAGTACAGCGATACGATATAAAAACCGTTGTTCAATTGATATATATCGAAGATATTAATAAAACAGCAACACCTCTTCTAGGCGTGTCGTGGCAACAGTTAATTAATGATTGGCATCAAGCAGTTTTAGCACCAGAGATTTTTTAAGGTTCAATTACTGATTTACCGAATGCTAAAGCAGTAAAAATAAAATAACTATAACGCCATAGTCAACAAATAACTAAGCCATTATCTTTCGACTAAATAGTGGCTTTTTTATTCCCTGAATTAAAGAAAGTTGTTGTAACTTTTTTACAGATTTTTCTTTTTTGGATAATCTAATCGCTCCCACCCTCTTTTTACTCTCGCAATTCTGCATTATACTTTGGCAAATTTCTAAATAAATAATGGGAACTCGCTTGAAATTTAAACCTTCAAAGAAAAAAATTCTTGTTGCTTCAACCTTTTTAGCTGCGCTATTACTTAGCGCTTGTGTAACAACAAAAAACGGTCAAAATAAAGGTGATAATTCAAATAAAATAGCATATCAAACAGCAACGTTTACTCCTCGCGCTGAGAATAAATACCTAAGTCAAGAGCAGGCTTTTAAACGCTCTACTCGAGTCTCTGATGTTAGTTATCAATTGAATTATAAACTAACAGGTGATGAACATTTTTCAGCAAGCTCAACAATAAACTTTGCGTTAAGTGATAATACGTCTCCATTAACGATTGATCTCAACAAAGCGCAAATAACAGCGGTGGTCATTAATGGCTTTTCAATGCCCATTAAACAACGAGAAAACAGCTATAATCAATGGTTTATTACCTTACCAGCAGAGCAACTCATTAAAGGTAGCAACACGGTTACCGTAGACTTTACCCGCAAACACAGCACAAATGGTGAAGGACTTCACCGCTTTAAAGACCCGGTTGATGATAAAGTTTACCTTTACTCCCATTTTGAGCCCGCAGCAGCGCAACAAATGTTTGCTCTGTTCGATCAACCCGATCTAAAAGCCACTTTTGAAATGACAGTCTCTGCGCCACAAGAATGGACTGTGTTTTCAGCAATGAGAGAAGATAAAGTAACTCAGCGAGATAATTTAAATATTTGGCATTTTCCTCAAAGTAAAACCTTAAGTCCTTACAATTTTTCTTTGCATGCTGGCCCATATAAAATGTGGCAAGACAATAGCGGAAAATACCCTTTACGTTTATTTACTCGACAATCGGTGGCAAATCAAATTACCCCCAAGCATTGGTTCACTTTCACCAACCAAGGTTTCGAGTTTTTTGATGATTACTTTGGTATTAACTACCCCTTTAAAAAATATGATCAAGTGTTAGTACCTGATTTCTTATATGGTGCTATGGAAAACGCGGCAGCGGTTACGTTTGCCGAAGGAAGCTTTTTGACTAATGGTGAAATGAGTCAAAGCCGCCGAGAGCGTTTAGCTAGTGTAATTATGCATGAAATGGCACACCAATGGTTTGGTAATTTAGCCACCATGAAATGGTGGAACGGCTTATGGCTAAATGAAAGTTTTGCCGCTTTTATGGCAACTTTAGCAACAAGCGAGGCGACCGAATTTACCAACGCTTGGCGTACTTTTTATGCCGGTGGTAAACAAAGTGCCTATCGTGCAGATCAACGTGTAACCACCCACCCAATAGAAGTGCCTGTACCTTCAACCGCGAATGCTTTTGATAATATTGATGCCATTACTTATTCCAAAGGTGCTTCAGTACTTAACCAACTTCGCCACCTCCTGGGTGAAAAAACCTTTCAGCAAGGTATTCATAATTATCTTAATGATAATGCCTATAAAAATGCGGTATTAGACGATTTTATCGATAGTTTAGCTAAAGCCAGTGGTAAAGACTTAACACAGTGGCAACAAAAATGGCTTTACCAAGCCGGCGTTAATACGATTGAAGCCAGTTACCAATGTGACGCAGGTAAGATCAGTTCGTTCGAGTTACTGCAAACAGCTGATGCAAGCCAACCCACATTGCGAGAACAAAAAGTTCAAATTGCACTATTGAAAGCCAAAAACCCAGGATTTGAATTAACTAAAAAAGTAAGTGTTATATATCAAGGAAAAAGTACCCAAGTTAACGAATTAATTGGTATTACCTGTCCTGATTTAGTCTATCCAAATTATCAAGATTGGGCTTTTGTAAAAGTAAGTCTAGATACTCGATCTTTTAAGACTACTCAGAACTACTTAGCACAAATTCAAGATCCACTGCTGCGCTCGATGTTATGGCAGAGCTTATGGGATAGTGTTCGTGATGGTAAATTACCATTAAATGAATATTTACAGGTTGCCTTAGCTAATGCGCCACTTGAGCAAGACTATACAACGTTAGGTCAAATTTTAGGGCAAATATCCTCCGCCAACGTTTACCTAAACAAAGGGTTAGGTAATCAACATGACTACGTCAAAGGTATTGCACAACAACTAGAAGAAATAACCTGGCAAAGCACATTAGCTAATAGTGATAATAAAAACAAGCAACGTCGTTGGTTTAATAGTTACTTACACTTTGCTCATACCGACAGCGCCCTGGATAATTTATACAAACTGCTTAATGGCCAGCATTCCTTAGAAGGCCTAACCATAAGCCAAGATATTCGTTGGGATATAATCGCGCAACTAAGTCGTTTTCAACACCCTAAATCTGCTGAATTAATTGTTCAAGAGTTAACAGTTGATAGCTCTGATACGGGTGAAAAATCAGCACTTTACGCACAAGTTATCGCTCCTAACGCTAAAGTAAAAAGTGATTGGTTAGCAAAAATTCATCAAAAGAACAGCGATATTGGTTTTTCTAAATTACGCACCGCTATGTCAGCACTTTATCCCAGTGAGCAAAATAGCTTCAGGGAGCAAAGTGCGACACAATTGATGTCTAGCTTAACAGAAATAGATAAAGCTAATGGCCCGGTATTCATGCGCAGTTATAACAAATTAATTCCTGCTACCTGTAGTGATATTAGTGTAACTAGATTGGCCAAAGCGGTAAGTGAGTTAACCGAGCTGTCTGCAGGTACTAAGCGCAGTTTACTGATAAAGCAGCAAGAAGATCAGCGCTGTTTACTCATTAAAAATAAAATGACCTTGTCAAACTAACCACTAAAACTAAACGCTGAAATTAAATAAGCCAGTTAATTTTTTGGCTTATTTTCTTTTAATTATGTTTAAATTCTAAGCCAATAAACAATCGAGGATTCTATTAACAATTAAGTCATAATTATTAAATGACTCAGTATTTGATCAGAGTATATTTATTTAAAAGCTTATTACATTGACATAAACTCACTACACTATAAATATATACCCGTTCCACTTGAATATGCAGTTTCAGAGCGAAGCTAGGAAATCAGATCAAGGCGCGATACGCTGATAATGGTTATTCCCTTATCGAGTACTGGTTTTCTAGCTTAGCTCCCTACGGGCAAGTTGATAAAGGGTCATCTCCTGCGTTATTGATTTCGACAATAGAATAACTATTCTCTTCAATCAATGCCTTGTAGCTAACCCTTTCTCATCTTGCTGAAATCTGCATCTTCAAGTGGAGCGGGTATATCATGGTTAAAAGGAGTACATATGTTAAAAACAATTCACATTATGGTTATCTTATTTTTTTGCATCATGCTTTGCGCATGCAGTACTTTTAATACAGACAAAAACATTAATGGTGGTAGTGCTCAATGGGATTTTGACCATAGCGTACAGTTTCGACAAACAAAATTATCCACCAACCATTATCAACTCGAAATTATCCCTAATAACAAAGTGAATTTTGAACGTTTAGCCGTTTTTCTCTTACGTAAGTCTCATGAAATATGTGGAAGCTATCGTTACAAAGTTGAAATAATACGAGGGGTAGAAGATTTTGATGATAAACGTGTTATGCCAAACTATATAACGCCTTCATTAATTGCCAAATTAGAGTGCGCATAAAATCAAAGCGGCCTGTTTAGGAAAGGTCTTGCTCCATCCTATGTGATATTTATAAAGGCAAGAAAGAGGTTTAGTTTTAAGCGGGTCTATACCGGTTCCACTTAAATATGCAGATTTCAGTATCTTGAAGTGGGACGGTTATAAATAAAAAAAGGGGTTACTTAATTTAAGTAACCCCTATGCTTTATTCTATTTTACTAACTTAAATAGCGAGCCTAGCTAGGATCTGCAATTCTTACAGCAGGTGTAGTTAACTGCCCAACCGGTGGAGTAAAGCGAGTTAGGTCAATACCCTCTACCGCACTCTTGTACTCTTCCAATGTAGGGAAACGACCCAACATAGTAGAAAGAACTACTAACGGTGTAGAACCTAATAGTGATTCACCTTTTTTCTCTGCAGTGTCAGCTACTACACGGCCTTGGAACAAGCGTGTTGAAGTGGCAATAACAGTATCACCTGGTTCAGCTTTCTCTTGGTTACCCATACATAAGTTACAACCAGGGCGTTCTAAGTATAAGATATTTTCATACTTAGTACGTGCAGCGTTTTTAGGCGCAGCATCATCAAATTCGAAACCTGAATATTTCTCAAGAATTGTCCAGTCGCCTTCAGCTTTAAGCTCATCAACAATATTATACGTTGGTGGCGCAACAACTAATGGTGCTTTAAATTCAATTTTTTGACCTTGTGCTTCCATATTACGGAACATTTGTGCGATGATTTGCATGTCACCTTTGTGAACCATACAAGAACCCACAAAACCTAAATCAACTGATTTATCTGCGTAGTATGAAACAGGACGAATTACGTCATGCGTATAACGCTTAGATACGTCATCGTTGTTTACGTCTGGATCCGCAATCATTGGCTCGTTAATTTGGTCTAAATCAACAACAACTTCTGCAAAGTATTTAGCATTTTCATCTGGTGAAAGTGCAGGAGTAACACCTGATTTGATCCCTTCGATACGTTTGTCAGCTAAAGCAATTAAACCACTAAGCGTTTTAGCTGGATTTTCCATACCCTTATCAATCATGATCTGAATGCGGCTTTTCGCTAATTCAAGTGATGCTACTAAGGTATCATCTTCAGAAATACAGATTGAAGCTTTTGCTTTCATCTCTGCAGACCAATCAGTGAACGTAAATGCTTGGTCAGCTAATAATGTACCAATGTGTACTTCGATTACACGGCCTTGGAAGACGTTTTCACCACCGAACTGCTTAAGCATTTGTGCTTGTGTTGAGTGAACAACATCACGGAAATCCATGTGTTTTTTCATGTGACCTTTAAAGGTTACTTTCACAGACTCTGGAATTGGCATTGCAGATTCACCCGTTGCCAGTGCTATTGCTACAGTACCTGAGTCAGCACCAAAGGCAACACCCTTAGACATACGAGTATGCGAGTCACCACCGATTATGATCGCTCGGTCGTCAACGGTAATATCATTCAATACTTTGTGAATAACATCAGTCATTGAATGATAAACACCTTTTGGATCACGTGCAGTGATTAGACCAAACGCGTTCATAAAGCTCATTAACTTAGGCGTGTTCGCTTTTGCTTTGCTATCCCAAACAGATGCAGTGTGACAACCTGATTGGAATGCACCATCAACAATTGGCGAAATAGTAGAAGCAGCCATCGCTTCTAGTTCCTGACATGTCATAGGGCCAGTTGTGTCTTGCGAGCCAACAATGTTTACTTGAACACGAACGTTTGAGCCTGCGTGTAGTGGTGAGTCAGATAAAACGCCAACTGCGTTACGGTTAAATATTTTCTCAACAGCAGTTAAGCCTTGTCCTTCATGTGAAATTTCTTTTGAAGCTGCGTATACGCTTACAGGTTCAATACCTAAAGCTTCTGCTGCAAGTGTTTGTAGTTTCTTACCGAACGTTACTGCATATGAGCCACCCGCTTTCATGAACTCCACTTTTTGTGGTGTAAAAGCTGAGGATATATCAGCAAGCTCTTCGTTGCCGTTGTATAATTTCTGCGCTTTGGTATCGATAGTTAGCACAGTACCTGTAGCAACTGAGTACGCTTTTTCTAGCACTGCATCGCCATTTTCGTCAACAACTACATTACCACTGGCATCGACTTTCTTAACCCAGTTTTTAAGGTCAAGACCAATACCACCGGTTACATCAACCGTTGTTAGGAAGATTGGCGCTATACCATTCGTGCCAGCAACTACGGGTGCGATGTTAATAAAAGGCACATATGGACTTGCTTTTTTACCTGCTAATAGTGCAACGTTGTTAACACCAGACATACGAGATGAACCAACACCCATAGTGCCTTTTTCAGCAATTAACATCACTTTTGCGTTAGGATACTTAGCTTGTAATGCGAGTATTTCTGCTTGAGCTTCAGGAGTGCTCATACATTGGCCATGTAATTCACGGTCAGCACGAGAGTGAGATTGATGACCTGGAGATAATAAATCAGTTGAGATATCACCTTCACCGGCAATATAAGTAACTACTTCTATTTTTTCTGCAATATCAGGTAACTTAGTAAAAAACTCTGCTTGTGCATAACTTTCTAAAATATCTTTAGCGACGCTGTTACCTGCTTTAAAAGCAGTTTCAAGACGAGCTGTATCTGCGTCGTATAGAAATACTTGTGTTTTTAATACTTCTGAGGCTTGAGCAGCTAACGCAGCATTCTCACCTAATGCAAGATCAAGTAGTACTTCTATTGAAGGACCACCTTTCATGTGAGAAAGTAATTCAAATGCGAATTCAACTGAAATTTCTGCAACAACAGCTTCACCTAAAAGGATCTCTTTTAAAAATTTAGCTTTTTCACCAGCAGCACTTGTTGTACCTGGTAATGTGTTGTAGATGAAGAAATTAAGCGAATCAGCTCTATGTTCATTACCTAAATCTTTAATCTGTTCGATAATTTCAGCTGTTAATTCAGCACCATCAATTGGCTTAGGTGCTAATCCTAGCTCGCTCTTACGATTTTCAATTTCTGCTATATATTCTAAATACAGGCTCATTTGATACTCTCTCTAGCTATAGGATGCTAATAACTTTGTTATTAGCAGGAAAATAATTTTGAGTTCATTTTAGCAGATTTTCTACTGACTAGTAATCATTTGCTTAAATAAGCACTATTCATGTAGCTTATAAGAAATAGAAGTGTCAGTTATAGTAGTTATATTAGATTATTGGTTGCACTGCAAAATACTACTTTAATTACTTGTCTATCCAAGCTGCCTAGATCAACCTACTATTTCAACACATCATGCACCCATGTTAACGAGCCTATACGATTAATTCTGTTAATTCTTTTCATAGTAGAACCTTAAGCAAAAACAAAATATTCCGACAATATTAAAAACAAAAAATAATACACTAGTAATATAGTCGAATAACCCGCAACAAAAAATAAAACAAGATACTGATAAATAAGCACTATAACAAAATGAAATATTCAAAATAAACACAGCAACTAATAGTAAACAACAAAAAGTGTCGACAATATTGTATTATTAGCACTAATTTATAATCCTAGATACTTAAAAGCTTTGTCCTAAATTGGCTCTCTATTAGCTGAGTCATCTCTAAAGTGACTAGTGTCTCCAATAAAAAGGTGAATGTCGTGCTTCAAGATTATCGTAACCACATAGCAGAACGTGCCGCTGAAGGTCTCGTACCTAAAGCTTTAGACGCTGAACAAACAGCAGCATTAGTCGAATTAGTTAAAAATCCACCAACGGGTGAAGATGCATTTTTAATTGATTTATTGACAAATCGCGTACCCGCAGGTGTTGATGATGCTGCTTATATTAAAGCAGGCTTTTTGGCAGCCATCACTAAAGGCGAAACGACTTCACCTATTTTATCACCTGAAAAAGCGACACAATTATTAGGTACTATGTTGGGTGGTTATAACATTCAGCCAATGATTGACCTTTTGGACAATGATGCTTTATCTTCAGCAGCGGCTAAAGGCTTATCGCATACTTTACTCATGTTTGATGCCTTCCATGACGTACAAGAAAAAGCTGAAGCGGGTAACGCTGCCGCTAAACAAGTTATGCAAGCGTGGGCTGATGCAGAATGGTTTACATCTAAAGAAAAAGTCGCGACGAAAATCACGGTTAAAGTATTTAAAGTGACTGGTGAAACGAACACTGATGATTTATCACCTGCTCCAGATGCTTGGTCACGTCCTGACGTCCCATTACATGCTAAAGCGATGCTTAAAATTGCTCGTGATGGTATTCACCCTGAAAAAGACGGCCATATTGGTCCAATCAAACAAATTGAAGAGTTGCTAAAAGATGGCATTCCATTAGCCTATGTTGGTGATGTTGTTGGTACGGGTTCTTCTCGTAAATCAGCGGCTAACTCTGTGTTGTGGTATATGGGAGATGATATTCCTTGTATCCCTAACAAACGTGGTGGTGGTGTTTGTCTAGGTGGTAAAATTGCACCTATATTCTATAACACGATGGAAGATTCAGGCGCTTTACCGATTGAATTAGACGTGCAAGCAATGCACATGGGTGATGTAATTGACATTTATCCCTACGAAGGCGTTGTTAAAAATGCTGCTGGTGAGGTAATTTCAACATTTACACTTAGCCCAGTATTATTTGACGAAGTTCAGGCTGGTGGTCGTATTCCTCTTATCATTGGTCGTGGTTTAACCGGCCGAGCTCGCGAAGCATTAGGTCTAGAAACGACTGATTTGTTTGCAACACCGGTTGATCCTGCCGCCTCTTCTAAAGGCTTTACCCTTGCACAGAAAATGGTAGGTAAAGCATGTGATGTTGATGGCGTTCGTCCTGGTCAATATTGTGAACCTAAAATGACGACGGTTGGATCGCAAGATACTACCGGCCCGATGACACGTGATGAGCTTAAAGATTTAGCCTGTTTAGGTTTCTCTGCTGATTTAACGATGCAGTCTTTCTGTCATACCTCAGCTTATCCTAAGCCAGTTGATGTTATTACCCATCACACATTACCTGATTTCATGATGAATCGTGGCGGTGTGTCATTGCGCCCTGGCGATGGTGTTATTCATTCTTGGTTAAACCGCATGTTGTTACCTGATACTGTCGGTACGGGTGGCGATTCTCATACACGTTTCCCATTGGGTATTTCTTTCCCTGCCGGTTCTGGTTTAGTTGCTTTTGCAGCGGCAACGGGGGTTATGCCACTTGATATGCCTGAATCAGTATTGGTTCGCTTTAAGGGTGAAATGCAACCAGGTATCACCTTACGTGACCTAGTACATGCTATCCCTTACTACGGTATCAAAAACGGTTTATTAACTGTTGAGAAAGCGGGTAAAGTCAACGAATTCTCAGGTCGCGTACTTGAAATTGAAGGCCTAAAAGGTTTATCTGTTGAGCAAGCATTTGAGTTATCTGATGCGTCTGCTGAGCGTTCAGCTGCGGGTTGCTCAATCAAACTTGAAGAAGACGCCGTTGCGGAATACTTAACGTCTAACATTGTTATGCTTAAATGGATGATCAGTGAAGGTTACGCCGATGTTCGTACTATTACTCGTCGTATTAAAGGTATGGAAGCATGGTTAGCTAACCCTTCATTAATGGCCGCTGATGCAGATGCTGAATATGCGCATATTATTGAAATTGATTTGGCTGATATTAAAGAGCCAATCGTTTGTTGTCCAAACGACCCTGATGATGCTAAATTATTATCAGAGGTTTGTGGTGTTAAAATTGATGAAGTATTCATCGGTTCATGTATGACTAATATTGGTCATTTCCGCGCTGCCGGTAAATTGATTGAGACTTTCCTTGATAAGAATGGTGGCTCATTACCAACACGTATGTGGGTTACACCACCGACTAAAATGGATAGTGCTCAACTTAAAGATGAAGGTTACTTCAATATCTTTGGTAAAGCTGGCGCACGTGTAGAAACGCCTGGTTGTTCGTTGTGTATGGGTAACCAAGCACGTGTAGGCGACAATACTACGGTATTATCAACTTCAACACGTAACTTTCCTAACCGTTTAGGTAATGGTGCAAACGTTTACTTAACGTCTGCAGAACTTGCTGGTGTTGGCGCTATTTTAGGCAAACTTCCATCTCCTGCGGAGTATATGGAATATGCGTCTCAAATTGATGCCACTGCTGCTGATACTTACCGCTATTTGAACTTTGATAAAATGGAAGAGTACACTAAAAAAGCTGATACGGTAATTTTACAAGTAGAAGCCTAATTTGATGTTTTATTGTCGTTAATTTTCACTTTTTCGTTGTTAAAAGTACTACTTAACTTAAAGAAAATATCAAATAGTTAAATAAAAATGTCAGCCTGTTAACACAGGGTGGCATTTTTTTACTCGAGTAAATATAATATCACTCACAAAATACATTATTCAATCTGACCGATTCACTTACTACATTTAAACTACTGATTTTTATATAAAATTAAAGTTTTTAGTTTTATAGCCGATACATCTTTAACGGATATATTTAACAAGTGTAAGATTAAGGATGATAATGATTAATGCTATATTCACCAACCGTTCAGATTTAATCACTTCGGTTGCCCAGGCCAATAAAGGATATAGCGCAAACAAACCAAACTATCCCCGCTGAACTTAAAAATGCGGTATCAAACACAGATCAAGAACTCCTTAGCCAGTTTGACGATAAAAGGGTTGAACAATTACTTCATCAACAATTTGCTTCACTGATCACAGTATCTAGCCAACCAACCGTATTAAATTATCACTATTCAGACGAAGAATTGGCCTTACGCACCGTGTTAACGAGTCAGCAAGAGGGGTTATTCAATAATGAAAATAGCGATGAGTTGATGGGCCGAATAATGGTCGCAGATTTAGTCGATAACATGATCACCACTGATCCTCGCTACCAAGGGCTTGGCGGCAAAAAAAACAATACAATGGGTGCTGGTATTTCTAAATTAGCCGATTTTGATGCTAATTTTTCATTTTTGAAAGATAGCGGTGATCGTCAGCCTAAAAGTAGTGTTATATTGAATCAAGAAACCACACAAAAGAAATCAGGAAAACTCACCGCCGTAAACCAGAGTAAAATGGTAAATACCCACTTCAACTATCAGGATTATCGCCCTGATAACTATGATAAAACAGAAAATTATAACATTGGTACAGCGGTCGAAGCTCTACAATTGGTAGGACTTGATCAACAGCACAAAATGAGTATTGATAAAGAAACCTATCAGCTAAACCCTGAGACCAATCAATATGATCTGATGATGGAACTTACCGAACAGACAAAGAATGGGAGTAACATTCGCCTCATTGAAGATATTTGGCTTGAAACAAAAGAAGATAGCCATACAATGAATAAAAAAGAACGTATTGGTGACGATGGAAAGTCAGAAGATTTTAAGAAAACACATCACCATTCCCACAATAAATTAATGTCGTTAATTGGTGACTTAGAGAAACTCGCTGACAATAAAGATTTTAAGCGTGACTATCATATTAAATTGGGTAAAGTGAACTTTTTTATGGACAAAAAAGTCTGAGTACAAATAAACCATCGCTTAACATTTATTGGCTGATGAACCCACTGTGACACCAACAGTCCTAAATTCGAAGTTATACTAACGGTATTCTATTGCTCTTAACCTTTAAAAAGTAAAACCATAACTTAAAAATATATTTCGGCAGATTAGTGAGCTATGTTCATTACAAAACAATTCTGTTAAAATGCGTCTCCCTAAAAACGTGACTTAAGTAATTTATTAGCTAATAAATTAGGCTATTTGTTAAGTAAGTAATAAATCATGTTTTGATTATTAGTCTACAGCACTGGATTTACGTTCCAGTTAGCTCAATGGAGAGATCATGAGTTCATCAGAAAAAAAGTTATCACCACCTGCCACATTACAAACACCATCAACTATTACTATTTGTGCGTTATATAAATTCGTGCGTTTAGATGCATTTGAAGCATTACGTGAGCCATTATCAAATAAAATGAGCAGTGTTGAGGTTAAAGGTACTTTATTATTGGCCGCTGAAGGCATCAACGGTACCATTGCTGGCCCGCAAACAGGTATTGATGCAGTACTCAATTTTTTAGGTGAGCAGCCAGGTTTAGATAATATTTCCCATAAAGAATCTTACAACGAAGAAAACCCCTTTCATCGCACTAAAGTGAAACTGAAAAAAGAAATAGTCACTATGGGTATCGAGGGCATTGATCCTAATCAAGTTGTGGGCACCTACGTGAAGCCAAAAGATTGGAATGCCTTAATTTCTGATCCCGAAGTATTACTAGTTGATACCCGTAACGATTATGAAATTGAAATTGGTACGTTTAAAAATGCGATTAACCCGAATACAGAAACATTTCGTGAATTTCCCGCTTACGTAGAAAAAAACCTAGATAAAAATAAACACAAAAAAGTTGCCATGTATTGCACTGGCGGTATTCGCTGTGAAAAATCGACCGCCTATCTTAAAGAGCAAGGCTTTGAAGAAGTTTATCATCTCGAAGGTGGTATATTAAAGTATCTTGAAGAAGTACCTAGCACAGAGACATTGTGGGAAGGTGAATGTTTTGTTTTTGATGGGCGTGTTGCAGTAAATCATGCACTAGAGCAAGGTCAATACGATCAATGCTTTGCCTGTCGTTTTCCGTTAACAGAAGCTGAAAAAGAGAGCGAGCATTATATCAAAGGTGTAAGCTGCCATCGTTGTCATGACAAAGTGTCTGAACAACAACGTAACCGTTATGCCGAGCGTCAACGTCAAATTTCATTAGCTGAAGAGCGTGGTGAAAGCCATATTGGTGGCAATGTTCAAGAAGTTATGAATGAACGCCGCCAAGAAAAATCAAACAAGAAATCTGCTCAAGCTAAAAAGTCATCATCTAGCAAATAATATTACAGAAAAAACAAACTGAATGCTGAGTTTATTACTCACCTTTATTCAATAGAATTAAAGGTGAGTAACTTCCATTTGATGCAAGCAAAGCGACTTAACAAGTAATTTCTCACAAAAAAATCAGTTATCTCTGTGATTTTTCCCATACCAATTTGCTAGTGGCTGAGCCGTTAACCCATGAGCGATAATACTCAAAAAAACCGTTACCATTACTGTCGCATATAGCGTTTCAAAACCTGGTACCTCCCCCACTTCATGCGCGACTATGAGTACATATAAAATTGAGGCAATACCACGAGGACCAAACCAAGCGAGAAAAGCCAAGGTAGATATGTCTAGCTTATTACCATCAAGTTTAGCGCCCAGTAAAGAAAACATTACCGGTAGCATCCGTAGAATAGTTAAACTTAAAAAAGCATAAATACACACTGCTATGGTCACATAATCAATAACTTGTGGAACAAAGGCCAAACCAAACAAAAAGAAACTTATTAATACCAATAATTCTCCTTCGCTTTCAGCAAAGTCTTCAATATGTGCTCGCGCTTTGACACTGGTATTTCCGACTAAAAGTCCGGCAAAAAAAGCGGCAATAAAACCATTACCATGCAAGTACTCGGCTAAATAGAAAGAGAGAATAGCTAGCGCAATAGGAATCAAGTTCTGGTAACTACCCACCATCCAGTTTTTATTAACACTTATTACCGATAATTTTGCCCCCAGATAACCAACGCCCGCACCGACGAGAGCACCAAAACCTACTTGTTGTAAAACATATCTAAACCAGTGAGAGTCACCAGTTTCTACTTGGGTCAAATCATTCGTAATCATAGCAACGACTGTAATCACTAATGGAAAAATAATACCGTCGTTAAGACCACTTTCAACGTTGATAGTTGAGCGAATTTTCCTCGGTACTTTTGGATCGGATACAACAGCTTTACCAAGTGCTGCATCAGTTGGTGTTAACAACAAGGCAAGTAATAACATATAAATAGCCGGTTCATCCGGAAAAATAAACTGTGCTGTAAACGTTCCTAAAAGAATAGTAATGGGCAAGGCAACAACTAATAAACGCGCGGGCAATCGCCATGAACGACGTAGTAACTTCAAATCCAATAAAGCAGCATCGCTAAAAAGTACCAAAACTAAGGCGATTTCAACAATAATAATAACAAAGTCAGCGTTAACGTCCACTTGACTCACATTAAATCCTAAAGGAGACATAAGTAAACCTAACCCTGCAAAAAACATAGGGCCTGATATGTTAACCGCGGCTAACGCCTTTGAAATATAACCATATAGCAAGACTAATAATGCGATAGTTAAAATAATAATATGTTCGTTCATAAATATTCGTCAATCCGGTAGTAAAAAAAGTGAGCCAAATAATTGGCTCACCTTTGTTTTATCAAAAAATTTACTTAATGAAATGGAAAAAGTAACTCATCCATGACGACATGCGCAAGATGATTTTTCGCATAATAGCAACATGGTGACAGTGTTCAGAATAGATGGCACTTTGTCCATAAGCGACACCCGGCAGATGTTGAGCTAAAAAAGGAAAATAATAAACAATAGACAGCTCTGCTGGCAAAGCCTATAGCCTCATCACTTCAAGTATTAATTTATTATTAAATGATTATATTAAAATTACTTAGGAGAAGTGAATGACTCTAGTTTTTCTTCAAGCTTTAAAAGCTGTTGATGAATTTTCAGATTTTGGACAATAATTTTTTCATTTTGCATTCTTAATTCCCTGTTTTTAATATTAGTGTCGGCAAAACCAAATATTTTATTAGCAAATACAGCACCTACCCCGCCTAATATACCCACACCTAAAATAAACATGATAAAAACAGCCGCTCTACCCATAAATGTTATGGGGTAAACATCGCCAAAGCCAATGGTTGTCGAGGACATTAACATCAACCAAAGTGCGTCAACATAAGTCTGCACTGGAGAGTTAACCGCATTTATTTCAGCTAGAAAGGTCACATAGCCTAATGTAATATTTAACAGTGAAAAAACGGCTAAAGAAAAAAATCCTAATATGCCATAATTATAATTTTTAATGCCAAACTCATCTACTTTGTAAAGGTTGCTTTTTTCCATAGCATTTTGCAGTATTATCATTATATTACTCTTTCACTAAACTTAATTTTATTAATTCCTAACTGAATTTTCACTATAACAATTGCTTGGTAGTTGTGCACTCATTCCATGGGTAATAATACTTAATCTAATGACCACTTACGGTGAAAGCTACAACTATTACTTATAGCACTAGCCACTTGCTGTTTTACTTGTACGAGGTGTTTTCTTGTTAAATTTTCTATTTGATCGCTTTGGCTTAAAAGCGACTTTAGGTAATCCGGTAAAAGATTGCTGACTTGCACCTAATACCATTTCTGTCACAGTATTAGTTAAAGGCTGCATAAAATTAAGATAACTCGCTTTTTTCTCACTAATGGCTGTTAGCAAAGCTTCCCATTGTGCGGTCATATCGGGCAGTGTTGCCATTGTAGGTAGCGCATTAACTAATGCTATACCAATGTCAGTTGCCACTATTTTTTTACCGTTGCGCTGTAAAAAATTTCGTTTAAAAAGCAAATCTATTATGCCTGCTCGCGTAGCATCAGTTCCCAAACCATCGGTATCTCTGAGTACTTTTTTAATACTAGGATCACAAACAAAACGGGCAATACCTGTCATGGCACTTAGCAACGTTGCATCAGTAAAAGACTCTGGTGGTGATGTGTTTTTCTCTACTAACTCACCTTGCTGACAATGTAATACTTGCCCTTGTATTAACCTAGGCAAGGCATTTTCTTGAGATTCATACTGCTCTTTTTTATCCTTTTGCTCTTTTTTAATGGGAAAAAGTATTTTCCAACCTAATTGCTGTTCCATTTTAGCATTAGTAGTGAAAAGCCCGTTGGCTATTTTTACCGTTAGTGTCGTTTGCTGATAAAGATAAACAGGATAAAACTGTACCAAATATTGCCGTACAATCATCAAATAAATATTTTTTTCAAAAGGGTTTAACTGGCTATTATTTGGTGATTTTTCAGTAGGCACAATAGCATGGTGAGCGGTGATTTTTTTATCATTCCACGCCTTGCTTTTAATATTTTTATCCGCTAATTTAGTTTGTTGAGCGCAAGGTAAATTAGCTTGCGCTAATAAGTCGATAATAGCCGGCGCTTGTTTTAACTGTTCTTTAGGTAAATAACGACAATCTGAACGCGGATAAGTGATCAGTTTATGCTTTTCGTAAAGTGCTTGGCACACATCCAATACTAGCTTGGCATTCATCGAAAACTGCCTAGCTGCGGCTATCTGTAAACTTGACAAATTAAACGGTAAAGGTTGTCCTTGTTGTTTATCCTCAGTGTTGATACTTTCAACAATTGCATCTTGATTAGTGATTCTAGTAACAACATTCATTGCTAATGCTTTCACTAAAACTCGCCCCTCATCATCACAGTATTGCTGACAAGCGTCACTGGGCTGCCATTTAACGGTAAAGGTTTTTTCGTCATTCTCTAGTGCTTTATTAACACTAAGATGAGCAAGTACTTGATAAAAAGGTTTACTGACAAATTCATTAATTTCTTGTTCACGTCGCACCACTAAACCTAACAGTGGCGTTTGCACGCGACCAACGGATAAAACACTGTTAAAGCCCTGTTTTTGCCCCTGTAATGTATAAGCACGGGTTAAATTGATGCCATAAAGCCAATCAGCTCTCGATCGCGCTAAGGCAGAAATAGAAAGGGGAACAAATTCACTGTTATTTTTCAAAGACGCTAATGAGCGTTTAACTGCAGGTAAATTTAAATCACTGATCAATAAACGTTTAATCTTGCTTTTTTTAGTTTTTGACACCTTTAAATATTCAATCACTTCATCAACTAGTAATTGCCCTTCTCGATCAGGATCACCTGCATGAATAATCTCATCGGCTTGTTTAACTAATTTTCTTAGTATCGTTAATTGTGCTCGGGTGCGAGTAATAGGCTTTAGTTGCCATTGCTGTGGAACTATCGGTAATGTTTCCATAGTCCATTTTTTTAACGCATCATCGTAATCTTCGGGATCAGCTTGCGCCAAAATGTGCCCCACACACCAACTCACCATATCTCCGTTAGCCAATTCAATATGAGTTTTATGGTTTTTATGTGGCTTTGCTAAGATATCCGACAATGCTGTTGCAATAGCGCGACCTAAACTGGGTTTTTCAGCAATATATAACTTCAACGGTGATCCACATTTAAGTAGTTAATAACGAGTTAACTCAAGCATAGCGCAAACACTGTTTTTCTGTACAGTTATTCTTGCTTTTATTTAAGGGCTTACAATAAGGTGATCTTTAATAAATGTTTTCGTATTTTCAAATATGCCAAGTTGTCGCATCAACGATCGTTATAACAAAAAATGT
>JBLIEW010000015.1:0-79554 GCA_047633255.1 Colwellia sp.
AGTTCACTATGGATCAGGAACTTAAGGATAATTCGTTAGAGATACTCTTTAGTGATTATCCTACACCTATTATCAATGTGTATGCTATTTATCCCAGTCGTAAGCATTTATCACCAAAAGTTAGGTGCTTTATTGATTTAATGATTGAGCATATACCCGCTCTACTTCAAGATGCAGATTTCAGCAAGTCGAGAAAGGGTTAGCTACCAGGAATTGATTGAAGAGAATAGTTATTCTATTGTCGAAATCAATAACGCAGGAGATGACCCTTTATCGGCTTGCCCGTAGGGAGCTAAGCTAGAAAACCAGCCCTGCGTTGCACTACTCGATAAGGGAATAACCATTATCAGCGTATCGCGCCTTGATCTGATTTCCTAGCTTCGCTCTGAAACTGCATCTTCAAGTGGAACGGGTATATGCCCGTTAGTTAGATCTTCATCATAATATTGTGATGTGTGTAGACACTGTTTTAATAGTTGATGGAAGTCGTTTAGCTCCCTATCCATACTTGTTTCATGAAGGTAAAGATGGTATCCCAAAGCGGACTGAAGACTTTGACAATGATGTAAAAATGCGGCAATAGGTCCTTTAATTTCCAAGCCAGATTGTAAACTAAATGGCGTGAAATTAATTTGGATTTCTTCTAATGATAACAGTTGCTGTAAAAAAGAAAATTTGAGTAGCGGTTGTTGTTCGTGAATTAATCGGTTGGCTAATCTAGGTGATATTTGTTGCGCCAGTGTTTCTAAATTGACTAAACGAATACCGATATAAGGTAGATCAATGGTGTCGAGTCCGTGTACTTCTCTGATAGGTTTTATTGCTTGAATTTGTTGCCAAGCAAGTTGCCATTTACCGTATATATGCTGATATTCTAGTTTTTTTGGTGTTATATGATAACTAAACTGTGGTTGTAAATATTTTGTAACCCCGGTGATCATGATGACTAAAGCCACTAAAAAAACAAACATTAATACTAACCTTAATGGTTGCCAATAATGTTGACTAACTAATAAAGTTAATAAGAATAGTATGAAGCCAACTATCAGCAGAAATATCGCATGATGGCTAGCTTGCGCTTTAATATTAATAATAGGTAATGGTGTTGTCATAATATACCACCTGCTATAGCTCACTTTTTTAATGAGCCAGTTAGTCAAAGTACCTACTAAGTATAAACTTATTTTAAACAATTTGTATAATGTTTGATATTACCAAGCAGTAAATGGACTTGGTAATATTTAAAAAGTGCTCAAAAGGTATAACCAGTGTCTGCAGCACTTTCTATCACTAAACCTTGCTGTATAAATTAATGATGCTACCATTAAAATCTTGGGTATCATGCTCTTACATAGGGAGGTTTTAAATTATGTTTGTTGTGCTTCGTTTATTTATTATTGCAATAGTCTTTTTTTCAAACTTAATTTACGCTAATAACATACTTATTAATAAACCGTTATCAACGTTAGATACTCGTTACCAATATACCTATGATTTATTATCTTTAATAATGAGTGTCACGCCAGAATTTGGTGATGAAAAACTCGAAAAGTCTTTAACTTACATGACGCGTAGCCGTACTTTACATGAATTAATATCAGGGAAATATATACATGTTATGGCTGAAGCTCCTCAACCTGAATGGGATGAAAAATTAATCGTTGTACCTATCCCTATCCGTAAAGGAATCCAAGGGTTTAGACTATTTATTGTTAATGAAAAAAGTGCAATGTTAATGAATGATATTAATGCGTTAGATGATTTATTATTACTATCTACGGGCTCGGGTAGAAACTGGTCTACTAAGCGAGTAATGGAAGAAGCTGGATTTGATGTGGTTACAGGGTCAAACTATAATGGTTTGTTTGGCATGTTAAGTAAAAATAGGTTTTTAACTTTTGCTAGAGGAATAAATGAAGTGTATGAAGAAGTAGCGTCTCAAAAATCTTTATTTCCTAATCTACGGGTAGATAAAAATGTTTTATTATATTTACCCTTAGCCACCTATTTTTATGTTTCACCTAAAAGACCTTTACTAGCTGAACGCATAAAGGTTGGATTATTACGATTAATCGACAGTGGTGCATTCAATGAGTTTTTTTATAAAAATTATTGTGAATCTATTTTAAAAGCTCAAATAAGTAAAAGAAAAATATTTAGTATTCCTAATGACTTTATTTCTAAAGAGCGAATGTTATCTCTAGTTAATGACGACTTTTTAGTTAATACGGATTTAAATTTTAATCAATTATGCCGTTAAATTGTATTGATGGTGACAAAATGAATAAGTGACAAAACCGAGTAGGGCATCTAAAATTAGTGGCTTTATAATATTCATAATGCATCACCAAAATTATTTTATTATTAACCGTAGCTTTGTTCAAAAAAGCTTTCAATAATTAATCGAGCTGATTCGGCATCGATATTATCTTTGGTTAAATTTTTATAGCCACCTCGGGAAAATAATTGCTCTTTGGCATCGGCAGTGGTTAATCTTTCATCTTGAAATTCAACTTTTACACCAAAACGTCCTGCAACACGATTACCAAATTTCTTTGCATCTAAGGTAAGTTGTTGTTCACTGCCGTCCATATTAAGGGGCAGGCCAACAACAATAAAGTCAGGTTGCCATTCTTTTAAATAGCTTGCTAATGAATCCCAGTTTGGAATGCCATCATTCGCTTTAATTGAACCTAGGGGAGAGGCGCACCCTGTCATTTCTTGACCAACGGCTACACCAATATATTTTTTACCAAAGTCAAAGCCGATAACGGTGCGTTGGCCAATGGGATTACTTTTTTTTGCCACGGTATCACCTAAAATTTCTGTTTGTAAACTTTAGCCGCTAGAGAGTGCGACATATTCATAACTTATAACCGATCAGTTATAATCTATAGCTTATAACTGATCACTGAATTTATGCATGACCAATATCTGAGGATAAATGGGCAATATCAATACCCAGCTTTTCAGTCGCCTTTTGCCAGCGTTGTTCAATGGGGGTATTAAATAAAATATCATTATCGGCATCAATTGTTAACCAAGAGTTAGCCTGTAATTCTGTTTCCAGTTGACCCGGCCCCCAACCAGCATAACCTAGGGTAACCACAAATTGTTCAGGTGCTTTGTTGGTACCTAATGCGAGCAAAATATCTTTAGAGGTGGTGATCATTATCTCATCATTGAGTGCTAGAGAACTTTTCCAACCCGGTTGAGTACGATGCAAGACAAAACCACGGTTTTGGGAAATAGGGCCACCCGAAAGTACCAGTTGCTCTAAGCTACTTTCCAAGAAGATATTCTCCTCTGGTACAGCTTTCTCAGATGCAGAGTTTTCTTCTGGACTTTTTTCTAGTTTAGGTGCAGTTTTATTTTCACTTGCCTGTTCATTATCATTTTCTTCAATTTGTTTTAGTAGATCGTGTAAGGTGATATTAACTGGCATGTTAATAATTAAGCCCATGGCGCCTTCATCATTGTGCTCACAAATATAGGTGACGGTTTTGTTAAAATAGTCATTACCTAGTGATGGCATGGCAATTAAAAATTGATTTTCTAAACTATCCATTTATACCTCTATTAATACCCAGACCACATAATTAGTGGTATGGGTATAACGCTAATCGCCAAGAATTATTTTGATTGAAACGCGCTATTTATGTCTAATGTTTTCTTCAATAGCATCCATCAGTTTACCACTAATGTTAATAGGGTAAGCGGCTTCTATTTCTCGTATACAGGTTGGGCTAGTCACATTGATTTCAGTCACTTTATCGCCAATAACATCTAAACCAACAAAATATAAACCACGCTTTTTCAGCTCAGGTGCGATGGTTTCAGCAATAAGTTTATCACTTGGACTTAATGGTCTGGCAACGCCTCGTCCACCAGCAGCTAAATTACCACGTGTTTCACCTTGTGCAGGAATACGCGCTAAACAGTATGGCATTGGCTCGCCATTAACAATTAAAATACGTTTATCACCATCAACAATTTCTGGCATATATTCTTGTACCATAGCGTATTGTTGACCATTGTCGGTTAACGTTTCAATGATTACACCCACATTAGCGTCATCTTCTTTAATGCGAAATATTGATGATCCGCCCATGCCATCAAGTGGTTTGATGATAATGTCTTTCAGCTCTTGATGAAAAGCGCGTATCTGTTTGTCATTTCGTGTCACTAGAGTACGAGGTGTTAAATCTGCAAACCAAGCGGTGAATAGTTTTTCATTACAGTCGCGCAAGCTTTGTGGTTTGTTGACGATTAACGTACCTTCAACTTCAGCGCGCTCAAGCATATAGGTTGCATAAATGTATTCGGTATCAAATGGAGGATCTTTACGCATTAAAATAGCGTCAAGTTCACTTAATGCGATGTCTTGTTGATCTGATAATTCATACCAATGGTTAGCATCATCAAATACTTCTACTTTTTGTGTATTTGCTCTAGCTTGGCCTTGATCAAGATATAAGTCTTGCATCTCCATGTAATAGATTTCATAGCCACGTTTTTGGGCTTCAAGCATCATTGCCATGGAAGAGTCTTTGGCTACTTTAACCTCAGAGATAGGATCCATTACGATACCGAGTTTTATGGGAGCTGTCGTTGTCATTTTTTATCCTACAAATAAGTTATTTTAAATCGCCAAAGCGACATTGTAGCGCAGTAATTGCGGTAAGCGCGGCTGTTTCTGTTCTTAACACTCTAGGACCAAGTAAAATATCTTGAAAATTTTCTTGGTTTGCTTGGCTAATTTCTTCATCCGTTAAACCGCCTTCAGGACCGATTAATAATCTAACGCTGAGTTCGCTTGCGGGTGTATCCATTGGCAATGTCATAATGGAATGTTCAGCTTTAGGATGTAAATTAAGTTTTAAAGCGACTGTTTGCTCGCTTATCCAATCTTTTAAAAACATTGGCTCAGCAACTAAAGGCACAATACAGCGGCCACTTTGTTCACAAGCACTAATCACTATTTTTTGCCATTGTTCTCGTTTTTTTGCTAAACGTTCGCTTGATAGTTTTACCCCACAGCGCTCAGTAAACAAAGGCGTAATTTTATTCACGCCAAGCTCTACTGATTTTTGTAAGGTGAAGTCCATACGGTCGCCACGTGAAATACCTTGCCCCAAATGAATATTCAATGGGGATTCGTTATTTATCTTTTCTTGGCTTATTATTTCAACACTGGCCTGTTTCTTTTTAACATCCACTAATTTCGCTGTGTATTGAAAGGTTTCTTTGTCATTGTGTTGGTGACCATTAAACAAGGTGACTATGTCGCCTTCATTTAAACGTAAAACTCTTATCATATGACCAAAGGCATCATCAGATAATTTCACCGTGTTGTTTACAATAAATTGTGTATTTTGATAAATTCGTATTTTGGACATGGTCTAGCAAGGCTTACTGTAGAGTAAGAAGATAAATACAAGATAGGGGTTAAGGTGTTAAAAAACAATGGCAGAGCTTAACTATATTTTTAGTCTATAAATGAAAAAACCAGCAAAAATGCTGGTTTTTAAATAATGATTAATGCGAGCTTGCGCTAGATGCCTGCGGCTTTACGTAAATCATCAGCCTTGTCAGTTTTTTCCCAACTAAAGGCGGTAAACGTATCATCACCAACAGTCATTTCAAAAGGTTCACGACCAAAGTGACCATATGCCGCAGTTTGTTGATACATAGGGTGTAATAGGTCTAACATTTTGGTGATACCATAAGGGCGTAAGTCAAAATGTTCACGTACGATTTCAACTAATCTTTCTTCGTCAATTTTGCCAGTGCCAAAAGTATCAATTGAAATTGAAGTCGGCTCAGCAACACCAATTGCGTACGAAATTTGAATTTCACATCGTTCAGCCAGTCCTGCAGCAACAATGTTTTTAGCAACATAGCGACCAGCATAAGCAGCGCTTCTGTCTACTTTTGATGGATCTTTACCTGAAAATGCACCACCACCATGACGTGCCATGCCACCGTAAGTATCGACAATAATTTTACGACCGGTTAAGCCACAATCACCTACGGGACCACCAATAACAAAACGACCTGTTGGGTTGATGTGGTATTTAGTGTTTTCAGTTAATAACTCTGCGGGCAATACATGCTTAATAATGTTTTCCATTACCGCATCAACTAAATCCTCTTGTTTAATATCAGGATTATGTTGAGTTGACAGTACGACGGTATCAATCGAGACAGGTTTATTGTTTTCATAAAGAAAAGTAACTTGCGATTTAGCATCAGGGCGTAACCAAGGTAAAATACCTGATTTACGCGCTTCAGCTTGACGCTCAACTAAACGGTGAGAGTAATGTAAAGGCGCGGGCATTAAGGTTTCAGTTTCGTTAGTTGCATAACCAAACATTAAACCTTGATCGCCAGCACCTTGGTCTTCTGGTTTAGAACGATCAACACCTTGAGCAATTTCAGGTGATTGTTGACCAATTAAATTCATAATGCCACAAGTAGCGCCATCAAAGCCAACATCAGAAGAAGTGTAGCCAATGTCACTAATAACATTACGAGTGATTGTTTCTAAATCAACCCAAGCATTAGTACTCACTTCGCCTGAAATAATAGCAACACCAGTTTTCACCATAGTTTCACAAGCCACACGGGCAAACTTATCTTTAGCAATAATGGCATCTAAAACCGCATCAGAAATTTGATCGGCAATTTTATCTGGATGACCTTCAGAAACAGACTCTGAAGTGAAAAAGTGTTTAGACATAAATCCTCAGCAGATTGCATTTTAGCATTCATCTTTGGGGCTTATATAGCTTAATGGATTAAAGTTATATAAAAGCGGCGCTAAAATGTAAACATTGATAGTAATACAATAATAATGTGAAGATTCTACCTTGTTCAAAGTCACTTTTCTAGCATTTTTACGCCTAGACGTCTAAATGGCTTAAATAAAAATAAATACTAAATTGATTCAAACAAGAAACATTAGATAAATAGATATTTTTATATTTATGCTAAAATATATCGCAAAATTATCTAACGATGAGATGTAACAGACGTGCCTTATTCAGAATTATTAGCCCCAATTAACGCTTTCTTGCAATGTGAAACTCCTGATGCTTGGGTTGATGAGGCTAAAAAGCCTGAGAATTTACCCATTATATTACGAGACCACTTAGCGTGTGAGCTAAAAGCTGGGCAGACCGCAATGTACCTTATCCGTAAGTATGCCGTGGATAAAGAAAGCAGCAAAATACTATTTGAATGGTTTGAACCGTATGAGAATTTTTTATATCGTAAACAAGGTGATTTACAGTCACTAGCCAATAAAAACAACTTATCTAAAGCTATTATCCCTAAAAATGATTCACCTTATAGCCAAGATTTAATTGATAAAATGGTTTTATTGATAAAAGAAGAATTACATCACTTTTATCAAGTTTTAGAGATTATGGTAAATCGAGATATTCCGTTTGATGGTATTACAGCAGGACGGTACGCAAAAGGGATGATGAAGCATGTGACAACATACGAGCCAAACGCACTTATTGATAAATTAATTATTGGTGCGTATATTGAAGCACGTTCATGTGAACGTTTTGCTAAATTAGCTCCTCATTTAGATGATGATTTAAATAAATTTTACGTCTCCTTGTTACGCTCAGAAGCTCGTCATTATCAAGATTATTTATCACTTGCTGCACAGGTAGCAGGAGATAAAATTGATATTAGTGAACGTATTACTCATTTTGGCAAAGTTGAAGCTGAGTTAATCGCTTCTCCA
Organism: Colwellia sp.; assembly: GCA_047633255.1. GTDB lineage: Bacteria > Pseudomonadota > Gammaproteobacteria > Enterobacterales > Alteromonadaceae > Colwellia. The sequence goes on from JBLIEW010000015.1 coordinate 7,763, forward strand.
GATCCAGATTTCAAATTTCATAGTGGCTCACCTATACCCGCTCTACCTCAATAGGTTTCTCATTGGTACTTAATGTTTTTCAATTTTTTGTTCTACTAATTGCCATGCTATATCAGGTTGCCAGTTAGCCGCCCATTCGGGAATTTTATCAGCGGGCATCGGTCTAGCTATGCCGTAGCCCTGCGCTAATTCACAGCCTACTTCAAGTAGCGCTGTTCCGTGTGCAATAGTTTCCACTCCTTCGGCAATGACTTCACGGTTAAATGATGTAGCCAAAGCGATAACGCCAACGACAATGGCTTTGTCTTCAGGGTCAACTAACATATCACAAACAAAGGTTTGGTCTATCTTGATTAATTTGGCGGGTAAACGTCTTAAATAAGTCAGCGAAGAATAGCCTGTACCAAAGTCGTCGATAGCGAAGGTTACGCCCAATTTTGTGCACTTTATCATAACTTCTGACGCGTTTATTACATCGCCTAATGCACTTGTTTCTAATACTTCTAGTTGTAAAGAGCTTGGCTCTACATCAGAGTGAGCTGCCAATAATAGGGCTAAACGATTAGTAAAGTGTTCTTCCTGCAGTTGTAATGCGCCAATGTTAATACTGACCTTCAGGCTCAGTCCGCGCTCTTGCCATAGGGCTATCTGTGTTAAGGATTCATTTATTACCCACTCACCAACTTCTATACTGAGATTATGACTTTCTATCAGCGGCAAAAAGTCTAATGGTGATAATAAACCTAGATCGGGATGTTGCCAACGTATCAGTGCTTCTACACCAATAATATCACCCGTTCTCATATTAACTTTAGGTTGATAATAGAGTACAAACTCACGTTTTTCTATCGCTTTGGCTATGTCTTGTAAGTCTTCACTGCGCTGTTTAATGGCATCTTCATATTTTATATCAAAAAGGTGATAGCAATTCTTACCTTTTTGTTTCGAAATATACATTGCTTGGTCGGCATGGCGTATGAGCTGATCTGCATCTACGTCGTCCATAGGGTATAGGGTGACACCAATGCTAGCAGAAACTTTTAATAAGATGTCATTCACCAAGATAGGTTTTGAGGCCGCCTTTAACATCCGTTCTATCACGGGTTCAAAATCCTCAACATTATCCAAATCAGCTAATATCGCCACAAACTCATCACCACCAAAACGCGACAGAGTGTCACAATCACGTAAAGCCTCTTTCAGACGATGTGATAGCGAAACAATAAGTTCATCGCCAAGGCTATGGCCATGTGCATCATTAACTTCTTTAAACCCATCTAAATCAAGAAAAGCAACAGCCAATGACTTTTTACTACGTTGACTCTGGACTATTGCTTGGTGTAAACGATCTGCTAGCAATGCACGGTTAGGAAGGTTTGTTAAGACATCATAGTGCGCCATATGTTCTAACTGAGATTGATGTTTTTTGATTTCAGTAATATCGGTGAATACGGCGACATAGTTTTTCACTCTACCATCATCGTCATGTACCGTGCTTATGGTGAGTAGCTCTGGATAGATCTCGTGGTTCTTTCGTTGGTTCCATATTTCGCCACTCCAATGGCCTTTCTCTGCCACCGATTCCCACAGTTGAGCGTAAAACAAGGGCGATTGTCGACCAGAGCTAAGGATATTTGGATTATTACCTATAACTTCATTATGTTTGTAGCCAGTAATTGTAACAAAGGCTTCATTAACATCGGTGATAATTCCTGAAGCATCGGTAATTATTATCCCTTCATGAGCATGGGAGAAAACACTAGCGGCTTGTGTTAGCTTGTCTTCAAGTTGTGTACGTTTAGTGATGTCTTGTATTAGTGATATAACACCGGTTACTGAGCCATCATCATCTATAGTTGGTGTGTTGTGCCACTCGCAAATAAGAGCATGGCCATCTTTTGTAATGTTTTTGTTGGTGTGATATTGCCCTCCCTTTTGTTTGAGTAGTAAATTATAGAGAGTATAAATTTCATCATATAGATCAGGTGATACAATAAGCTCCGTCGCTTTACGACCTATTGCTTCATCTGCACAATAACCGAAGATATTCTCGGCGGATTTGTTCCATTCAGTACAAATTAAGTTTATGTCCCATGATATGCAACCAAGTGGATTATTTTCAATATGTCGAGATAATCTGCTTTCGCTTTTTTGTAAAGACGTTTGGCTCTTTCGTAGAAGCTGTTCAGCGTTCAGTCGGGTTTTAGCCATTAAACTAAAGTTCTTCTGCAAATCTATAAGTTCTGAAGAGCCATGCTGAGGAATATCCACAACATTGTTTCCTAATTCGAGATTTTTGGTGGACTGCAACAGGACTTTAAGTGGGTTTAATACGCTTTTTTGAATACCTCTTCCGGCTATTACAAACATCAGGATCACAAATATAAGTATCGATATCCCTGTTTTCATCAAACGTGAATTAATGTCTGATAATTCATCACCCAGTGGAATGCCCACGCTAATAGTAATATTGACAAGATTACAGCTATTGCATAGAGGTCTGCTAACAAAAACTCTCAGATGATTATCAGCGCTCATTAAGGGTTTGGTTATCTGGTCTAAAGCGTTATTATTTTTAAGTAAATCACCCTGAACACTCTTAATGTTTGAACCCAGTAATTGGCTATTATTAGGGTAAGCAGCAATGATATTATGTTCGTGATCGGTGATGTAGGCGACTGTTTTTTCCGGTAAATGAGCTTGTGATAGGCGATTACTCCACCAGTCAAGTGATACCACGGCAACAGCGAGGCCCTCCGTTACATCAGTGATGGGATTAATGACAGGATAAGCAAAGTTAATACTGGTGACACCTGCGGCGCGATCAACTTGAAACTCACCTATTGAAAAATTTTTAGTGGCAAGCGCCTGTTGAATATAAGGGCGGTCAGCAACATTAACCGGGTTATCGAGTGGGGTTGCATTACAAATAAGTTCGCCGTCTGCGCGTGGAATACCCAAATTTACATAGTTACTGTTAAGCTTGAGTATATTGGCTAAAGTTATGCTACATTCTTGGGATTCAAGGTTCAATATTGATTTTAAAGTAGATAAGCGTTGTAAAAATGTTCGTGTTTCTTTAATCAGATTAGCTTGTTCGGATGTTGTAATTTCAACAATATTAATGGCCTTTTCTAGGGCTGCATTAGTGGCCCTTTCTCGCTCTATAAAAGCTTGATAAGTTAGACCTGCTAGCCCTGGCAATGCCACCAATATGATCAGTAGGACTAATCTCGATTTTAGTGACTGAAAAAATCGTATCATGTATTTAATGCAAATCCAAAGTGAGTAGTGATTAGCTAAAAACTAGCGAAAGTAAAATTAATGATATTTATTTGAATTATACAATAACATGAAAGATAAAAAAAATTACAACTATCAAGTTAGTGTCGTAGTCGCTTTTTTAAATTAATGGCAGGGTACTTGATTTTATTGAAGAAAAAGATAGTTTGATCTTCTAAATAGATGGGTTAATCGTCTAAGTAGATAGGTTGTTCGTCTAAGTAGATAGTTTATTTTAGGAGTCTGTTCTTAGGGTTTTACTTTAATGGTGTATTCATTAGTTGCATACTTGTTGGCGTAACTTTAAGCCAAGCACCTTGCTCGTACCAATCACCCAGAACTATCCGTTTAGCCTCTTTATTATTAGCGGTTAATTCATGTACTGCAGGTCTGTGGGTATGACCATGTATTAATAGTTGGCTATCGTAGCTTTCAAGACACTGAATGACTTCGTCAGGTGTGACATCCATAATATCTTGTGGCTTCATAGCGGTTGCCGCTGCACTTTTTTTACGGTAGTCAGCTGCCATTTTTTTACGTAAAGATAAAGGTAAGTTTTTTACGATTGCTTGCCACCACCAGGATCGTGATTTTTTACGAAATTTTTGGTAACCCACATCGCGAGTACACAAGGTATCACCGTGCATAATAACAACATTTTTTCCGTATAACTCAATTAAATCAATTTCAGGTAACAAGATCATGGCTGATTTTTTAGCAAAGCGCTGTCCAAGTAGGAAGTCGCGATTACCATGAATATAATAGATAGTCGTGCCGAGGGCTGATAGGGTACTCAATGCGTTAGCTATTGTTGTTAAATAGGCGCTATCGTCATCATCACCAATCCAAGCCTCAAATAAATCACCTAAAATATAAAGACGTTGTGCTTGAGTGGCTTCATTTTTTAAAAAGCGCAAAAAACAGGTCGTCATATCGGGCCTGTTTTGTGCTAAATGCAAATCAGCAATGAAGTAAGTCACTTCTTGTTTAGTACTATTTACTGGACTATCCATTAAGTTATTCATTAGCTGAAAAAGGGACTAAGTTACTCAACAAGTGCCGATTCAATTAAGATATCGTCTTTTGGTACATCGCCGTGACCATGTAGATTACCTGTTTCTACAAGTGCCATTTTATCAATGACGTCCATGCCTTCAACAACTTCGCCAAATACACAGTAACCCCAGCCTTGTACTGATTCACTTTTAAAATCTAAGAAATCATTGTCTGATAAATTGATAAAAAATTGCGCAGAAGCTGAGTGTGGCTCTTGTGTACGTGCCATCGCTAAAGTACCGCGTGTATTGCCTAAGCCATTACTTGCTTCGTTTTCAATGCTAGCGCGGGTTTCTTTCTCATCTAAACCAGGAGCAAAACCACCACCTTGTGCCATAAAACCTTTAATCACACGGTGAAAAATAGTGCCATTGTAATGACCTTCTTCTACATATTGCTGAAAGTTTTTAGCCGTATTAGGTGCTTTATCAAAATTTAATTCAATTTTAATATCACCAAGGGTTGTTTTGAAAATAATCATAAGGCTCTCTTAAATAAGTTAGGTAACAAGTTGGGTATATATACCCATGCAAATAAATTTTGCCAAATTGTACCTTAACTTGAGATAAAGTGCATCTGCTATGGTGATCCAAAAGGGTGCTTGAGGTACAATCTTTTTTTAATTCTAATATTCATTATTTTATTTAAGTGGAGTCGTTAATTCTCATGTTACAGATATACAATACTTTAACCCGTAAAAAGGACGTTTTTACCCCAATTAACCCTGGTAAAGTAGGATTGTATGTTTGTGGTTGTACGGTTTACGATTTATGCCACATTGGCCATGCTCGAACTTACATTAGCTTTGATAATATTGCTCGCTATTTACGCTTCTCGGGTTTTGAGGTCAACTATGTGCGCAATATCACTGATGTTGAAGATAAGATTATTCATCGAGCCCGTGAAAACAATGAAACGCCTGAAGCGTTAACTGAGCGTACTATTGGCTATATGCATGAAGATTTTGATGCGTTAAATATGGCGCGTCCTAATATTGAGCCTAGAGTAACTACGCATATGGTTGAAATTATAACTATGATTGAAACACTAGTTGCTAAAAAGCATGCTTATATTGCCGGTGTTGACGCGGATGTTACGGGCAAAGGTGATGTTTTATTTGATGTTTCAAGTTATGCCAATTATGGCAAGTTGAGTGGTCAAGATTTAGAGCAATTACAAGCAGGCTCTAGAGTTGAAGTGGATGAATCAAAAAACAGCCCGTTAGATTTTGTCCTATGGAAATCAGCTAAGCCGGGTGAGCCAAGTTGGTCATCACCTTGGGGAGAAGGTCGTCCCGGTTGGCATATAGAATGTTCAGCGATGAATGCTAAAGAGTTAGGTCATCATTTTGATATTCACGGTGGCGGCTCAGATTTACAATTTCCTCATCATGAAAATGAAATTGCGCAAAGCTGTTGTGCACTTGATACCCCTTATGTGAATTATTGGATGCACACGGGTATGGTACAAATTGATCAAGAAAAAATGTCTAAATCTCTTGGTAACTTTTTTACTATTCGTGACGTATTAGCTAAGTATGATGCAGAAACGGTCAGATTTTTCTTAACTACAGGGCACTATCGTAGTCAGTTAAATTACTCAACAGACAATTTGAGCCAAGCACGCGCTTCATTAGAACGCATTTATACTGCCCTAAGAGATGTAAATGTACCAGCAAACTTTGTTTTAGATAAACAGTCACCTTATGTAGTGCAGTTTACTCAAGCCATGGATGATGATTTTAATACCCCACAAGCCATTGCGGTATTATTTGAAATTGCTAAAGAGTTGAACGTAGTAAAAGATAGTAATGTGGAGCAAGCAATAAAACTAGCAGCTACCTTAAAAACACTGGGCGGTGTTATCGGTTTATTACAATTAGATCCATCAGCATTTTTGCAAGGTCAAAATGATGATGATGAAGTCGTTGTTATTGAAGCACTAATTTTACAGCGTAACCAAGCGCGTGTTGATAAAAACTGGGCATCAGCAGATGACGCTAGAGACAAGTTAAACGCGATGAACATTGTGTTAGAAGATAGCGCGGGTAAAACCACTTGGCGTAAAGCTTAGCCTTCTACTTTTTTATCCGTTCATCCTGAGCTTGTCGCCCTTCGACAAGCTCAGGATGTACGGGATATTTGTCTTCGTGCTCAGGATGAACTGGGTTTGCTAAAGCTCAGCGTGAACAGTTTTACTTGCCAAATTGCTCGCAAGCAATAAGCGTATTTTCAATCAAACTCGCTACCGTCATGGGGCCAACACCGCCAGGAACTGGGGTGATAAACGCGGCTTTACTTTTAGCAATATCAAAATCTACATCACCAACAAGTTTTCCTGACGCTAAACGGTTAATGCCTACATCAATTACAATGGCACCTTTTTTAATCCAATCACCAGGGATAAAGGCCGGTTTACCAACCGCAACAACAACTAAGTCAGCATTCCTAACTTTTCCTTCAAGATCTTTAGTAAATCTATGCGTAGTAGTTACGGTACAGCCAGCAAGTAATAATTCTAACGTCATTGGCCTACCAACAATATTTGAAGCACCAACCACCAAGGCTTCTAAACCGTATGGGCTTATACCTGTTGATTCAATCAGCTCCATAATACCTTTTGGTGTACAAGGGCGTAATCCGGGCTGACGTAGAACGAGTTTACCCACATTAAACGGATGGAAACCATCAACATCTTTTTCTGGGTGAATATGCTCTATGATTAAGTTTGCATCTAAGTTATCAGGTAAAGGGAGTTGTACTAAAATACCATCAATAGAGTCATCGTTATTAAGTTCATCTATCAACTGGTATAATTTTTCTTGTGAAGTTGTCGGGGGTAAATCGTATGAGCGAGAAATAAAGCCAACTTCTTCACAAGCTCTTCTTTTACTGCCAACGTAAATTTGAGAAGCTGCATCGCTCCCCACTAAAATAACGGCTAAGCCAGGGGCTCTTTGACCACGACTAATACGTATATTAACTTTTTCTCTTATTTTGTCTCTTAGTTGTTTGGCAATAGTTTTGCCGTCAATTAATGATGCCGTCATAATGCTTATATTTGACCTTCGATATTAAGTTGAAATAATAGTGATAAAACAGTGCTATTTTGCCATAAAGCTAGACTTAGTAGTAGGCATAAATAATAGATCTAATATTGGCATGTTATAATCACTGTTGGAAGCCATATTATAACCACTGTTTGAAAATATTGGCTTAATTAGATAATCAGGCACAAAACAAGGCCGTTTCTATTCAACAATTGACCAAGTTGCATTAAAATTAGGCGAACGCGTTTTTTTTAATAAAAAAGGTTTGACTGGACTGATGCAACTAGGTAATATCCGCATCCGTTGAAAGCAGCTAATGTTTAGTTCGGTTTTTAACAAATGTCGGTGATTAGCGCAGCTTGGTAGCGCACTTGGTTTGGGTCCAAGGGGTCGCAAGTTCGAATCTTGCATCACCGACCACTTTTTCTTTCTAGTTCATTTGAAAGCAAGAGTATTGGTTTGGGTATTGTCAAGTTCAATCGAAAGTTTGAGTTTTTCATAACCGACTGCTTTTTAATTCTTTAGATTTTAAAAGCAAAGCACTTGTAGGTAATGTGCGCCCTTAGCTCAGCTGGATAGAGCAACGCCCTTCTAAGGCGTGGGTCGCAGGTTCGAATCCTGCAGGGCGCACCATTCTTTGAAAAGTAGTAAATGTAGAAGTTTTTTATGGTGGCTATAGCTCAGTTGGTAGAGCCCCGGATTGTGATTCCGGTTGTCGAGGGTTCAAGTCCCTTTAGCCACCCCATTTTCATTACATCCCAATGTAGTGTAAATTGTAAAAATCGGTGATTAGCGCAGCTTGGTAGCGCACTTGGTTTGGGTCCAAGGGGTCGCAAGTTCGAATCTTGCATCACCGACCATCTTTTAAATACTTTTCGAAAATACAAAGTATACTCTTTAAAAATCCAAAATTGGTTTGGGTGTCATCAAGTTCAGTCGCAAGTTCAAATCTTGCATCACCGACCATCTTTTAAATACTCTTTGAAAATCCAAAATTAGTTTGGGTGTCATCAAGTTCAGTCGTAAGTTAAAATCTTGTACCACCTAGCATCTTTTAAATACTCTTCGAAAATCCAAAGTATACTCTTTAAAAATCCAAAATTGGTTTGGGTGTCATCAAGTTCAGTCGTAAGTTCAAATCTTGCATCACCGACCATCTTTTAAATACTCTTCGAAAATCCAAAGTATACTCTTTAAAAATCCAAAATTGGTTTGGGTGTCATCAAGTTCAGTCGTAAGTTAAAATCTTGTACCACCGACCATCTTTTAAATACTCTTCGAAAATCCAAAACATACTCCTTAAAAATCCAAAATTAGTTTGGATGTCATCAAGTTCAGTCGTAAGTTCGAATCTTATATCAACATCCCCTTTCTTTATTCATCAAAAAAATCATCCAAATTGCAATACGTTCAGTGTTTTTGATTACACACTGTGATGCTTAAATTTTAACCATTATTTTTAGAGCAAAATTTACTATTTGTCTTGTTGCTTAATTACTATCATTGGCCTAGCAAACTTGCTCTTGCAAGTTCTTTTATGTATCGCTATAATTTGGCGTCATAAATTTTAACCGTTCGTATGAACAAGGCACTTTTTACTACTTTTTAGTAAGGTAAGTAAACATTAGTGCATTATAAGAAAGCGTATCACGCTAATTTTTGAGGTAATTAAATGCAAGTTTCAGTTGAGATAACACAAGGTTTGGAACGTCGTTTGACTATTTCAGTTCCAGCCGAAACAGTAGATGTTGAAGTTAAGAATCGCCTTCGTCAAGTGAGTAAAACACAACGTATTGACGGTTTCCGTCCAGGTAAAGTTCCACCGTCAGTTATTCAAAAACGTTACGGTAAATCTGTACGTCAAGAAGTTGCTGGTGAAATCATGCAACGTAATTTTGTTGATGCTATCATCGCAGAAAAAATCAACCCAGCAGGTCGCCCTTCATTCGTAGCTAAAAGTAACGAAGATGGTAAACCATTAGAGTTTGAAGCAACATTTGAAATTTATCCTGAAGTTGAATTAAAAGACTTAGAGAAAATAGCGGTAGAGCGTCCAGACGTTGAAGTTAACGATTCAGATTTAGACGAAATGTTTGTAACATTGCAAAAGCAACATCAAACATGGAAAGAGAATAAACGTGTTACCAAAAAAGGTGACAAGTTAACGCTTGATTTTAATGGTCGTGTTGATGGCGAAGACTTTGAAGGTGGCAAAGCTGAAGGCTTTGAACTTGAGCTTGGTGCGGGTCGCATGATCCCTGGTTTCGAAAAAGAAATCACAGGTATGAAAGCAGGCGAAGAAAAAACGATTAAAGTAACTTTCCCTGACGATTACCATGCTGAAAACCTAAAAGGTAAAGAAGCTGAATTCGATATCGTTATCCATAAAACTGAAGGTTCAGTATTACCTGACGTTGACGAAGAGTTCGCGAAACTTTTCGGTGTTGAAGAGGGTGGTGTTGACGCGCTACGTGCAGAAGTTAGCAAAAACATGGCACGTGAATTAACGCAAGCAGTTAAAGCTAAAGTTAAAGAACAAGTCATTGAAGGCTTATTAGCGGGTCATGAAGTTGGTTTACCGTCAGCGTTAGTTGCTCAAGAAGTTGATGTTTTACGTCAACAAGCTATGCAACGCTTCCAAGGCCAAATGGATCCAAAAAACTTACCTGAACTACCAAGCGAAATGTTTACAGAGCAAGCTGAACGTCGCGTTAAAATTGGTTTGTTATTAGGTGAAGTAATTAAAATTAACGAAATAAAAGTTGATAATGCTAAAGTTGATGAATTAATTGCTACTGCGGCTTCTGCTTACGAAGATCCAAAAGAAGTTATTGAATACTACGCAAACAACAAAGAATTAATGCAGCAAATGCAAAACGTTGCTTTAGAAGAGCAAGCAGTTGATTTTTTAGTTGAAAAAGCTGATGTATCAAGCAAAAAAGCTAGCTTTCAAGATATTATGAACCCAGAAGGTAAGTAATACCGCTTTTTATATTGACAAAAAGCTACGCAATCGCTTAAATGGCTTATATGGAAACATATAGGCCATTTTATTTTTATATGTCAGCCACATTTTTTTCATTAGGTTTTAGGGAAGGTACACACTTGTTTACTTCACAGCATGCATCTCAGTTTAATTCACAAAATAATTCTCAAAGTTCAGCCTCGAGTCCAGAAAGCGCCTTAGTGCCTATGGTAGTAGAACAAACCGCTAAAGGTGAACGCTCTTACGATATTTACTCTAGACTATTAAAAGAGCGAGTTATCTTTTTATGTGGTCAAGTTGAAGATCATATGGCGAATTTAATCATTGCCCAATTATTGTTTTTGGAATCAGAAAGCCCAGACAAAGATATTTTTATTTATATCAATTCACCTGGTGGCTCGGTAACTGCGGGTATGGCAATTTACGATACAATGAAATTTATTAAGCCTAATATTAGTACTGTTTGTATTGGTCAAGCCGCAAGTATGGGCGCATTTTTACTTTCTGGTGGTACTAAAGGTAAGCGTTACTGTTTACCAAATGCACGTGTAATGATTCATCAACCATTGGGTGGATTCCAAGGCCAAGCATCAGATTTTGAAATTCATGCAAAAGAAATTTTGTATATTAAAGATAAGCTAAATCGTTTAATGGCTGAGCATACCGGACAACCATTAGAGAAAGTGGCGCAAGATACTGACCGAGATAATTTTTTAAGTGCAGAAAGTGCGGTTGAATATGGTTTAGTTGACTCCATATTAGAACAAAGAAACAGTTAATTTTTTTGAGTACACTATTTCAATAAAAATAATGTATTGAAAAAATGATAAAATTACTACTATGCTTTACTTATAGACAGCTTATAGACCCAGTGTGTAGCTAAATTAACAGAATTAAGATATTTAGAGGTAGGGCATGACGGATATTAAAAGTGGCGACGGTGACAACGGTAAGTTACTTTACTGCTCATTTTGTGGCAAAAGCCAACATGAGGTTCGTAAATTAATCGCTGGTCCATCAGTATTTGTTTGCGATGAATGTGTTGAGCTATGTAACGACATTATTCGTGAAGAAATAAAAGAGATTTCACCCAAAGAAGAAAAAGAAGCATTACCTTCTCCGGTAGAAGTACGCGAAAGTTTAGATGACTATGTAATTGGTCAGGACCACGCGAAAAAAGTATTAGCTGTTGCGGTCTATAATCATTACAAACGTTTACGTAATGGTGATTCACATAATGGTGTTGAGTTAGGTAAAAGTAACATTTTATTAATTGGTCCAACGGGCTCAGGTAAAACCTTGCTAGCGCAAACGTTAGCCCGCTTGCTTGATGTGCCTTTTACTATGGCTGATGCGACTACATTAACTGAAGCCGGTTATGTCGGTGAAGATGTAGAGAATATTATTCAAAAATTATTGCAGAAATGTGATTATGATGTTGAAAAAGCTCAACGCGGTATTGTTTACATTGATGAGATAGATAAAATCTCTCGTAAATCAGACAACCCTTCAATTACCCGTGATGTATCAGGTGAAGGTGTTCAACAAGCATTATTAAAATTGATTGAAGGTACTATTGCTTCTGTGCCGCCACAAGGCGGGCGTAAGCATCCTCAACAAGAGTTTTTACAAGTTGATACATCTAAAATTCTGTTTATATGTGGTGGCGCTTTTTCGGGGCTTGATAAAGTCATTGAGCAACGTTGTCAAACTGGAACAGGTATAGGTTTTGGTGCTGAAGTACGCGGTATTGATGAAAAAGTGACGTTAACTGAGCGTTTAGAAGAAGTTGAACCTGAAGATTTAGTCAAATACGGTTTAATTCCTGAGTTTATTGGTCGTTTACCTGTTGTTGCAACCTTACGTGAATTAGATGAATCAGCATTAATTCAAATTCTGCAAGAGCCTAAGAATGCGTTGACAAAACAGTTTGTCGCATTGTTTGACATGGAAGACGTTGAGTTAGAATTTAGAGAAGATGCACTGCGCGCAATCGCTAAAAAAGCCATGGACAGAAAAACAGGTGCTCGTGGGTTACGCTCAATTGTTGAGTCAGTCTTACTCGATACTATGTATGAACTGCCTTCGATGGAAAACGTGAGTAAAATAGTTGTTGATGAAACAACGATAAGAGGTGAATCTAAACCCTTGGTTATTTACGACAGTAAGCAGGATCAAGCTGCCTCAGAGTAAATAAAATTACCATCAAAACCTAAAGAGCCATAGTGGCTCTTTTTTTGTATCTAAAATTCGTTATTAGAAACTTATTCTTATTGCTTGTAACTTCTTTATTTATCCCCATATACTTTCTTATCAGCAATTTATAACACTTTTAAAAGAGACTCACATGACCGAAGAATTATCTGGTGTAGTTGAAATTCCCGTACTTGCCTTAAGAGATGTTGTCGTTTACCCACAAATGGTTATTCCTTTATTTGTCGGTCGAGAAAAATCCATTCGTTGTTTAGATCTTGCCATGGAAAATGACAAGCAAGTATTTTTGGTCGCACAAAAAGATGCTGCTATTGATGACCCTCAAGCCAAAGACGTTTACGAAGTAGGTACGGTAGCGACCATCCTACAAATGTTAAAACTTCCCGATGGTACAGTAAAAGTATTAGTGGAAGGTGTACAGCGTGCAAAGGTAACAGCGTTTGTTGAAACACAAGAATATTTTAGTGCAAATGTTGAATATTTACCAATTGAAGGTGATGCAGAAGACGATACCGAAGTATTAATTCGCTCTGCCATTTCACAATTTGAAGGTTATGTAAAACTTAATAAAAAAATTCCACCAGAGGTACTTACCTCGGTTTCTGGTATTGACGATGCTCAACAGTTAGCTGATACCATGGCTGCGCATATGCCTTTAAAGCTTGTAGATAAACAAAAAATATTAGAGATTGTTAATGTTTCTAAACGTCTAGAACATTTAATGGCACTGATGGAAGGTGAGATTGATCTCTTACAAGTAGAGAAAAAAATTAGAACGCGCGTTAAAAAGCAAATGGAAAAAAGTCAACGTGAGTACTATTTGAATGAGCAAATGAAAGCCATTCAAAAAGAGCTTAACGAAGGTGATGAAACACCAGACGAGCTTGAACTAATGGCTAAGCGTATTGATGAAGCACAAATGCCAGCAGAAGCGAAAGATAAAACGTTGGCTGAATTGCAGAAATTAAAAATGATGTCGCCAATGTCAGCCGAAGCCACCGTAGTGCGCAGTTATATTGATTGCATGATCAATGTACCCTGGAAAAAGCGTAGTAAATTAAAACGTAATTTAGCATTAGCACAAGAAGTGTTAGATAAAGATCACTACGGTTTAGATAAAGTAAAAGAACGTATTTTAGAGTATCTTGCCGTGCAACAAAGAGTTAGCCAGTTAAAAGGTCCTATTCTTTGTTTAGTTGGACCTCCTGGCGTTGGTAAAACCTCATTAGGCCAATCTATCGCAAGATCTACCGGGCGTAAATACATTCGTATGGCGTTAGGTGGGGTACGTGATGAAGCTGAGATTCGTGGCCATCGTCGAACTTATATCGGTTCATTGCCGGGTAAATTAATTCAGAAAATGTCGAAAGTTGGTGTGAAAAACCCACTGTTCTTGTTAGATGAAATTGACAAAATGGCTTCAGACATGCGTGGTGATCCTGCGTCTGCTTTGTTAGAAGTATTAGATCCTGAGCAAAATACGACGTTTAACGATCATTACTTAGAAGTTGATTATGACTTATCTGATGTTATGTTCGTTGCTACTTCGAATAGTATGGATATTCCAGGGCCGTTACTTGACCGAATGGAAGTTATTCGTTTATCGGGTTATACCGAAGATGAAAAGCTTAATATCGCTCGAGATCACTTAGTCGATAAACAAATTAAGCGTAATGGCTTAAATAGCAAAGAAATAACCATTGATGACAGTGCCATTATTGGCATTATTCGATACTACACCCGAGAAGCCGGTGTGCGTAATCTAGAACGTGAAATATCTAAATTATGCCGAAAAGCGGTTAAATCGATTTTATTAGATAAGAAACTGAAAAATGTTGTTATCAATCAAGAAAACTTAGCTGAATTTCTAGGTATTCAACGATTTGATTATGGTAAAGCAGATGACAAAAACCGTGTCGGCTTAGTCACTGGTTTAGCATGGACACAAGTCGGTGGTGAACTCTTAACAATAGAAACAGCCTCAGTACCTGGTAAAGGTAAGTTAACTTATACCGGCTCTTTAGGTGATGTTATGCAAGAGTCTATTCAGGCTGCAATGACAGTCGTGCGTAGCAGAACAGAAAAATTACGTATTAATGAAAACTTTTATGAAAAACGTGATATTCATGTTCATGTTCCAGAAGGCGCAACACCAAAAGATGGACCTAGTGCTGGTGTCGGAATGTGCACTGCACTTGTTTCAAGTTTAACGGGTAACCCGGTAAGAGCCGACGTTGCCATGACGGGTGAAATTACCTTGCGCGGTGAAGTTTTAGCTATTGGTGGTTTGAAAGAAAAATTATTAGCAGCACATCGTGGTGGAATCAAAACGGTTATTATTCCTCATGAAAATGAACGTGATCTAATAGAAATACCTGAAAATGTTAAAGCTGACTTATCTATTCATCCAGTAAAATGGATAGATGAGGTACTGAAACTGGCACTTGAACACCCAGTAGATCAATGGCAAGCAGAGTAATTTTTATGCTAGAAAAGTTGTTTTTTGATATAAATCAGTTAAAAAAGTTGGAAAAGTCAAAAAACTTGTTAAATATGGTAATTAAGACTTTTCAAACGCTGAAACTATGGTAAGTTAACAACGCTTATATCGCTAGACCCCTTATATATCATGCACAGAGCAATATGTTTAGGAGAGCTAGCAAAAAAGTTTTTTTCTAAACTCTACGCTTAAAGTTCAAAAGAAATAATCTTACCTAGTGTAAATAATAATTTCTACAGGACGAACTTTTATTAAACCCCTATTGAGGGAAGTAAAAATAGCGTTGTAATAATAACAATTGAAGGGGTATACACTGTGAATAAATCTCAACTTATCGAGAAAATTTCTGAAGGCGCTGACATTTCAAAAGCTGCTGCTGGTCGCGCATTAGATTCATTTATCGGTGCTGTAACCGAAGAGTTACAGAATGGTGAGCAAGTTGCTTTAGTTGGTTTTGGTACTTTTTCAGTACGTGATCGTGCGGCACGTACTGGCCGTAACCCACAAACAGGCGCTACTATTCAAATAGCAGCTGCTAAAATCCCTGCATTTAAAGCAGGCAAAGCATTAAAAGATGCTTGTAATGACTAATATTTGATTAATTGCTGTTAGCAATTTTTTATATATTACAAATATGTTAAAAGACCACCTAAAGGTGGTTTTTTACTTTTAGCCTATTTAAACTTAGCTTCTATGGGATTTATTCTAAGATAATTGTTATCTTTGTCACTCTCTATACCCGTACCACTTGAAGATGCAGATTTCAGCAAGTCGAGAAAGGGTTAGCTACCAGGCATTGATTGAAGAGAATAGTTATTCTATTGTCGAAATCAATAACGCAGGAGATGACCCTTTATCGGCTTGCCCGTAGGGAGCTAAGCTAGAAAACCAGTCGTGCGTTGCACTACTCGATAAGGGAAACAACCCTTATCAGCGTATCGCGCCTTGATCTGATTTCCTAGCTTCGCTCTGAAACTGCATCTTCAAGTAGAGCGGGTATAGTGCTAAGTATTCTGTATTAATGCAGATATTTTCAATTAAAATATCCTGAAGGTTACAGCATATTGATAGTTGTAAAAAATAAAACGAATCTTGCACTTCAAGCGGTGGTCTGCATCTGCTAAAATCCCGAGCAATAAAAAATTATAGCCTGAACTCTCTATATTATAGAGATCGGCTTTATCGGCTATACCTTAAATAAATGAGATAAAGATGTTAGAAAATATTCGAGAAAGCTCCCAGGGCATGACAGCCAAAATTATTCTTGGCCTTGTTATATTAACTTTTGCTCTTGCTGGCATTGGTAGTTACACTAATTCTGTTGATACTTCTGTTGCGACAGTTAATGGTGAGAAAATTAGCCAACAAGAATTCAATAAAGCTTATCAAGCCCAACGTAGTCGTATGGCTCAACAATTTGGCGATATGTTCGACACCTTATCTAATGATAGTAACTATATGGCTAACTTTCGCCAAGGTGTTTTAGATAATCTTATTAATGAACGGTTAATCGATCAAAGTGCCGAAAGTCTTGCTATTCGCGTATCGGATGAGCGACTGAAAAAAACTATAAGAGAAATGCCTGAATTTCAAGTTGATGGTGTTTTTGATAATAACCGCTATTTGGCAATTATTAATCAGTCAGGTTTTTTCCAATCATCAAATTTTCGCGATTATCTTCGGGTTGAAATGACTCGTCGTCAATTATCTCAAGCACTTGTTGCTACTGAGTTCAACTTACCTTATCAAGAAAAGCTACAACTGACTCTACAAAACCAAACCCGTGATATTCGTTTTGCGACTATCTCAGCAAAGCAATTTGAAGCCGGTATTGATGTAAGCGAAGACGAAATTAAAACGTATTATCAAGCTAATCAAATACGTTTTGAAAACAAAGAACAGGTTAAAGTAGATTATATTCGTTTAACGGTTGCTGATATTGCTAAAGACATCGAAGTGAGTGACGAGGACATTACTAGCTATTATCAAGATAATATTGCCAGTTTTACTCAAGCCGAAGAACGTCGTGTTTCACATATTCTTATAGAGTTTACTGAAGGTAATGATGAGAGTGAAGCCACAGCGAAAACACAAGCTGAAACAGTATTAACTCGAATCGCCCAAGGTGAAGACTTTGCCGTACTTGCTAAAGAATTATCAAATGATACTTTTAGTGGTGAAAACGGTGGTGATTTAGACTTTATTGAAACAGGTGTGATGGAGCCAAGTTTTGATGAAGCCGCTTTTGCATTGACAACAGTAGGTGATATTACTGAACTAGTTAAAACGAGTTTTGGTTACCATGTTATCAAATTGACTGAGCTTAAAGCACAAGTTATCCAAAGTTTTGCTGATGTTAAAACTGAGTTACAGGCTAAAGTGAGTAATGATAAGGCACAAGATGAGTTCTATACACAAACTCAAGAAATGGCACGAGTAAGCTTTGAGTTTCCAGACAGCCTTGAAGATGCGGCTAATGAAGTTAATACAACAGTGAAAACATCAATTTGGTTAGCTAATTCTGGCTTAAATAGCAATAATGAAGCGCCTTTTAATGATCCTAAAGTACTTGAAGCCGCCTTTTCTGATTTAGTTTTACAAGATAATCTTAACTCAGATATTATTGAACTTAATGATGACGAAGCCTTAGTATTACGTTTGAATACTTATCAAGAAGCCAACGTGAAGCCGTTAGCGGAAGTTGAAGCGCAAATAAAAACAATACTAGTGGCACAAAAAGCGACTGAAAAAGCACAAAATACGATTCAAGGGCTATTGGTTGAGTTTAAGGCGGGTAATGACATTACTGAACAGCTAACTAAGAATTATGTTAGTTTTACCACCACAAAAAATGTTGCGCGTTACAGTGCCGAGTTAGATCAAAGCATTACTCGTGAAGCTTTTGTATTGCCTCACCCAGCAGAAGGCACTATCTCAGCATCAACCGTGGCATTAAGTAATGGTGATTTAGCGTTAGTAGAGGTACAGGCCGTTAATGTGAATGATGCGGTTGCTAATCCACAACTTGCTCAACAGCAAACGGCTCAATTAGCTCAATCAGCTTATAAAAGCTATGTTGATTCATTAAAAATTGGTGCTGAAATTAGTCACGGTAAAGTAGCTGAACCAACCAACTACTAAATACTGATAAACATGTAGTAGGCTCTTAAACCTGCTGCATGTTTTACATTTTAAAGGATATTTTTAAGATAATACTTTTTTAGGGTTTAGTTGGAAACTTTGATTTCTCAGTAGCTTTTGAGTCACTTTATGTTGTGGCTTATTCATCACTTCACGCGTTATACCTGACTCAACCACTTCTCCTTTGGACAGCACCATAATGTTATCGCTAAAATGGCGTATGATGCCTAAGTTGTGGGAAATTAGAATATAAGCTAATCCCATCTGTTGTTGTAGATCTAACAGCAAGTTAATCATCTGTGAGCGTAATGACGGGTCTAGTGATGCTAATGCCTCATCGAGTATTATCACTTGAGGCTCTAATATAATTGCTCTAGCTAGTGATATACGCTGCTTTTGGCCACCAGAGAACATATGAGGATAAAAATTCATATGGTCCCCCAACAATCCTACTTTTTGCAACGTAGTACGAATAAGCTCTTTGCGCTTCATTTCATTAAATGGCGTGTTGAGTTTTAGCGGCTCATCGAGTAATTGTAAAATAGTTAAGCTTGGATTTAGTGTCGTACCTGAATCTTGAAAGATCATCCGAATATGTTGGCATCTTTGTTTATAACTTGTACTTTTAAGTGCTTCACCATTTAAATAAATAGCGCCACTACTTGCGGACTCTGCGCCAACTAATAACTTAGCTAATGTTGACTTTCCTGAGCCAGTATCACCAATAATAGCGAGTGTTTGATGTGCTTCAACACTAAAAGAAATAGGAGCTAACACGGTAGTTGTTTTTTTATTAAACCAATAGTTTTTATGTCGATATGATTTACTGAGATCTTTTACTTCAAATAATTCAGACATATTAGCACGATCCCTTTGTGGCTTTTTTAGAGGGCATTTTCAGTGGCGTAAGAGGAAAGTGACAGCTAACTTTATGGCCATGGAAATTAGTCACTGAGGGCGCTTTTACGCAAGCTTGTTGCGCCCTAGGACATCGCGGCCCTAAGCGGCAGCCAATAGGTAAATGTTGTAAAATGGGAATACTGCCAGGTAATGTTTTTAATCGTGATTTTGCCGGCAAATGTAAGTTGGCACTGGGGCTACTATCCACTAAAGCACGGGTATAAGGATGTAATGGCTTACTAAATATTTGCGTTGTTGTACCCGCTTCAACAAATTGGCCACTGTACATCACGGTAATAGTATTGGTCCAATGGGTAATGTTTTCTATATCATGGCTTATCAATAAAATAGACATGTTTTTTAATTGATTTAAACTGGCTAATAATCTGAATATTTGTCCTTCATTGGTAATCTCCATTGCCGCGGTTGGCTCATCTGCAATCAATAATATAGGCCTTCTGGCTAAGGCCATTGCTATCATAACCCGTTGGCAAAATGCCTCAGTTAACTGATGAGGGTAACTCCTAAGACAAGTGCTGTGATCTTTTATACCTACTTTATGTAGCAGTTTAGTCACAGCCAATTGACGTTGTTGTTTTCTTTGCCAGAAAAAACCTGACAGTTGACCACTATCAATGGCTTCTGTTAACTGCTCTCCAATAGACGTTGTGGGATCTAAACAGGCCATAGGCTCTTGAAAAATCATCGCAATATCACGAGAAAGTAGCGCTTTTCGTTCTTCAATTGATAAGCGTAATAAATCAATACCCCGCCAATGAAATCTATCCGCATGAACACGCCATTTATCGTCTAGCACGCCAACAAGTGCTTGTGCTAATAAAGACTTCCCTGATCCTGATTCACCCACTAAACCTCGTACTTCACCTTCCTTCATGCACAAACTGACTTTATCAACGGCAAGTATATTTTGGTCATCATGGATGAGCTCAATGGATAGGTTTCTAATATCAAGTAAATTCATTAGCGATCCTTGCGCAGTTTAAGCGCATGACGAATACCTTCACCGACAAGGTTTGTTGCAACCACAGCAAATAAAATAGCTAAACCGGGTAAGTAAACGGTCCATGGGGCGATGTAAAATAAATCTAAACCATTCGCTAGTGTAGCGCCCCATTCAGGTAATGGAATTTGCGCACCCAAACCTAAAAAACCCAATGTCGCAATATCCAAAATAGCGGCAGATTGAGCTAAGGTTGCTTGCCCCATAATTCTATCGGTAATATTAGGGAAAATTGAATAATACAATATTCTAAACGGACTAGCTCCATCTAACCTTGAAGCAAGTACATAATCTTTACGAGACTCTTCTTTTACTGCATAGCGCGTGATATGAATAAATTGAGGGATGAGTACCAGCACGACAGCCCATACCGTGTTAGCGATACCTGGCCCTAAGATGGCAACAATAATAATGGCGAGTAATAAAGATGGGATGGATAAAATCACATCGAGAAAATGATTAAGAAAGCTTGATTTAAGGCCTGACGTTAACGCGGATAATGAGCCGATTACCACACCAATAACCAGTGAAATAATGACAACAATAAAGCTCAGACCAAAGGTTAGCGACGTACCATACATTAAGCGCGATAACATATCTCGACCCAATTCGTCAGTGCCTAATAAATAACTGACATTACCATCAGCATCCCATGCGGGTGGCAGCAATAGCATATCAAATTGCCCTTCAATAGGAGAATGAGGGGCTAACAGTGGTCCGAAAATAGCGAGTACTATCAAAAATAAAAAACAGCTAACCCCAACCATTGCAACAGGTGTTTTTCTAAAGATCAACCAAAGTTGCATAAACGGAGAAGGGAAAATCTCTTCTAAATATATCTTATCACGTGCCATATTTATTTCCTCTAGCGAGCGGATTTAACGCGGCATAAATAAAATCTGTTAAGATGTGTACTATAAATATAAAGCATGACAAAACTAATAGACCACTTTCGATGGCGGTATAGTCTCTTTGATAAATACTTTCTATAAGCCAACGACCAATTCCTGGCCAGCTAAAAATGACTTCAGTGACCATTGCAATGGTTACTAAATTTGCAAATTGTAAACCAACATGACGAATTATTTTAATTAATGCATTTCTTATGGCATGGCGAAAAATAATTTGTTTAAACGTTAAACCTTTGGCACTTGCTGCACGAATATAGCTAGTTTCTAACACCTCTATCATTGAGGTACGGGCTAAACGAATAAAAATAGTAGCGGGAGCTACGGCAATAACACACGCAGGTAAAATAATATGGGCGGAAGCATCACTAAAGGCTTGCCATTTATAGGGGCTGTCACTCAGTAGAATATCAATAAATTGAATACCGGTTACTAGCTCTATTTCGAACAATAAACTTATCTGCCCTGCAGAGGGAAACCAACCCAAGTTGATAGAGAAAGTTAAAATAGCTAATAAGCCTAACCAAAAAACGGGTATTGAATAACCTAACATTGACACAGATAAAATTAAATTATCCGTTGCTTTATTATGTTTTATTGCCGCAATAAAGCCTAAGGGAATACCAACAAGCATAGCAATAAAGAGTGCAACTAAACTGAGTTCAATTGTTGCAGGTAATAAATTAACAATTTCAGTACTGATATCTGACTGGCTTGCCATTGATAACCCTAAATCACCATTGATGATATGGCCAAGATAAGCAAAATACTGTATGAAAAAATTACGGTGAGTTTGATAAGCATCATTTAGTTCAGCTAGTTGACTTGGTGTTGCATTAATCGCACCCGTTAAATTAATTATTGCTTCACCAGGAAATAAAAAATTGACGCTAAATGATAGTAGCGTCAGTAATAACATAGTAAAAAGAAAGAGGCTTAATCGGCGTAAGGTAAAAACGAACATAATTAATTTTCACCTGTATTCATGATGTTACTTTTTATGCCTTGAGGAGAATGTGTATCTAGGCTTTTTTTCTTGGTTAAATTACGCTTGGCGACTTGGTAAAAGTTAATGCCACCAAAAGGAGCTAGAATTTCACCTATGACATTGTTGCCTCGAGCTTGATAACGTTTTGAGTGCGCAATTGGTATTAAGGGAACTTCTTTTTTAATTATAGCCATGGCTTGAGCGTAGTATTTTTTTCGTTGATTAATATTAGTCGTTCGCAATGCTCTTTTTATAATAGCATCATATTCTTTGTTACACCAAAAGGTGGTATTGCTGCCAGTTTTTGTCGCGGAGCAGCTTAGTATAGGGGTAAAAAAATTGTCTGGATCAGGATGATCTGCAGACCAACCTAATAAAAAGCTTTGATGTTCACCCTGTTTCAATCGTTGTAAAAAAGTATTCCATTCATAACTAATAATATTTACTTTTATATTGATTTTCTTTAGATCGCTTTGAATAAGTTTAGCCATGGTGATGGCGTTAGGGTTATAGGGCCGTTGAATTGGCATGGCCCATAAATCCATAGTAAAACCCTCTGAATAGCCAGCAAGGGTTAGTAGGCTTTCGGCTAATTCAGGATTAAACTCTTGTTCAGGAATACTTTCATCAAAAGCCCATGAGGTTTTGGGTAATATTGAATTAGCCATTTCAGCTTTTCCTTGATATACCGCCTCAAGTAAAGTTTCTTTATTAATCGCATAACTAATTGCTTGTCTAACTAGTTCATTATCGAAGGGGGCTTTGTTGACATTAAAACCAAAATAGCCAACGTTTAATGCCGTGATTGCTTCTAATGATAAATCTTTACGCTGTGTTATTTTTTCATGAGCAATAGGATAGGCAACTACATCACACTCTTTTGCGAGTAATTTGGTTAGTCTACCGGTATTACTTGGCGTGATATCAAAGACTAATTGCTCAATTTTTGCGGGTTCTTGCCAGTATTGATTATGGCGATAAAAGCGTATTAAGGAGCCAACACGATATTCTTTTAACTTAAAAGGCCCGGTGCCTATCGGATGTGTGTCGATATCTGATTTAGCCTCTTGCATAGTGAGTTGTTCGGCATATTCAGCAGATAAAACGATAGCAAAATCAGTCGCAAGGTTTGCTAAAAATGAATTGTCAGGGTGAGTTAAGTGAAAACGTATGGTGTAATCATTAATTTTTTCGATATTATCAATTAAATCACTTAAGCCAGCATCTTGAAAAAAAGGGTAATTTCCACCCGAAACTAAGTGATAAGGATGATCAGTATCTAAGGCTCTTTTGAAGCTGAAAATCACGTCATCAGCATTTAACATTCTACTTGGAGTAAAATAATCGGTGTTATGAAAAGCAACATTTTTGCGTAAATAAAAGGTGATTTTTTTGCCATCAGCAGTAACATGCCAGGACTTAGCTAGGGCAGGGCTTAATATATTTTCATCACCCTGATAAGCAATTAGTCTATTGTATAGCTGGTTTGAGGTGGCATCTATTGTCGTACCAGACGTAACTAGTTGAGGGTTAAACGTTTCTGGTGAGCCTTCAGCACAATAAATAATACTGCGCTCATTTAATGATAGCTTTCCTTCCTCGTTACAGGCAGTTAATAGTAATAAGCTGACTAGGGCTGTTGTAATTAACTTAAGATAATTCATCAGCAACACTACCCTCAAGTAAATTATATTTTTTTAGGTAGCCTCTCAGTTGATGATAGGTTAGTTCAAGTGCCTGGGCAGTTTTCTTTTGATTGTATTGACAATGTGCTAACGCTGATTTAATCAATTCAACTTCATAGTTCTGTGATAATAACTTTAATGATTGTGGAAAATCGACACTAGTTGTAGAAAGTCGACTGGTTGTTTCTTTACACTTTTCATTCTCAGCTAGCTTATCCGTTGTTGAGTTATCAGCTTGTTGAATAGCATTTTCAGACGAAGGTGTAGTGGTATTTGGTTGTACCTGAACTCTATCAGCTGTTTTAATCGTTTGGGTTGGCCTAAAAGGTGATTCAAAGGGATCAATAATTAAATCATGCACAGGTAAATGAGGATTGTTACAGCGATAAACACTGCGTTCAATGACATTTTTCAACTCTCGAATATTACCAGGCCAAGGGTATTCTAGCATGGTCCGTTTAGCTTTCTCAGTAAAGCCACTAAACAGTTCAAATTCTAATTCTCGTGCCATATTTATGGCAAAATGCTCTGCTAACATAAGAATGTCGTCGAGACGCTCTCGTAATGGTGGCAAAGTAATTACATCGAATGCTAAGCGGTCAAGTAAATCAGCTCTAAATTGACCTGAAGCGGCTAAAGAAGGTAAATCCTCATTGGTGGCTGCGACTAAACGTACATCGGTGGTAATTGTACGTGAGCCACCAACGCGTTCAAATTCACCGTATTCAACAACACGTAATAATTTTTCTTGAATTAACCCAGAAGTATTCGCTATTTCATCTAAAAAAAGAGTACCATTATCTGCTCGTTCAAATCGACCTTCGTGACGTTTATTCGCGCCAGTAAAGGCGCCAGAGTCATAACCAAAGAGTTCTGTTTCAAGTAAATTTTCATTGAGTGCAGCACAATTAAGTTTTAAATAACTTTGCTCCCAACGTTTTGATAAATAATGTAAACGCGCAGCAACCAATTCTTTACCTGTACCTCGTTCACCAATAATTAATACTGGTTTACTTAATAGCGCAATTTGTGATATTTGTTCTAATACTTCTAAAAAGCAGTTAGATTGACCAAGAAGATTGTCTTGTTTATTGAAGCGTGACATGGCTTGACCTAATTATGATAACCAATTCAATTAACTAAATAGACTTGGTATTGGTTTATTTCACTAACAAATAGTGTATTTTATTAATTGACGATATAATAGTATTTTTTAATTTTTTAATAAATACTTTGAAAACAGTTGGTTAAGCGACTTTGTCACGTTGGCGTAAATCATGAATAACATAGAGTATAAATTTAACTCCAAATTTATAGTTGTTTTTATTAAATTTGAATAAAATCTTATTAATTTGAACAATAAGTAAGAGCGTTAATTAAACATAAGAGGAAGTTGTTATGGGTATTTTTTCAAGGTTTACCGATATTATCAATTCTAATATTAATAATTTATTAGATAAAGCTGAAGATCCGGCCAAAATGGTACGTTTGATCATTCAAGAAATGGAAGATACCTTAGTTGAGGTGCGTTCAAGTTCAGCTAAAACACTAGCAGATAAAAAAGAGATTACTCGCCGAGTAACTCGTTTTGAAAATGAGGCACAACAATGGCAAGAAAAAGCAGAATTAGCGTTAAGTAAAGATCGAGAAGATTTAGCGCGTGCTGCCTTAATAGAAAAGAAAAAAAGTAGTGAGAATGCTCAAACATTATTACAAGATTTGATGCACACTGAAGAGCATATAATGAAACTTCAGAGTGAAATTTCTCAATTACAAGAAAAGTTAGCCGATGCAAAATCACGACAAAAAACTATTATCATGCGGGAGAAAACGGTTAATTCTCGTTTAAAGGTTAAGAAAAATATTGATAGTAATAAAGTTGATGATGCCTTAAGCCGTTTTGATCGTTATGAGCGAAAAATTGATGATCTTGAAGGACAAGTTGAATCATACGATATGGGCAGTAAATCGTTAGCGGATGAAATTGCTGATCTTGAATCAAATGAAAAAGTAGATGATGAATTGGCTTCATTAAAAGAAAAAATGAAAAAGAAATAGCATTAAATTATAAGTCATTACTTTGAGTAACAAATGCTGAGTTTGCTCGGTTGTTGATTGAACTTAAGCGTTAAGTTAAGCGCTAACTTAACCGTTAAGCTAAGTGTTCAGTATCGAAGGAAATATTTAAGGGGAAGTATCGTGGAAGAGCTTATTATGGCACCTGTCATTATTTTTATGGTCATCGTTGCGCCAATTTGGTTAGTGCTACATTACCGTAGTAAAGGACAGGTTAGCCAAGGACTTAGTGAAGAAGAATATATCCAGTTGTCTGACTTATCAGAGACCGCAGACAAAATGGCAGATCGTATTAAAACCCTTGAAGCTATTTTAGATGCAGAAACTCCAGAGTGGAGGAACAAGTTATGATTGGCCGACGAGGAGAGCTATACCGTAATCCAACCAATGGGAAAATAGCGGGTGTTTGTGCTGGTATCGCCGATTACTTTGGTTGGGAAACTTGGTTAGTCAGAATTTTGGTGGTGTCAGCTGTATTGTTTGGTATGCCTTTTTTAATATTAGGTTACGTTGCCGCTTGGTTTATTTTGGATAAGAATCCTAAAGGGCAAGTTAAGCAGGGTAAATATTACCGAGCAGGAACGTCAACTCATTCACAATATGAAGGCGCTAGCAATGATGATGGACAAACGAATGAATCGATTAAAGTTAAAGCGAGAGTATGGCAATCAGGCGAGCCTCCTAAGCAGGCTTTTCACGATATTCGCCGTAAATTTTCTTCGTTAGAAAAGCAGTTACAAGCAATAGAGTATTATGTAACGTCATCAGAATTTACCGTGGCAAGAGAAATAAATAAACTGTGATAAACAACGGAGCTAGCTAACATAGTTGCTTATGTGTACAGTAAAATAACTATGATATAAGGCTATTATTTCTTTAAAAAAATCATTACCATCAAACTATTCAGTTATTAAGCTCTTTTAAATAAGTTCTTTTAAATAAGTTCTTTTAAATTCAGTTAAGCAAAACATGGCAATTATTAAAAAGAAGCGATTAGATAAATTAAAAAATAAAGCCAGTGAACTATTAAACCGTAGCCTAAATCAGCACATTAATTTAGCCGTTACGGGGTTAAGTCGAAGTGGCAAAACCGCATTTATTACCTCACTGGTTAATCAATTAATTAATGAAGGCAATGGGAGTCGATTGAGTTTTTTCGACCCCGTTCATCAAGGGAATTTTATTGCCGCGAAAAGAGTGCCACAAAAAAATCTATCTATCCCTCGTTTTGATTATGACAAAGCAATATCATCACTGACAAATGAAATGCCATCATGGCCTGAGCCTACTCATGGTATCAGTGAATTGCGTTTAGCCATTCGTTATCAACCTAAAAAATCATTATTGAAATATGCCACTGATATGGCAACCTTAACACTTGATATTACCGATTATCCAGGAGAGTGGCTGCTTGATTTACCTATGCTCAATCAAACTTATGAACAATGGTCAGAGCAAACTCAAGCATTATTGTCAGCGGCACCACGTGATAAAATTTCTCAAGAATTTTTAACTAAAGTAGGAAAAATAGATCCCTTTGGCCCTGCAGATGAAGAGTTATTAGCGCAATTGTCTAAAGAGTATACTGAATTATTATATACTTTTCGTTATAAATTAGGCCTGTCGGTAATACAGCCGGGGCGATTCATTTTACCTGCAGAGCTAGCGGGTGCCCCCATTTTAGAGTTCTTTCCATTTCCAAACTTAAATGAAATTGATGGTAATGATTATCAAAATGCCAGTGACGATAGCTTTATTGGCATGCTCAGATCCCGATATATTGAATATAAAGAACAAGTCGTCAAGGTGTTTTATCAGCAACATTTTTTACGTTTTGATCGACAAATTGTTTTAGCTGATTGTTTAACGCCGCTTAATGCTTGCTCTGACAATAGTGGCCCAGAGAGTTTTGCTGATCTGCAATTAGCCATTGATATGATTTTAGAAAGTTATAGCTATGGTCAGTCAGGTTTATTTTCGCGGCTGTTTTCACCAAAAATTGACAAATTATTATTTGCAGCAACCAAAGCTGATCATGTCACTGCTGAGCAACATGCCCCGATGGTTTCTTTACTAAATCAGCTTATATATCAAAGTCAGCATAAGCTTAATTATGATGCGATTAAAATGAAAACTTTGGCTATTGCCGCGGTAAAAAGTACTACATCGGGCAAGATGCTACATAAAGGGCAGCGAATATCTGTTATTCAGGGGAATACTTTACCGAAGGGACAAGAGGCAACAGAAAAAATAACGCTTTTTCCTGGCGCAGTTCCTGACAAATTACCTGAAAAAGATTACTGGCAACAATGCGCTTTTAATTTTATTAATTTTCAACCCATTACCGGTATGTCAAAACACGAATCCCTACCTCATATTCGTATGGATCAGGTATTACAATTTCTATTGGCGGACAAAATGATATGAATAAAGCTAATAATAAAACGGATGAAAAAGCCCACCAACAGCAAATATTATTTTCTGATAATGACTTATTAAATGATCAGGCAACTGAAAAAGTCAAAGGGAGCCAAGATGGCGAACAAGTGATATTTAATAATCAAGATTACTTACCGATAGATGAAAAAAAAGAGCTTCCTACTTCTTTGAATGAAGACACATTAGAACAAGCATTAGAGCAACGCTTAGCGGTAAAAAAATCAAAACCCCGATGGTTATGGCGTATAGCATTGACATTACTGGCAGGTGTTATTGGTGTTGAAACCGTGGGTTTTTTTATGACGGGGTTTATCAATTCTCCTATTATAACTAGTGTTTATGCCGTTATCTTATCTTGCTTAGTGATACTTGTTTCTTCAAGTGTGCTGAGTGAATGGTCAACCTTACGACAATTTAAACGCAGAGAAAAATTAAAACAACAAGCCTGTGAATTACTTTCGCATAATCCGTTAAGACAAGAGCAAGATACTAGCTCACTAGATGTAAAAACCTTTTGTCAAAAAGTTAGTGAAAATTTACCTTGTGACCTTGTTTCAGAACAAGAGCAAGCGTTTCAAAATGCCTTAAATGCTCAATACAATGATGCTGAGCTACTACAACTCTATTCACGCTTAGTACTGACCAAGGTAGATGAGAAAGCGATGGCAGAAATTGCCAAATTCTCTACAGAAGCAGTCGTTCTGGTTGCACTTAGCCCTGTGGCATTAATCGATATGTTGATTATTTTATGGCGTAATCTACGCATGATTAATAAAGTAGCGCTTTTATATGGTATAAAATTGGGCTATTGGAGCAGAATAAAACTTATTAGGCAGGTATTTGTCAATATGGTTTATGCCGGTGCTAGTGAGCTCATTGCTGATTTTGGATCGGATATGATCGGTGCTGATTTATTGGGTAAACTTTCTGGACGTTTAGCCCAAGGATTAGGGGCTGGTATGTTAACGGCTCGCTTAGGTGTTAAAACCATGCAGTTATGTCGGCCTATTCCTTTTGAAGATAAACCTAAATTAGCGCATGTTCGAAAAGAGATGTTGACTACCATCAAGGGGTTACTTAGTAGTAAAAGCTAAAGTCTTCAGATATGTTTATCTTGGGGTTTTATATTGTAAAAATTAGTTTACAATAGTTTTTTTTCATTTATGCTACTCAATAAAAAGGCTTCTGCATGCGTTTAGAAATTACTTGTCATGACCGTGTTGGTATGGGGCAAAAAATATTAGGTATTTTTGTTGAACACGGTATAAATGTTCGTGGTATTGAGTTTAAACAATCTGGCCGAATTTTCATCAATACACCCAATTTAGAATTTTCAGATCTACAAACTTTTATGCCTAAATTACGTTTACTTGAAGGTGTTGATGATGTGAGAACTGCGCCTTACATGCCTTCTGAGCGTGAGCGTAATGAATTGGTCACGTTAATTAAAACCTTTCCTGATCCTTTTATTTCTATTGATGTTAAAGGCAATATTCGTATTGTCAATAATATTGCTTCTTCAATTATGGGATCGAATGAAGAAACGGTTAAAGGCCAGCATATTAGTCAATGGCTTAAAGGTTTTAACTTTACCCGTTGGTTAGATAATACCGATGTGTTTGCACAAACTCGTCGTTTAAAATTTCAAGGAGAAGACTTTGTTGCCGATATTATGCCTATTAATGTTGCCAACGAGAGTGATGAAAGCATAGGTGATAATAAGCATGTTTTAGCTGGGGCGGTACTTATTCTTAAGTCTGAAGCTCGACTTGGTCAACAAATAAATGCGTTTAAAGAGCCTAATGAAAATACTTTTTCAGGTATACAAGCTAGCAGTAGCGGTATGCGTAAAGTGATTCGTGAAGCTAAGCGTATGTCTCAACTTGATGCGTCTATTTTAATTATAGGTGAAACAGGTACAGGAAAAGAACTCTTAGCGCGCGCATGTCATGCGGCAAGTGAACGAGCAGAACAACCCTTTATGACGCTTAATTGCGCAGCTTTACCTGACGATGTTGCTGAATCAGAATTATTTGGTGTCGGTGAAAAAGATCATGAAGAAAGTAAGCGCGGTATTTTTGAGCTTGCTGATGGCGGCAGTGTTTTTCTTGATGAAGTGGGCGAAATGTCGACCAAATTGCAAAGTAAACTGTTGCGTGTCATTCAAAATGGTAATTTTAGACGGGTTGATTCAGAGCAAGAAGTGACGGTAAATGTACGTATTATTAGTTCAACAAACAAAGATTTACTTAACTTAGTTTCGCTTGGTGAATTTCGAGAAGATCTCTATTATCGCTTGAATGTGTTCGGCTTGAATATTCCGCCACTAAGGGAGCGTCGTAGTGATATTTTACCCTTAACTGAATTTTTTATTGTTCATGCAGGACACCAAATTGGTAGAACAAATCTAAAACTGACGCCTGAATGTCGTGAATTTATTGAACATTACCCGTGGCCGGGAAATGTTAGGCAATTAGAAAATGTACTAACACGGTCTGCTTCATTACTTGAGGGAAGTGAAATTGAAATCGAACATTTACAGCTTCCTGCTTATACCCGTGAACATGGTTATTTAGAGCAAGAATTTGAAGGAACTTTAGACGGAGCGGTTAAAAGTTTTGAAGCAGATTTACTCCGTAAGCTTTATCCTGCTTATCCAAGTACTCGACAATTAGCTAAAAAGCTTGGCTTAAGCCATACCGCTATTGCGAACAAATTGCGAGAGTATGATATTAATAAGAAAACAATTAAAATCTAATCACCTTAAGTCAAGCCTCTATTATTTCCTTTAAACTGAATCTTGCAGTTGAAAGGAAACTCAGCTTTATTCTTCATTAGTGATGTTTTTATAATACGTGTGATGGTTAATTGGTCATAAAAAAAGAGATCCTAAGATCTCTTTTTTTATATAAAAACGATTAATAGACTAGATATAACTAAGCTATTAATACTATCTTTAATGCAATATTCTTGCGCGGATAGTACCGTCAATTACTTTTAATGTTTTAAGTGCTTGGGCACTGTCAGCCGATTCAATATCAATAACCACATAACCAATTTTATTATCAGTTTGTAAATACTGAGCCGCAATATTAATACCATGTTCACCAAACGCTTGGTTAATTTGTGTCAATACACCGGGTTGGTTGTGATGAATGTGTAGTAATCGACTAGCATTCACGTGTTCAGGTAATGATACTTCAGGAAAATTAACCGCTGATAAACTTGAGCCATTGTCAGAATATTTAGCTAATTTACTCGCAACCTCTAAACCAATATTTTCTTGAGCTTCCTTAGTACTACCGCCAATATGTGGTGTTAAAATAACATTATCAAAGCCACGCAACGGAGATACAAACTCATCATCATTTCCCTTTGGTTCAACAGGGAATACGTCAATAGCAGCACCGGCTAATTTTTTCTGAGATAACGCTTGTGCTAATGCATCAATGTCTACAACTGTTCCACGAGAAGCATTAATAAATACTGCCCCTGTTCTCATTGCTTCAAATTGAGCCGAACCAATCATGTATTGCGTTTGCGGTGTTTCGGGTACATGCAAACTCACTACATCAGATTCGGCAAGTAAGGTATTCAATGAGGCTGATTGACTGGCATTGCCTAGAGGAAGCTTTGTTTCAATATCGTAAAAACGTACACGCATCCCTAACGTTTCAGCCAAAATACCAAGCTGAGTACCAATGTGACCGTAACCAATAATACCTAAAGTTTTACCGCGAGCTTCGAATGAGCCTACTGCTGATTTTAGCCATTCGCCACGATGTGCTTTAGCGCTTTTTTCAGGAATACCGCGGAGTAGTAATAAGGTTTCACCTAGCACTAGTTCTGCAACAGAACGAGTATTTGAAAATGGGGCATTAAATACTGGAATACCTAATTCTTGTGCTGCAATGGTATCAACTTGATTGGTACCAATACAGAAACAACCGATAGCCACTAATTTTTTTGCATGGCTTAATACTTCAGCGGTTAATTGAGTACGCGAGCGGATACCAATAAAGTGTGCATTGGCAATTTTTTCAATTAAATCGGCCTCATTGAGTGAGGTCTTAATATACTCGATATTCGAGTATCCTTTTGCTGTAAGCTCTTCAAGGGCACTTTTATGTACACCTTCAAGTAATAAAATTTTAATTTTGTCTTTTGCTAATGAATTTTTACTTGTAGTCATAAGGGGTCGCTTCGCTTGTTAAGTTAACACTTATATATTTTTAATACGCTAATCTTGACCATATTTCAGCACAAATTAAAAATGTGTTTAGATGGCTAGATATCTATAATAAAAACAAGATAGCATATAGTGTATAGACTCTAAAGTATTTATTTAGTCTCGATGGATAAAAAAAGCCACCTTGCTAAATAAAGTTATGCAGGTCTATGTTTTTTAATTCAATTTGATTGTTATACCAATTAAAACTAATTCTGTGATTTTTAAAGAATCTACCGATCCAGTAACATCTTTGCGTTCAATGCCAATAGCTAGTTATTGTTCAATCAAGAGTCCTGCCTAAGTGAATGTAGGTCGTTAGGTTTTGTTTGGCACCAAAATCTGTGCTCTTGAAAATCTAGCTTTACTGATTATGTCGAAATGAAGTTGCCCCTTTAATGAATTTAACGGGTATTATTTAATTATAGAGACACCAGACTTTGTCCCTAATATCAATATATCGGCGCCTCGCTGGGCAAATAAACCATTAGTTACTACGCCAACAATGGCGTTAATATCTGCTTCTAATTTTTTAGGATCGATAATAGATAAGTTGTGAACATCAAGGATGACATTGCCGTTATCAGTTACTACACCTTGACGGTATTCAGGATCACCGCCGAGTTTGACTAGCTCACGGGCAACATAACTGCGCGCCATAGGAATGACTTCAACAGGTAATGGGAAGTGACCCAATAGTTCAACTTGTTTAGAGCTATCAGCAATACAGATAAATTTTTTGGCAACAGCAGCGACAATTTTTTCACGGGTTAGCGCCGCTCCACCACCCTTAATCATACTCATATACTTAGTTATTTCATCTGCGCCATCAACGTAAACGTCTAAAACATCAACATCGTTTAGATCAAATACTTCAATACCATGGTCTGTTAAACGTTTGCTTGATTCTTCAGAACTAGAAACCGCACCTTGAATTTTGTTTTTTATTGTCGCTAAGGCATCAATAAAATAATTAACGGTTGAGCCTGTGCCTACACCAACAATTGAGTCATTTTCAATAAATTCTAATGCTTTAATTGCTGCTGATTTTTTCATCTCATCTTGAGTCATTACGCTTCCTTAGTAGGGGATTTAGCTAGTTTTTATATTAGCTATTTTTATATAATGCGGCAGATTATAACATCGATCAAATAGTTTAGTTACTAGTTACTCAAAACTGATGATTTTGTGTTGGCGTAATAATTTCGGGTAAAGGGATATCCCAGTATTCTACAGGCACTTGATCAATTTGCTGACAATCATGAGCAATACCAATAGGGTATAATTGATTTTTTTGCCAGTTCACCAATGTTCTATCATAAAAACCACCACCCATGCCTAATCTAGCACCTGAGCAATCAAAAGCGACCAGTGGTGTACATAACACATCCAGTTGCTCTAGTGGACAAACTTTAGTCACATCTAATTTTGGCTCATTGATACCATATTGATTCTTGACCATAAAAGATGTCTTTTCAAATAATAAAAACAGTAAATGACCGGGGCAAAATGGGTGTAACACCGGTAAGTAGACTTGCTTGCCTTGTTGCCAACACCAGTTAATAAAAGACATTGGATCAAGCTCGCCATCATTGGCTAGATATAAAGCAATTTTTTTTGCTGATTGAACTCTTGGATGATTTAATAAACGCAGTTTTAATGATTCACTGGCTTCTATTTGAAATGCTGTGGTAAGTGTTTTTCTTTTGGTACGTAGAGTTTGCCTAATTGAGGTTCTCGTATTAGGTTCAGTATGAGGTGTATTATTAGGTCCAGTAGTTATTAATAAAGGCTCGGTCATTTTTGCGCTCAATCTAAAATAAAGGTGGGTGCCCAAAACACCCACCTAGCACTAGATTAGTACTAATCTAGTGCTAATTAAGTATTGTTAGTTGATAAAGTAGGATTGCTCGTTGATGCATCATCCTCTTCTGATAAATTTTCCCAAAATCTTGATTTAAAACCAAGTAGTAAAATTATCAAACCAATACCAATACTAAATAAACTAATCTGAATATACAGTGACGGTATTTGAGACACATTGTTTGGATCATAATTACCGGCTAATAAACCTGAGATGATATTCCCAATAGAATAAGTTAAAACAAAAACGCCCATCATTTGCCCAGCAAAGCGTTTAGGAGATAACTTGCTCACGGCGCTTAATGCGACAGGGCTCAAACATAGCTCACCAACGGTATGTAAAAAATAGGTCGCGACTAACCAATAAGGAGCAACTTTCATTCCAGACGCTGCATGCTGTGCAGCAAAGAACATAATAATGAAGCCACTGCCCATAATAATTAAACCAACAGCACATTTTATTCCATACGATGGACTAACAAGCCTCTTACCTAAGTTAATCCATAACGCGGCAAAGAACGGAGATAACAATACGATAAAGAATGCGTTTAATGATTGGAACCAGCCTGTGGGTATTTCAAATGAACCAACAATACGATCGGTATAATCGCGAGTAAATAAGTTCATTGACGAACCGGCTTGTTCAAAGCCAGACCAAAAACAAGCGGAAGCGACACAAATAATTAATAACGCGACCAATTTTTTCTTTTCAATAACCGATAATGAGCTAAAGAAATAAATGGTAGCATAGTAAATAACGAAAATAGCAGAGAATGCGACAGCTACATATTGAGCAATAGTCACCGGTACTATGGTTAGCATATCTTGGAATATCATGTATGTTACTAATGCAACAACAGCTAAAAATCCGTAGATAATTGTCCAGCTAATTTTTTGTCCTGTTTTTGATAAGGGATGAACCGGCTTTGCGCCTATGCCATTAAGATTTGGCGTAGTTATTCTGTATTGAATGAGTCCAACCGCCATACCTATAGCTGCAGCACCAAATGCCCAATGCCAACCTTGATTTTCCATTAAATAGCCACAAGCACCATAACCGATGACTGAACCGATATTAATACCCATGTAATAAATGGCGTAACCACTATCACGACGAATATCTTTATCAGAATATAGCTGACCAACCATGGCACCAATATTTGGTTTTAGTAGGCCTGTACCTAACACGACGAAAATCAAACCAATTAAAAATGAATAATCACTTGGTATTGCTAAAATTATATGGCCAATCATGATAATTAGGCCGCCATACCATACAGCTTTTTGTCCACCAATTAACCTATCAGCAATCCAACCCCCAGGTAGCCCCATAAAATAGACACTACCCGTGTACAAACCATAAATTGCGGCTGCTGAGGCGACAGTTAGGCCTAAACCTTCTTCTTGCAGGGTCGCTGTCATAAATAAAACAAGTAGCATGCGCATGCCGTAATAACTCATGCGCTCCCACATTTCGGTAAAAAAAAGTGTTTTAAGTCCACTAGGATGGCCAAAAAAGTCTTTTGCTGATTGCGCTGACATAAAAAATCTCCGTAAAATCATTATATCGTGTTGATTTTTATTATGGCTGACAGATGTTTGCTCATAACGATATAGTGCTAAAATGCATTAACAAGCGAAAGTTATACCTGTGCTTGATTGGAAAGGCAAGTATCAATTTATAACAATATATTAACAACTTTGTTTTATGTAGAGAAATCTTTCCTATTAAGTCACTATTCTGTCTCGAATTATCGGGGAGTTAAAGAACATAGAAAACAGACTATAAGGATTGTACCAGGGTGATCGTTACTGCTATTACGCTATTGTTTGCTTGTTATTATGCTGTTAAACTTCGACGTTATATACCCGCTCCACTTTAAGATTCTCGTTTCAGGAAGTTTGAGCGATTCATAATCAAGGCGCATTTTTTTATTAAAGGTCGTTCCCTTAAAAATAAATGTAGCGCAGAGTATGATTTGCTCAGTCTTCCCCAAGTTGCTGGTTTAGAAGTGCTTTATGCTGCGTTATTGATTTCGACAATAGAATAACTATTCTCTTCAATCAATGTATTGCCTAAAAGCATTTCTAATTTCAGCTGAATCATGCATCTTCAAGTAGAACGGTTATAAATCAGGGCATAAATGCTCAAAATTTTCTCTATTCTCGCTAAGCCTAAGTAGGTTTCATTGGTTTGGAATAACGCATGACAGGAACATCTTTGCGCTAATGATTATGATCACTAAAAAATACTTTAATAAACTCTCTAAAGTGTTAGTGAAGTTTACACTTCATTTTATTACTTTTTCAATATTAACTTTTTCAACTCAGGCTATTTCTTATCAAGTTAGCCAAGCGCAGATAGAACAGTTTAAAAAGTTGCCACCATCCCAACAGAAAGCGTTAGCTAAAAGTATGGGGATCGATATTAGTGATTTTAAAGGGCAATTGTCCGGCAGTGATGGCGAGAGCGAACTAACAGATAATACTCAACGTTACCCTCGTGGCACTCAGTTTGATGAACAAGGTAACCCTATTCAAAATACTGATGATGAATATGCTGATGAAGAAGAAAATTTTGAAAAAGTAAAAGAATTAAAACCTTTTGGTTATGATGTCTTTGCTAATTCACCACAAACGTTTGCGCCAACTATGGATATTGCTATTCCTGCCGGCTATATCGTTGCGCCTGGCGATCGAGTTTCTATTCAAGTATTTGGTAAAGAAAGCGATGAACTTGAGTTGGAAGTGAACAGGGAAGGGCAAATTGTTTTTCCATCTCACGGTCCTTTTGCGGTTGCTGGCCTGTCTTATGCCGAGATGAAGCGTTTATTAATTGCAAAAATTAAAGAAAAAATCATTGGGGTTGACGTCGTTATTGGTATGGCATCGTTACGTTCAATGCGAATATTTGTTTTAGGTGATGCATATAAGCCGGGCCCATACACGTTAAGTTCTTTATCAAGTATCACCCACGCGATTTTTGCTGCAGGCGGTATTAGTGATATTGGCAGTTTACGTAATATACAGCTCAAGCGTTCGGGTAAATTAATTAAAACCCTGGATTTATACGACTTGCTTATTGATGGCAACTCTAACAATGATGTTTTATTACAATCAGGCGACGTGGTTTTTATTGCGCCTGTGGGTAAAACAGTCTCTATTGACGGCGAGGTTCGTCGTCCGGCTATTTATGAATTAGTAAAGAATGACGACTTTACCAATGTACTAGCAATGGCGGGTGGTTTATTGCCCAGTGCTTATGCAAAATCAACTATTGTTGAACGTTATAATCAGAATGATTTACGTAGTGTTGTTAATATTGATTTTACCAACGCAAAGCAACTGTCATCAAAAGCGCAAGCCGGTGATTTTGTCAGAGTGATGAAAGCCGCTGATATGTTTTCGCAGTCGGTTACCTTAATTGGTGCATTAACCCGTCCGGGTAAATATCAATGGCAGGAGGGACAAAAAGTAACAGACTTGTTACCGTATGTTAATTCACATTTGTTAGCGAATGCTGATTTAAATTATAGTTTAATTATTCGAGAAATCGATCTTGCACGTAACATAGAAATATTACAATTTGGGCTTGCTAACGCTATCACTAACCCAGAATCTGAAGATAACTTATTATTACAGGCCAGTGATAAATTACTGGTGTTTTCTCGTGTATCTAAATTGAGTGAAAACAATTTATCCCTTGATATGCTTGCTTTCACTCAAGAAGAGTTATTTAAGAAAGAACAACAGTTAGCCAAAGATAAATTTAAAAATAAACAGTTTTGGAAAAAATACGATAATGT
The DNA here is from genome assembly GCA_047633255.1 of Colwellia sp. Lineage (GTDB taxonomy): Bacteria > Pseudomonadota > Gammaproteobacteria > Enterobacterales > Alteromonadaceae > Colwellia. The sequence goes on from JBLIEW010000015.1 coordinate 45,905, forward strand.
AAATAAATTAGCTGAAATGGAAGTAGACGAAGCTGCCAAACTGGTAAATCAATCTATTGTACAAATGTCAGGTGGCACCATTGAAGAAGAAGTTAATATAAATGAATTTTCTTTATTCTCTCGCCAACGTTTATTACTCCCTATCATTCAAAAACTGAAGAACCAAGGAGGCTCTGGGCAACCGATACAACTAATAGAAGTTGATGGTTCAGTTAAATTCCCAGGTATTTATCCTTTAGCCCGTAATGGTCGAATAGATGATTTAATCGCCGCTGCAGGTGGTTTAAATGAATCTGCCTATTTAACGCGCGCGGAACTGACTCGTAATCAAGTGCGTAGTCAACTCGTTAGCAAACGTTCACTATCAGTGAATTTAGCCGCAGCGTTACAAGGTGAAAAAAACGATAACATTTTATTACAAAGTAAAGATAGATTAAATATCCATCAAATCCCTGCGTGGAGTGAAAACCATGTGATTGAATTACGTGGAGAATTTGTCTTTCCGGGTAAATATACCATTCGTCGTGGTGAAAATTTATCTGATTTAATCGCGAAAGCAGGTGGCTTTACTCGTTTTGCTCATCAAGAAGGGTCTGTATTTACTCGGATTAAACTGCAAGAATTAGAATTACAAAATTTGATTAAACTATCAGGAGATTTACGTGTCGAAATGGCATCTAAATCTTTATCAGATAGCAATTATTCGCAATCTTATACTGAAGTTCAAGCGATGCTAGACGATCTTACTAAATTACAACCAGTTGGTCGTTTAGTATTAAACCTACCAAAGGTAGTGAAAGATAATGATTATGATATTTTACTTGAAGGGGGTGATGTGCTTTACGTGCCGACTATAAAAAATTCAGTGAATGTTATCGGTCAAGTACAGGTCACTTCTTCTCATATTTATGATAAAAATTTAACTGCGGCAGATTATTTAGCGCAAAGTGGTGGCAGTAAGAAACGTGCTGATGCAGAAAGAGTTTATATTATCGCTGCCAATGGCAGTATTAAATTAATGAAAAATAGCAATTGGTTTGCAAGCAACGCGGGTGATGATATGAAGCCTGGTGATACTGTTGTGGTTCCACTTGATTCAGAATATATGAATAACCTAACTTTATGGACCAGTGCGACCACTATCATGTATAACACCGCAGTAGCGATAGCGGCAATTAGCGGTATTTAAATCAGAAGGACATCAATTTCTAAATTGATCAAATGAAGCTTGTCAAAAATTTTGTCAAGCTTCATGATAATCTCAAATGAGCTTATTACGGGTGAAGCTTAAAGTTTTGCCACGCTTCATCTTTTTTCTCAAAACACACTCTGTCATGTAAACGGCTTGCGCGGCCTTGCCAAAATTCGATATAGGTGGGTTTGACACGCCACCCCCCCCAAAACTCAGGATGGGGAACTTCACCTTTTGCATACTTATCATTAAAATGAGCCATACGTTCTTTTAGTTCATTATCGTGTGTTAGCTTTTGGCTTTGTTTTGATGCCCAAGCACCAATTTGACTACCTCTATCACGGCTATGAAAATAATCCGCTGATTCTTGCGGTGTTATCTTTTCAACTGTGCCTTCTATGCGTATCTGTCTTTGTAATACATTCCAATGAAATAATAAGGCAACTTTACCGTTGTCCACTAGTTCCTGACTTTTCCGACTGCCGTAGTTAGTAAAAAACACAAAACCTTGCTCACTGAAACTCTTTAGCAATACCATGCGTGAGCTTGGTTGACCATCACTAGCACAAGTACTGACTGACACTGCTTCAGGTAATAAAATACCTGATTTGTTAGCATCGTTAAACCACTGCGTAAAAATGTCTATAGGTGTAGAGTCAGCTGAAATTTCGGGTAAAGGTAAAGCGACTCCTTGACCAAATGTAAACAGGCATCGAAGTTTTTCTAATAAAGTCATAAGTTAACTCAGAGTAAAAGGTTAATACTAGTTATGATTTTATCAGAGTTTTATAAAAGAAAACTAATCTTATATTTCTTATATTCATATCTTGTATTACCAGTCGTCTGAATCATCTAATAACTCTTTTAACCTTTTTTTCTCCATTAAATCATCAATACGCTTTCTCGCGAGTAAGTTTCTTTGTGCTTGCTCTAATACTTGCTTATAGGCTACTTCACGAGATTCTAACTCTATTTCTTGTTCAGTTGTTTCCTCGTTTGCCTCAATATCATCTAAAAAGTCATTATCATTTGCCATTAGCTTTACTCTTAAAAAATATTAGTAATAAATACCAACATAGGCAATGAAGAAAATATTTACAATTAAACTTTATATTTTATTTTATTGGTATAGCGCATATTGAGGTATTATAGATATATACAAGACTAATTTTTTGATTGAAGTTAATATGCAAAACACCACCTTTTCTAGATGGTTTGATGATTTTCACCAGCAAGCAAAAGTGTTGAATGAACGACGTTTAATTGTGCTTTTGGGTGGAGATGAGTGGGGATATTCCTTATTACAAACAATTCAATCTTTTCATCAGGATAGAAATAAAAATGATGAGAGGTCATGGCTGATTTATGGTGATAATGAGCTGATTAAAGCGAATGTTTCACCGCAACGCTTTCGTGACCGGCTTGGCACCGAAAGTGACTTTGTTGTTTTTACTCAGCAACAATTGAGTGTGGATGCCTTTGCCGCTCTCTCAGGCACGCTTGTTGGTGGTGGTATATTGTTTTTGATAATAAATGACATAGCATTGGTTAAGCAGAGCAACTTCTTTAAACGCTTTTTCTCTTTACTTCAAGGCTATTCAGAGCATGTAATACTGCAGCAGGGTGCGCTTGTTTTCCCTCCACTTGAGCCAAAAACCCAAGTAAGTGATGAACAGGTAATTAATTCAGTAAGCTCTTCTGAGCGACAAACGTTAACTTATGGGTGTGTTACCCAAGAGCAAGTGAATTCAGTAGAGGCGATAATCAAGGTTATTAAAGGGAAGAGTAAGCAGCCTTTAGTATTAACCGCAGACAGAGGAAGAGGTAAATCATCGGCGTTAGCTATTGCTTGTGCTCAGCTATTAGCAATCGCTAAAAATGATAATAAACTGCATATCATTATAACGGCAGCAGAGTTACATTCGGTGCAAATTTTTTTCAGCCAGTTAGCAAAAAGTTTACCGCAAGGTCATCTAGAAGGGCATAAATTTACAATGCTTTATGGTGTTGTGGAGTTTATTGCTGTTGATCAATTACTTAAGTTGCAACCTAACGTTAGTTTAGTTTTAGTAGATGAGGCGGCCGCTATACCCGTCTATTTACTTGAGCAGTTATTATTTCAGCACTCTCGTTTGGTTTTTGCTAGTACTATTCATGGTTATGAAGGAGCTGGGCGAGGTTTTACCTTAAAGTTTCAACACACCTTAACGGCATCCTTTCCAAAATGGCGTAGCTTACATATAAATGAGCCCATTAGGTGGCGATCGGGTGATCCATTAGAGCAGTTAGTTTTTGATGCCTGTTTATTAAATGCTGAATTACCTAGTCTATGCAATCATCAAAAACACTCAAATTTAGTTAGCCAAGAAACTCAATTTGATTTTAAACATTTTACTGCTGAAGCGTTATTAGCCAATGAAAGTTTGTTAAGACAAGTTTTTTCAGTACTTGTGACCGCTCATTATCAAACTAAACCCAGTGATGTGCAGATGTTATTAGACAATAAACAGGTCGAACTGGTTTGTTTAATGTCGGTTGATGGAGAGCTGGAACAAGTTATTGCAGTCGCTTTATTAATACATGAAGGCAAGTTTAATAAGCAAGGTATTACTGATGCGGAATTAACCGCAGTGAATAGAGGCAAAAGACGGTTAAGAAATAATTTTATTCCACAATCTCTGTTAACTCAATGTGGCGTTGAGCAAGCGTTTGATTATCACTACTTAAGAGTGATGAGGATCGCTGTACATCCGAAATTACAACACCAAGGCATAGGCGCATTGTTTTTGAGTGAAATAACGATCTTTGCAAAAACACAAAGGGCTGATTTTTTAGCCTCAAGTTTTGGGGCCACAAAATCGTTACTTTCTTTTTGGTTAACGGCAGATTTCAAATTAGGACGTATTGGTTTTAGCAAGGACAAAGCCAGTGGAGAACAGTCCGCATTAGTATTAAAGTCACTTTCTGAAAATTCTGAGCAAGTACTTGCCCCGATCAATACTGAGTTTTATCGATGTTTTGATTATTTATTAGTGGAAGAATATAAAGACTTAGCGCCAAACTTAGTAGCATTAATTCAAACACATTGCCCGCAATCCTCTTTAGATATGTTAAGTCAACTTGATAACGCTAATGTTGAAGCATTTGCCTACGGGTATCGGCAATACGCTAGTTGTGTTTTTAGTTTACATTTATGGTTAAAGCAACAATTAGGTAGTCAAGGCCTTAATGATAAAGCGATCTGTGTTTTAATTAGTAGGATTATGCAAAAACACAGTATAGCCGATGTCTGTAGTACTTATCATTTTACGGGTAAAAAAGCATTGGAGCAGTTCTTAAAAACAAGCGTTATGAATGGTTTAACCTTGAATGGCTAGTTTGCCAACGCCAAAATTTTTGCATGGATAAATAATCACAGCGTTTATTACCATTAAAACTAAGTTCGTCATGATGTAATAAGCGGCTTAAGTAATAATTAATCGTTTTAGCTAAGCCGCAACTAGGGTGTTTTTTGTACGTTATGATTAATGTTTCTAACCAAGTTTCTAGTTGCACAAATTCAGATGAAGGTTTTAGGCACATAAATGGCTTTCCTTATTATCTGTAATTGTTGCCAATATCGCCTGCCATATGACTTTTTTTGCACTGGCATTCAAACATTTACAGTCTCCTCCGTGTAGTAGCCCTGATTTAAGCAGCTGGCTTAGTACATGACTCGATAGTTCCACTTGCACCTTAGTGGTGGCTATTTCAGTAGTAAGGACAGGTGTAATCATAATCATTTCCTTTTTTACTTTGCTTAAAGACAAACTAATTAAAAATAGGACTCTTATTGTTTAATGAGTTTAGGTATAAAGCTAAAGTAAACTAATACCACATTAAATGCAAATGATAATTATTATCATTTGATGTGGTGTGGTTTTATTTATCATGAGTTTAGTATAATAAAGTTAAGAATCAATTTCCTTTATTGGAATTTGGCCCATGCATTAATTTAATTGGATCGGAGCGTTAATCGACAACCAGTGATAAATAAAATACACTAGTAGACATACCTTACTGGATTTTGGTCGAGATAATTTTATGTCTGTTGTCATTAGTGGAACTGGGTTATTTACCCCGTCAGAAAAAATTTCAAATGATGAGTTAGTGACTTGTTTCAATAGCTATGTAGATAAGTTTAATAGTGAAAATGAGCAGGCTATTACTCAGGGTGAAGTGTTAGCACTATCACATTCAAGTAGTGCCTTTATTGAAAAAGCGTCAGGTATTAAAAGTCGCTATGTGATGTCAAAAAAAGATGTTTTGAATGTCGACATCATGAAACCGATCTTTGTTGAACGACCCAATGATATTTTGTCAATGCAAGCTGAAATTGGTGTGGCTGCGGCTAAACAAGCGATGGCTGCCGCAAATAAAACGGCAGCTGACATAGACTTAATTATCGTTGCTTGCGCTTATACCCAGCGTTCATATCCTGCCATGGCTATTGAAATACAACAAGCACTAGGTTGTGGTGGTTGGGGCTTTGATATGCTAGTCGCATGCTCTGCTGCTACCTTTGGAATTATCAATGCGGCAAATGCAGTTCGCAGTGGCACAGCAAAAACCGTATTAGTGATTAATCCTGAAATTTTATCGCCTCAAATTAATTATCGTGACAGAGACAGCCACTTTATTTTTGGTGATGTGGCCACGGCTTCAATTATTGAAGATGAGTCAACGGCAACAGGTGATCATGTTTTTAAAATCATTGCCGAGCAACCTATTACTCAATTTTCCAATAACATTCGTAGTAATATTGGTTATATGAATCAATGCAGCCCAGACACGGTTAATGATATTGATAAGTACTTTATTCAGCAAGGCCGTAAAGTATTTAAAGAAGTATTGCCTATGGTGTCTAATTTAATTGCTAGCCAAATGGCTAAAGTTAATTTAGCCCCTGAAGATATCAAGCGACTTTATTTGCACCAAGCTAATATTAATATGAATAACTTTATTGGTAAGAAGGTCTTAGGTCGAGAGCCTATAGCGGGCGAAGCGCCAATTATTTTAGACGAATATGCCAATACTAGCTCTGCGGGTTGTATTATCGCTTTACACAAGCATCATGATGGTTTGAGCTCGGGTGATAAAGCAGTGCTTTGCTCTTTTGGTGCAGGTTATTCAGCCTGTTGTTTGATATTAGAGTACGTATAGTGCTTAAACTTTAAAGTAAGAACTTTAGTTTAAACTTAAAACTAAAACTAAAAGTGATGAGTTATCATTAGCAAATAGTGCCGATAACCCATCATTTAGTGATCTGTCTTTCTATTCTAAAAGTTGTGCAATAAATAACTTGATGTAATCAATTATTTTTGAGAAAAAACTGCCTTCATTGACTTCTTGTAAAGTCACTAATGGATATTGCGCAATATCTTCACCATCTAGTTGTAAGAATAATTTTCCTACCACAGTACCTTTGGCTAAAGGTGCAGTCAGTTGTTGAGTTAATTCAAAGTTTGCTTTTAAGTTTTTACGTTGTCCGCGAGGGATAGTAATGAGTGTATCTAGTGAAATACCCAAATCAACTTGTTTTTTATCACCCATCCAAATGCGATTAGTGGCAAATTTTTCACCCGCTTTATAAGGAGAGATGGTTTCAAAAAAGCGGAAACCATAATTAAGTAATTTTTTACTTTCTACTTTTCTAGCTCGTTCGCTATCAGTACCCATTACAACGGTGATTAAACGCATATCACCTTTAGTTGCTGAGGTGACTAAGCTATAACCCGCATTTGACGTATGGCCAGTTTTCATACCGTCTACATCTAAGCTTTTATCCCATAATAATGAATTACGGTTATATTGTTTAATATTGTTATAAGTGAATGATTTTTGTTTATAGATAGCATATTCAGTTGGAACTTCACGGATAATAGCACTGGCTAATACCGCCATGTCACGTGGTGTGGTCATATGAGAAGAGCTATCTAAACCGTGACTGTTTTCAAAAAATGAACTCGACATACCTAATTGTTCGGCATGGGCATTCATTAAATCGGCAAAAGCACTTTCACTACCAGCAATATGTTCAGCCATGGCAACACAGGCATCATTACCTGAGGCAACAATAATACCTTGATTTAAAAGGTCTACCGGTACTTCAGTACCAACTTCAATAAACATTTTTGATGATTCAGGAAAGTTTTTTGCCCAAGCATTTTCGCTGATCATCACCTTGTCGTTGTTTGATATATTACCGTTGTCTAATTCTTTACCTATGATGTAACTAGTCATCATTTTAGTTAAACTTGCGGGTGCTAATTGCATGTCAGCATTGCCTTGAGCGATCACTTTGCCCGTCGCAAAATCCATTAAAATAAAACCTTTGGCGTTAATTTGTGGCGCATCAGGAATAATGTTTAGTGCGTGGCTAATGGATGAAAAAGCTAAGGTTGAACCTAATAAGGTGACTGAGATAAATTTGAACAATGTGCGAGCAGATTTTTGAATTTTTAAAGACATAATTTTAAAGGCATAATTTTTAATAATGAGGTGGATGGAAAACGTTATTTTTAATAAAGCTTGAATAAAGTATATCATCTCTATCATGGTTAGCTATGGGGGAATTAGAGAAAATTGTAAAAACTATTTTCTATCTACACCCTAATAATGTATAAATCGCCTCAAGGTGTAATTTACAGCGATACTAAAGCTTTCTTAAGTAGGCGTTTGGATAACGTCCTTGCTTAAGCTCTAGCAATAGCTTATTGATTACTGCGTTATCTAAAATAGGACCTATTTGAATTCGATAAATGTTATTTTCTTTAGGATAATTAACCGTTTGCAAATGTTTTTTTGATAATGAAGTTGCTGTTTTTTTTGCTAATTCAAGCTTGTTTGTCGCAAAAACTTGAATGTAGTTTTTTGTCGATATTAGGTTTGATTGGCTATCTGTTACGGGGGATATTATATTTACAGCCAAGGGTTTTTTATGGATATTAGTTTTATCAAAATTGGTTATACTGGTGATTTTAACTTCGGCAGTACCTGTTTTCAACATGTCGAGCTTATAAGCAGCGCTGTAGGATAAATCAATAATACGTTTATAATGAAAAGGACCACGGTCATTAACTCGAACAATTACTGATTTATTATTGGCTGTGTTGGTTACCTTTAAATAGGTCGGCAAGGGTAAGTTTTTATGGGCAGCACTCATGGCATACATATCATAAATTTCACCATTTGAGGTTAAATGACCATGAAACTTCCTCCCATACCAAGAAGCTGTACCTATTTCTTCAAAATTTTGTGCATGCGTCAATACTTGATAGTTAATACCACGAACTTGATAATTTTTATTGCCTCCACGACTATAACTTTCTGCGCGCGGGGTGGCGTCTTTTAATTCTGCCTGGTTGGGTAATCTGCTTGGCGTACTATCGTTAGTATGTTTATAGCGACCAGAGCTACAGGCAGTTAGCAGGGTAAGCAGAACGAAGAATAATAGTTTGTATCGTATTTCCATCATTTTTTCTTGTTGTTATATAATTTTAGGGTAACGCGCGGAGTTGACGCTAGTCAATGAGCACGTTCGACAAAGAAGTTAGACAAACTAGCCAAAATATTTACTCACCATTATGTATGAAACCGTCGGTGAGTACTAATAGCCATTAGCATGCCAAATCCTGCGAGTAATGTCACCATTGAGGTACCACCATAACTCACTAAAGGTAATGGCAGACCAACAACAGGTAATAAACCCGATACCATACCGATATTCACAAATACATAAACGAAGAACGTTAGGGTAATACTACCGGCGAGCAACTTGGTAAAAGCGTGTTGGGCATGTACAGCAATCCACAAGCCGCGCATGACGATAAATAGATATACCGCAAGTAAAACACTGACACCAATTAAGCCAAATTCTTCACTAAACACGGCAAAAATAAAATCAGTATGGCGCTCAGGCAAAAATTCTAATTGAGATTGTGTACCTTGTAGCCAACCTTTCCCATCAACCCCACCAGAGCCTATGGCTATTTTAGATTGAATAATATGGTAACCAGAGCCTAGTGGATCTTGTTCGGGATTTAAAAACGTCATTACCCGCTGTCGTTGATAATCTTGCATCAAAAACATCCATAGAAATGGCGCGAATGCTGAAGCTAATCCCACGCAAACACCAATTAACTTCCAACTGGCGCCAGCAAGAAAAATAACAAAAATACCTGAGCTAGCAATTAACAGTGAAGTACCTAAGTCGGGTTGTTTAGCAATCAGTAGTGTCGGAATTAATACTAAAATAAAAGCCAAAACGATGGTTGAAATTTTAACAGGTAAATTATATTGACTGATAAATGAAGCAATCATTATCGGGACTATTAATTTCATGATTTCTGAAGGCTGAAATTTCATAAAGCCTAAGTCTAGCCAACGCTGTGCACCTTTACCTACATGACCAAAAAGCAATACGGCCACCAACATTAACAACCCTAATACAAAAACAGGAACGGCCCATTTTCGATATGACAAGGGGGGGATTTGAGCTATTGCAAGCATTACCACTATCGCAACACCCAATCGAATAGCTTGGCGGTAAACTATATCGATACTTTGACCGCCGGCACTAAAAACAATAAATAAACCAAGTGCCATTAGCGATAGTATGCCAATTAATAAAGGTAAATCGATATGCAATTTTTGCCATATACTACGAAATTGTTGTTGTTCTTGGCCACTACTGCGCATTAGTCGCTCTCTTGAAAGTGTGATTGGTGCAGGTGTTGCTCAGTCTTAGCACTTAATTGTTTAGGTAAATTTTTAATGTTAGAGGTAATCACTCTGTTGCCAAAGTATTGATCCATAATTTGTCGTGCAACGGGGCCTGCATTCGTAGCACCACCGCCTTTAGCAACATTTTCTATTGCAACCGCAACCACTATTTCAGGATTTTTATAGGGTGCAAATGCAATAAACATCGCATTATCACGCTGGTTTTCTTTAGTAGATTTTGCATCGTATTCTTCGTTTTGTTTAATACGAGCAACCTGTGCTGAGCCAGTTTTGCCCGCAGCATCATACTTAGATCCCTTAAAAGGAGTGTAAGCAGTCGCACCAAATTTTTGCACCGTATTATGCATCGCTGCTAGCACGAGATCCCAATGTTTTTTTTGTTTTAATACTAAAGGTGCTTTCTCTTCATAAATCACCTCTTCGAAGGTGCTTTGACTAGCACCTTGCTCATCTGTCGTTATTTCTTTAGTCGCTTTTAAAAAGTGCGGTACTTTTCTTTCACCATGATTGACTAGCGTTGTAATGGCTTGAGTTAATTGCAATGGCGTTACAGTCCAGTAGCTTTGTCCAATACCCACCGAAAGCGTTTCACCGGTATACCAAGGTTTATTATAACGGCCTCTTTTCCATGCGACACTGGGCATAATAGCTCTACTTTCTTCATGAATATCAACACCAGTATAATCACCAAAACCAAATCGCTCCATCATAGTACTAATCTTAGTGATCCCCAGTTTAAAAGCTAAGTCAAAAAAATAAGTGTTACAAGATTGCTCAATGGCTTTAGTTAAATTCACCCAACCATGACCCCATTTTTTCCAATCTCTATATTTATTAGGTAAGCCTTCTAATTGATACCAACCGGGATCCCAAATTTTAGTATCTGCCGTGATCACTTGTTCTTCTAAACCAGTTAACGCTAAAAAAGGTTTTACTGTGGAAGCGGGAGGATAGCCCTGTACACTTCGATTAATTAAAGGTAAATCACTGGAGTTAAGTAGTTTTTTATAATTCTTACTGCTGATGCCATGCACAAATAAGTTACCATCATAGCTGGGGTTAGAGTACATTGCTAAAATACCGCCAGTATTTGGATTCATCGCCACTACGGCACCGCGTTTTCCTGATAACGCACGCTTTGCAATCATTTGCAGTTCTATGTCTAGGGTTAAAGTTAGATCTTTACCCTTAATAGGCGGGGTGTAATTCAAGGTACGAATAATCCTACCTTGGTTGTTTACCTCAACTTCTTGGTGGCCTATGGTGCCATGTAAAATTTTTTCATAATATTTTTCAATCCCCAACTTCCCTATACCATGAGTGGCAGCATAGTTTTCAAAATCATCTTGTCGCTTAAGTTTATTCGCATCTTTTCGATTGATGCGAGCGACATAACCTAAATTATGTGTGGTTAGTTCACTGAAGGGGTAATAGCGCTTTAAACGCGCATCAACAAAAACACCAGGAAACTTGTGCTGATTCACTGAAAACAATGCCACTTGTTGTTCACTTAAACGTGGCTGTAATTCTATTTTTTTGAAGCGGCGTTTACCTTTTACCGCTTTAAAAAATATCTCTTGTCTGTCGTCACTAATATCGAGCAGTTCGCTCAGTGCTTGAATGTTAGCTTTTAAGTTATCTACTTCTTCAGGGATTACCGCTAGGCTATAAACAGGTTTATTATCAGCGAGAATAACACCATTGCGATCATATATTAAGCCGCGGTTTGGCGCGACAGGTAGTAATTTTATCCGATTTGAATTTGAACGTGTTTGGTATTTTTCAAAAGAGTCTACTTGTAATGAGTAGAGGTTACTAAACAATATTAGTAACAGTAATAATACACCAACAAAGGCAATAAAAGTGCGGCGAGCGAATAAATTAGCCTCCGCGCTATGGTTGCGAATAATAATGCGACGAGGTGACATCAGCTAGGCTCTCGAAAGTAATGATTTAGTGGATTGGCAAGCGTATAAGAAGCAAGTAAATGAGCCTCAGCACTCCTGCAGCAGACAATATCTCGAATAATAATGCGACGAGGTGACATCAGCTAGGCTCTCGAAAGTAATGATTTAGTGGATTGGCAAGCGTATAAGAAGCAAGTAAATGAGCCTCAGCACTCCTGCAGCAGACAATATCTCGAATAATAATGCGACGAGGTGACATCAGCTAGGCTCTCGAAAGTAATGATTTAGTGGATTGGCAAGCGTATAAGAGGCAAGTAAATTATCTTCAGCACTCTTGCTGCAGACAATATCTCGAATAATATGCGCAGTTACCATCGTTATTCTCTATGGTAAGGGTGATTATTATTAACGCTCCATGCGCGATATAAACTTTCAGCAATAAGAACTCTTACCATAGGGTGGGGTAAGGTCAGAGTAGATAAAGACCACTTTTGTTCACTTGCTTTGATACAAGCAGGGGATAATCCTTCAGGTCCACCCACTAATAGCGCCACATCTCTACCATCGAACTGCCAACGTTCAAGCTGTTTAGCAAGTTGAGGTGTGTTCCAAGGCTTACCTTCAACCTCTAAGGTAACGATACGGCTGCCTTTAGGAATAGCCGCTAATAATTGTTCACCTTCTTTTTCTAAAATACGCGTAATATCAGCGTTTTTACCACGCTTTCCCGCAGATATCTCTATTAAATTAAAAGATAAATCACGAGGAAAACGTCGAGTATATTCATCAAAACCCTGACTGACCCAAGTTGGCATTTTTGTTCCAACGGCATATAAAGTTAACTTCATAAGTTAATCAAACCAATAAATTGGCTGCTATTCGGCCCACAGTTGTTCTAAATTGTATTTATCACGTTGTTCATTAGTCATGACATGAACAATAATATCGCCTAGGTCAACTAGCGCCCATTCGCCAACATCATTACCTTCCATGCCGCGTGGTTCAACACCTTCAGCTCTACATTCAATGGCTACGGATTGCGCGATTGATTTTACATGGCGATTTGAGTTGCCTGAGCAAATAATCATATAATCGGCAAAGCTTGCTTTCTCGCCAATGCTTAGAGAGATAATATCTTTGCCTTTCATGTCTTCAAGTTTTTCAATTACAAATGCTTTAAGTGCTTCGGTTTGCAAGGGGTTCTTCCTATATATTAGTTGAATTTTCACAGTGCATTAAGTTAAGTTAAGCACAATCTGTGAATATTAACATTAATAACAATACGAATAAATATATGATCATTCTAAATGGACTAAATATTTCATCAGTCACTAACCCATATTGATATAATTGGATTTGAGGTTACTGGTAAAGCTTATTTTTATTGATAAAAGTCAATACTCTAGGGGCTAATAGTTGTTGGCAATCTTGTTTGTTAGCTATTTTTTGACGAATATCACTTGATGAAATATCTAGATGTAAGTGGTCATTATAAGACGGCAGTGTACTGGGAAGTAGTAAAATCCCGCCTGACTTATGTTTTTTTAGTTCATTAATATTATGAATTTGATGATTAGTTAATAACGCCGTAGTCGCTGGATCTAGCTTGTTTAATTGATAGTTAGGTCTTGTGTTCACGACCAAATGACAAAGAGATAAAATTTCTTCATATTTATACCATTGAGTAAACGTTAATAAAGAGTCTAGGCCAACAATAAAATATAATGTTTGTTGTGGAAATGCCTTTGCTAATTCTTTTAAGGTGTCGACAGTATAAGAATTGCCATCGCGTTTTAGTTCGCGTTCATCACAAATGAATGAGTGTTCTGTACTACAAGCCAAATGAACCATTTCAGCACGTTGCTTGGCACTGACATTAGGCGTTGCCTTATGTGGTGGGATATTAGCAGGTATTAACAATACTTTAGTTAATGATAGGTAATCTGCTACCGCTTTAGCGGGTAGTGTATGCCCAAGGTGTATGGGGTCAAAAGTGCCGCCTAAAATACCAATATGAGTCATTGGTTAAATCACTTTAGTTGAGAGAAGGTTGAAAAAAAAATTGTTGATAACAAAGTTAAGCATACTCATAATTCAATGAAAAGTTTTTCGTCATTTCACCATGATAAAGTGTTAAACACAGATCGGCTAATAATATAAAAACATTAAACTCACTGCTTGTTTTACTGATTAAATCTATATCGGCTAGTCGTGACATTGCCCGTTTAATATCTTTTAAACTTATATGAGTCAGCGCATGGTGATAAAAGGGCTTACGTTTATCCCAAATTCGATATTCTTTATATAAATCATTAAGCTGACAACCTTGTGCTAATTTATCTAGCATGGCATATAATTGATTAAATTCTTTGTGAAATACCCAAATAATTTGTCCAGCAGCAGTCCCTTCCTGTTGTAATTGATCCAACATCGTTAAGCACTTTTTACAGTTGCCTTCTAATAACGCATCTATAATTTGAAAGGGATTGAATTTAGCTTGTTTAATTACTATTTGTTCAGCATCGCTTAAGCTGATTTGTTTTGTGCCAAACAATAAGGATAACTTTTGTAATTCTTGCTCTAACGCAGGTAAGTTACCTTCAAATAATTCAATTAATAATAAGGATAGTTCAGGTGCTAAATTAACATTGACGTTTTTTGATTGGCTTTGTAGCCACCTTGGTAGCGATTTAGTTTCTATATCGTATAAAGGTAGATAACAGCCTAATTGTGTTAAGGCTTTAAACCACTTTCTATTAGCGCTAGCACCATCAAGTTTAGGACCATGAAAGATAAAAATCACATCTTGAAGATCTATATTTTGTGTCACTATTTCGCTTAATGCTAATAGTATTTTGTTGCCACTATCACCAATTTTAACTGTGGTAAATTCCACTTCAATAATACGCTGATTAGCAAATAAGCTTAATGATTGGTACTCATCAATTATTTGCTGCCAGTCAAATTTATTATCGCTGCTAAAACGAATTATTTCACTAAAACCTTGTTGTTGAGCGTGGTTTTTAATAGTGGCTAAGCTATTGTTTTTTTGCCAAGGCTCATCACCAAAAACCAACCAGACAGGTTTAAAGCCTTGTGTTAATGTCTGCATTAGTTGGTTATGGTAAATTTTCATTTAAAAGCCTATCGTTGAACTCTTGCCATATCTCGTAAGATCTTATCAGCCGCTGACGTTCGCATTTCGCTGAGTAATAAAGAAAGCTCTCTAGATTTTGCTAAGGCTAAGTTTGGATCATCTTGATAATCTCGATTTAGCTCAAAGCGAAAGTTTTGTGGCTCTTCATTAGCAAAGCGTAACTGGTAATGTACCGCATAAATAAGTTCATACTCAGCGACTTGTCCATTTTCAAATACTGACAAGGTTCTTCTATCGAGCGTATCTGACATGATGCGAAGCTCAGGTACTTTTGCCTTTTTTTGCTTAAGTACCTTTACTTGATTATGAGATAAGTGCTGTTTAACTAAGCGAGTTAATTCACCGTGTACATCGCTTGAAGTAATATACAAGGTTTGTAATTCATCGCTAAGTAAATAATCACCACGTAAATGAAAACCACAAGAGGACAACAGACTGACTAAAGTCAAAGCTGTTATTAAGCGCTTGTATGTCATCATGAACGCGGCGAAACGTGACGTAAACATATTAGTTGGCCACAATATTTAAAATTTTACCTGGAATATAGATAACTTTACGAATCGTGTTACCTTCGGTAAATTTAACGACATTTTCATCACTTAAACCAATTGCTTCAACTGTTTCTTTACTGGCATCAGCCGCAACGGTAATTTTGGCTCTAAGCTTGCCGTTAACTTGCACAATAATAAGTTTCTCATCTTCAACTAATGCACTGTTATCAACAGTTGGCCATGGGTAATTTTCTACGTCAGTATCTTTATCACCTATTGTTTGCCATAAGTAATGACACATATGCGGTGTAATCGGTGTAAGCATCAGTACTACCGCGCGAAGTGCTTCAAGCATGACCGCTTTATCTTCATCAGATTTCATCGGCGCTTTGCTTAGGTGATTCATTAATTCCATAATGGCGGCAATCGCGGTGTTAAAGGTATTACGGCGACCTATATCATCAGTTACTTTCGCGATAGTTTTGTGTAATTCTAGACGAAGCTTTTTCTGATTAGCGTTCAGTGTCAAACCGTCAATGTTATGATGCTTACCCTGACAAGTATCAACCGTGTCATGTACCAATTTATAAACACGCTTAACAAAGCGGTGCGCACCTTCAACGCCGGCATCAGACCATTCTAAGGTTTGCTCTGGTGGTGAAGTAAACATGATAAATAACCGAACCGTATCAGCACCGTATTTCTGAATAACAGATTGCGGATCGATACCGTTATTTTTTGACTTAGACATTTTACTCATGCCGGCAGAAATAACGGCTTCGCCATCTATTTTACTGATAGCTGAAATCACTTGGCCTTTTTCATCGCGTTCAACCGTTACATCATCTGGTGCAATCCATTCTTGCGCGCCATTCTCAGCTTCACGATAATAGGTGTCTGCTAATACCATGCCTTGGCAAAGTAATTTTTTGTAGGGTTCATCACATTGAACTAAGCCTACATCACGTAATAATTTATGGAAAAAACGAGAATAAAGTAAATGTAAAATAGCATGTTCAATACCACCAATATATTGATCCACTGGCAGCCAGTAATTAGCTTTAGCGGGATCAATCATTTGGCTGTCATCGTTTGGTGAACAATAACGAGCGTAATACCATGAGGATTCCATAAAGGTATCAAAGGTATCCGTTTCACGTAAAGCATCTTCACCATTAAAGGTAGTTTTTGCCCACTGGGGATCGTCTTTAATAGGAGAGGTTACGCCGTTCATCACGACATCTTCTGGCAATATAACCGGTAATTCATTTTCAGGAACCGGAACCGATTCACCATTAGCAAGGTTTACCATTGGAATAGGTGTGCCCCAATAACGTTGACGAGAAACGCCCCAATCACGTAAACGGAAATTAGTGGTTATTTTGCCTTTGTTTTCTTTTACTAGTTTATCGCTAATCGCGGTAAAAGCGGCTTCAAAATCTAAACCGTCAAACTCACCTGAATTGATCAATATGCCTTTTTCAGTGATCGCCGCTTTACTTATATCAGAAACATTAGCATCAGAAACATTAGCATCAGAAACATTAGCATCATCAGCTACTTCGCCGCCACTTTCTTTCGAGGTGGTAATTACTTGCGTGATAGCTAAACCATACTTGGTCGCAAATTCATAATCACGTTGATCATGTCCCGGTACAGACATTACCGCACCTGAGCCGTAGTCCATTAAAACAAAGTTGGCAGCCCAAACAGGTACTAACTCACCGGTTAATGGGTGAATAGCTTTAAAACCGGTATCAACACCTTTTTTCTCCATAGCAGCCATGTCGGCGTCTGTGGTTTGATTGCTTTTACATTCTTGAATGAAATCGGCAAGCGCAGTGTTTCCTTCAGCGGCATTATTTTTTGCAGCAATGATGGCTAATGGATGTTCTGCGGCAAGTGCCATATAAGTAACACCCAGTAAAGTATCTGGGCGGGTGGTGTAAATATCAAAGCTTTCTTGCTTACCTTCAACTAAACCATCAACTTGAAAAGTCATCTCAACACCTTGTGAGCGACCAATCCAGTTGCGTTGCATCGTTTTTACTTGTTCAGGCCATTCGGTTAATTGATCTAAATCATCTAATAACTCTTGTGCATAGTCGGTGATTTTAATAAACCATTGTGGAATTGCTTTCTTTTCAACAATAGCGCCAGAGCGCCAACCACGACCATCAATAACTTGCTCGTTTGCTAATACAGTTTGATCAACTGGATCCCAATTTACTGAAGCATTCTTTTTATAAACTAAACCTTTTTCATACAGTTTAGTGAAAAACCATTGTTCCCAACGATAATAATCTGGCTTACAGGTTGCTAATTCACGACTCCAGTCATAACCAAAACCGAGTGAATTTAATTGGTTGCGCATGTAATCTATATTTTGATAAGTCCAGTTAGCAGGTGCGGTTTTATTTTTTATTGCTGCATTTTCTGCCGGTAAACCAAAAGCATCCCAACCCATAGGTTGCATTACATTTTTACCCTGCATGCGTTGGTAACGAGAAATCACATCACCCAAACTGTAATTACGTACATGGCCCATGTGTAAACGACCACTAGGGTAGGGGAACATAGCTAAACAATAAAACTTCTCTTTACTCTCGTCTTCAATCGCTTTGAAAGTATTGTTTTCAGTCCAAAATTTTTGTACTGTGGCTTCAATCGCTTGGGGATTATAAATGGCTTCCATTAATGGGTTCTCGAACGGTATATGTGGGATTTATTAGCGCCATTTTAATCATTTTATCTATAAATAAATGATTAAAAGACACAGCAAATTTTACTCTAAATTATAGCGTTAGAATACCTTATCTAGCTATAGCACGACAAGCTTAATTAAGTTTAATATATCTATTACCATTCAAAGTGCTCTACAACATGTATATTGATTAGTAACGGGTATATACTTGAAGTGTAAACATAAAGTTGGCAGTATTTTCGTTAATCTAGGGAAGCATTATGACAGAGAGAAAAGAATATTTAATGGAAGTTTATCAGAACCTTAGTGATTGGCTTGATGAGATGAAAGAGATTCAAAAGCCTCGGGTTAATGAGTTAGTTAATCAAGCCAAAGCCTATGCAAAAACGGCTGAAGGGATGACAGAAGAAAGATTGAATCAATTTGTCGATAACTTGAAATATGATTTGTATGATTTTTATCAACAAAATCAGACGGAAATAAAGCATTCAACATATCTTAATTTATTGAATGAAAATATGTGGGCAAATCTTGCTCACTTAACCGATAAATCCCAAGTTGAATGGGCTGAAATGGTAGATGACTTTGAACATGACGGCATTTACAAGGTTGGAGATATTATTGGTTTTGGTGAACTGGTTTGCCAACAATGTGATGAAAGAATTCATATCGTGCATGCCAGTGAAGTGGCGGCCTGTTTGAAATGTGGTGGTGATAGTTTTACTCGTTTACCTCTTGATCCTTAATTCAATTACTCTTATTTCTAAACTTTATATTGTTAACGCTTATTATTGTTAGTCGGTTATTTAACAAGTACACTTGATATATACCCAAGTGACCTCAATATGCAGAGTATAGCTGTTATTAGAAAAGCCTTTCGGCGACGTCTGAGCAAAAATATGCTTTTAGTTGCCCCTATTTTTAATGGAGTACCACTAATAAAAAGGTGCGCCTTGAACATGATCTTTTTAGGTACCCTTAAAATAGCATTTTGAGGTGGTTTAGGTTTTAACTCTCTAGTAATTTAACGTATTAATTTTCAAGGATATACATGTTCACAACGTCTGCTTCTCAATGCAAACTTAACGCTTCCCAATTAACTTCTACTTTATCCGCAGCGCTTTTTTCTCAAAAGCAATATCCTAGTGAAATAGCACAGACTTTTTTTGGTCATGATAGAGCTAAAGAAGCACTTGAATTTGGTTTGTCGATGAGTACCGTTGGTTTTAACGTATTTGCTATGGGAGAGCACGGAACAGGTAGACAAACATTAATAAAACAAATGTTAACCGCGTTAGCAAAAGAACAATTAACTCCTGCAGAGTGGTGCTATATCAATAATTTTGACGAAAGTCATGCACCTTACAGCCTTTATGTAAATCCAGGTGATGGTAAGCAATTACTCTTGCGGGTAAATAAGTTTATCGACGAATTAATGGACTTGTTTCCTGAGATTTTTGATAATCCGGGTTATCAAAGACATAAATCAGCTATTGATAGAAATTTTAATAAAAAATATGATGAAGCAATTGCTAAGGTTGAAGAAATAGCATTAAAAAATAATGTTTCATTATATGAAGAAAATGGTGAAGTAGGCTTTTCGCCTTTAGTTGACGGTAAACCATTAAATGATAAAGAATTTACGAATTTAGATGAAAAAGAGCGATCTAAGTTTTATCAATTATTGTCAGAGCTTGAAGTCGTACTTGCCGAGCAGCTACTTGAGTTACCCCTGTGGAAACGTGAATCGTCAGATAAATTACGACAGCTAAAAAATGAAACAGCAGAACAGGCTATCCAACCTTATTTAACTGAGCTTGAACAAGAGTTTGCTAATAATCAAGGGGTGCTAAAATACCTAAGTAAAGTCAAATCACATATCGTTGATGCCTCGTTAGAAATTTTAGTTAATGACGATGACGATGCGCCTAATGATAAAGAATTGCGTAAATTAATGGTTGAACGTTTTTTGCCTAATTTACTCGTGCCGCGTGATCTTAGTGACGGTGCGCCTGTGATTTATGAACAAAACCCTACTTATCAAAACCTTTTTGGTCATGTTGACTTTTCAAGTTTTCAAGGGAGTAGTTACACCAGTTATCGATTAATTCGCCCAGGTGCACTTCATAAAGCCAATGGTGGATATTTATTACTTGATGCCGAAAAACTATTAACTCAACCTTTAGTGTGGTCGCGTTTAAAACTGGCTTTAAAAACAGGGCAGGTAACGATAGAGAATCCCTATTCTGAATTTAGCCAGCCGGGGGCATATAGTTTACAACCAGAAAAAATTCCTTTGCAAGTGAAAGTGATATTGCTTGGTGATGCTGAAATCTATTATACCCTGCAAGACTATGATCAGGAGTTTACTGAATTATTTAGAGTGTTAGCAGACTTTGATCGTCATTTAGATAAAAGTGATGAAAATTTACAAGCGTTCGGCAACTTAATTCGCCAACGGGCTTTGCAACATAATTACCCTGAAATTGACGATGAAGCCGTGTTGGAATTAGTGCGTTATGCGTTAAGGCGAGCTGAACATAAAAATAAACTTTCGGCAAATATTGTGCAGGTAAACGACTTACTCGATGAAGCAAATTATTGTTGGCATAAAAGTAGTGCTAAGGGTAAGTTGACCGCTAAGCATATTACTATGGCACTCGCGGCGCAAAAACGTCGTACTGGCCGACTAAGTGAAACTTGGCTTGATGAAATAAAAGAGCAACAAGTCTTAATCAGTACTGAAGGTAGTTATGTTGGTAAAGTGAATGGCTTAACCGTTTTAGAAATTGGTGATAGCGTTTTTGGCACGCCTGCACGTATAACCGCTACGGTTTATGCGGGTAGTGAAGGGGTGACAGATATTGAACGTGAAGTTGATTTAGGTAAGTCTATTCACTCCAAAGGTGTGTTGCTATTAACGGGATATTTAGGGCATAAATACGGTCAAAACTCCCCTGTGGCTATTTCAGCTAATATTGCTATTGAACAATCTTACGGTCATATCGACGGCGATAGCGCATCAATGGCTGAACTTTGTGCTTTAATATCAGCTATTACTTTATTACCTATTGATCAAAGTTTGGCAATTACGGGCTCAATCAATCAACATGGTGAGGTGCAATCTATTGGTGGCGCTAATGAAAAAATTGAAGGCTTTTTTCAACTCTGTAAAGACAAAGGTTTAACGGGTAAACAAGGTGTCATTATCCCTAAAACTAATGTGATTAATTTAATGCTAAATAGTGAAGTGATTGCAGCGGTAGCGTCTGATAAGTTTGCCATTTATGCGGTAGAAACAATAGATCAAGCATTAGAATTATTGATGGCAACCACTTCTGGTATTATGAATAGCACTGGAAGATACCCGCGTAAATCGATTCATAGTTTAGCATTAGAAAAACTGGCTTACTTTGCTGAATTACTTGAAGGTGAAAGTGGCGAAGAGTAATTTTTTACTCAGTAAATTTTAGCTCAATAAACGGCTATTTATCTACGCGACTAACTACATCATTATAAATACTTATTGCCATTGGTATTAATGACTAAACGGGCTTTCTTAAATAATTGCCCGTTTTGATATAATAATCTGCAGGTAGTTTCTATTTAAATTTTCCGGTATTAACTAACGCCTCAAATTCAGTAATAGGCACAGGTCGGCTAAACAAGAAGCCTTGATATTGACTGCAACCATTATTAAACAAAAACTGACGTTGCTCATTGGTTTCAACACCTTCGGCAATAACATCATAATGTAGACTACTGGATAGATTGATAATTGCCTGAACGATTGCGGCATCATCAGGATCTGTGGTGATATCACGTACAAAGGATTGATCTATTTTTAATTGTTTTAGTGGTAAGCGTTTCAAACATAAAAGCGAAGAGTAGCCCGTACCGAAATCATCCATCGAAAAATCAATACCTAGCTTATTTAATTGCTGCATTTTCTCAATGATGAGCTCAACATTTTCTAGCAGCATACTCTCGGTTAATTCCAGCTTCAAACAACGTGGATCGATATTATTGGAGGAAATGATATCTTGTACTTGTTCAACAAAATTGTCTTGTTGAAATTGTAAGGCGCTAACATTAACTGATATTTGCCAATGTTCTCGGTTGGGGATATTTTTCCACACGTTAAGTTGCTGACAAGCTGACTCTAAGACCCAATGTCCTATTGGGATAATTAAGCCACTCTCTTCTGCTAAAGGAATAAAGTCGAGTGGTGAAACCATTCCGCGTGTTGGATGAAACCAGCGTAATAAAACTTCCGCGCCTTGAATGCCCTTAGTCTCATCTATCTGTATTTGATAATACAATTCAAACTCAGCATTATCGATTGCTTGGTGTAGCTCTGCTAAAATAGCCGCATTTTGGTCTAAGGCAATTTGCATAGCAGGATCAAAAAAACGAATGTTATTTCTACCTGCTGCTTTTGCTTGATACATCGCAACATCAGCTTGTTTTAGGATATCATCGTGGTTAGTTAAGTTTGACTTAAATAGACTAATCCCAACGCTGGGTGTGCAGTGAAAAACGAGTTCGTTTTTAGTACCTGAATTCTCTTTGATTGATAGTTTATAAGGTTTACAGATTGATAAACGTATTTTTTCAGCTATTTCTTCGGCAAAATGACTGGCAGTCACTTTGCCATCGCCAATATTAGCAATCATAACAACAAACTCATCACCACCTAATCGGGCGACAAGATCCTCTTCTCGAATACTGTCTTGTATTCTAGAAGCAACTGTAATTAATAATTGGTCGCCGGTATTATGCCCATGAGTATCGTTAAGCTTTTTAAAGTGATCGAGGTCGATAAAAAAAAGTGCACTTAATCTTTCATCCCTTGAACTAGCTGTCGCCATCAGTTGCAGGCGGTCTTGTAACATTCTGCGGTTAGGTAATTGTGTTAGTGGATCATAAAAAGCAAGTCGTCTAATTTGCTCTTCGTGATTTTTTCGTTCGGTGATGTCTCTACTAACGCTCATTAAACCATAGTGAGTACCATCTAAACCATCAAAGGCTCTCTTAATAGTTTCATGTAATACTTTGCCACCGTCAGGGTAAACCACCCATTCATCTTGACTATAAACTTTGCCACTAGCAATAATTTGCTGCTCATCAAGCTTTACCATATCTGATGATTTAAAATGTCCGATGAGCTCTTGATCCATTTTTCCTTTAAGCTCTTGCTCTGTTAAGCCCACATATCTTTCAAAAGCGTGGTTACAGCCAAGGTAACGGCCTTGAGTATCTTTAAAAGAGATCAAGTCAGGTAATGAGTCTATCAAGCCTCTCATTAGACTTTGCTCCCGGCTTAACAGTTTTTGACTTTCAGTGAGGTCGCATTCAGCTTTACGTCGGTCACGTTGGCGTCTTAATATCAAGCCAACCAACATGGTACAAACAGGAAAAATTAAGACTAAGGGCAGTATAATTGCGTCAATTACCTTGTATTTCAAATGTTCGGGCATTAATAGCATACAACCCAATACACTCATTTGAATAAGCATGCCAAAGGCGTATAGCTTAAACCAATCAAGCGATAGTTTTTTTTGTTTTGAAATGTAGGCGAATAAACAACCAAGGCAACCTGGGATAATGACAACTAAGGAGCCGACAAATGCTCCTTCTCCTCCTATATTGAGCCTTAAAATTACCATCATAGCACCAGCAATTAGCGTTGGTACTAAACCAAAAAACAAACCACAAAGGCTTATTAGAACCCATCGGGTGTCAAATAGTACTCCAGGGGCCATCTCCCATGGAGTGTTCATAACGGCAAGGCCGAGCAAACCAACAAATAAACCGGAGACTAATTCTCTACCCGTTTTATTCTCTATGGACTCAATATTTAGCGCATCATAAATAACGCCTAACGCGATTAGAAGTACCGCATTGTGGAGTAGACTAATAAAACTGCTAGTATCCATACATGATTAAACTCTTTTAAAAAGTGAGTGTTTTATTTACTAAATGTGACAAAAATTGTATATAAGTTAGGATTCAAGGTGGTTTTACACTGATGTTATTATATTTAATGAATCATATTTTAGGTTCTTTACTAAAATAATAGGGCGATTTCTACTTAGAATAAGCTGAAGTACTAATCAATTATCGTAGAGTAACATAAAAAAAATGACAAAATCTTTAAGTCGTGTTTATCGATATAAAAAAGCCACTCCCATTAGTGTATTAACGCCACTACTTAATACAGTCTCTGTGGTAATAGTGACGGTTAACTCTGTCTGTAAATATGTACGAACCGCGTTGTACTCTATGTAATATATTTAATGTTGAGGGTATATAACCTCACGTTTACTTGCTATTTTGTTAGCCTTAACATTTTATACCCGTATATCTACTTTATTGGAAAATCGATGGAATTATTGAATTGGCTATCACTTGCATCAATATGCATCCTAGGGGCTATGACGCCAGGCCCAAGCCTTGCTGTGGTATTAAAACATACTATATCAGGTAGTAGAAAAAACGGTGTTTATACCAGTGTGTTTCATGGTTTAGGGGTCATTATATATGCGGTATTAACCGTGCTTGGCATGGCCGTAATTATCACAGAAACGCCTTGGTTATTTAACTTGATAAGATACACTGGCGTTGCTTTTTTACTTTGGTTGTCGTTCAAGGCACTGACAAATAAATCAACCTTTAATGGACAAGTAGCTAAAGTTGAACCACCGTCACTTAAAAAAAGTGCCTATGAAGGGTTTATGATAGCTTTTCTAAATCCAAAATTGGCTATATTTTTCTTAGCACTTTTTAGCCAGTTCATTGATGAAAACTCATTATGGCAACAAAAAGTGGTTATGGTACTTACCGTTGGAGGCATTGATACACTTTGGTATTGCCTAATTGCTCTTGTCTTTTCACAATCAACAATGATGGAAAAACTGAAAAAAAACAGCTATATTATTGAAAAAATCACCGGTGTTGCACTACTGTTAGTCGCAACAAAAATTTTCTTTATTTAGCCGTTCTAATTACTATTGACTGAGAGTAGTTATATTAATTGAAACCCACGATGAAAAAGGTTTATACCCGTTCCACTCGAATAGGCACTAGCATCTTCAAGTGGAGCAGGCATATAGATAGAATTTATGAGATATTTTAGTATTATCTGTGTTTTATTATTTCTCAGTGCTTGTACTCATAGCAACTGGCAAACGGCAAGTAGAGAGCCTGCAGGTATTGCTTCTGCGCCGAGTGAAGAGAGTAGAGCCATTATTGAGTTCTATGCTGCAGATGCTTTTAGCTGGCGTGGTTGGTTTGCGGTTCATCCTTGGATAGCAATTAAAGAAGAGAAGGCCACTGAGTATAGCGTTTATGAAGTCACTGGCTGGCAAGTAAGGCAAGGATTGCCTGCCATTAGACAATATCAAACGCCGACACCTGATAGATATTGGTATGGTTCAAAACCTAAATTATTACTCTCTATTAAGGGTGATAAAGCCTCAAAACTTATTCCTAAAATTAAGGCGGCAATTGCTGTTTACCCTTGGGTAAATGAATACAGTATTTTCCCTGGCCCGAATAGTAATACTTTTATTGCTTGGATAGGTATTCAAGTACCTGAACTTGGCTTAGAGCTGCCATTTAGTGCTATTGGTAGTGGCTACTCAGATTAAAACTTCTCATAGACCACCAACCTTCCAAACACGGCTAATTCCCCTAATATAGCCAAAATTTATTTTTTTGAAAAACCTGAGTGCCGCTAGTAAAAGAGCAAAAAAATGCACTTACTTGGAACCAAGTAAGTGCATTATAAAAACATGAAACACTAAGGGAAACAAAAGTTTCTCATATAGTAAGAGTGTTTATTGACGTTAAAGTTCAATCTATTAAGTAATTAATTCATTCTTATTAATCTGCATCGGTTTGAATAAAAAAACATCAAAATAGACTGACAACAGATGAGATGGCTTAAGCTTAACTTAATCGGTTTACATAACCACCATATCGTCCCGATGTACAATAACGTTACTCGGACAATAACCTAGGGTTTCTTCAATTTCTGCGCTCTTTTTACCTTTTATCTTTTGTAAATCTCTCTGGTGATATTGGCAAATGCCTTTAGCCACAATTTTTTTAGTTTTTGCATCAACAATATCAATAGAGTCACCAACGTCAAAGTCGCCTTTAACAACACTTATGCCTGATGAAAGTAAAGAGGCTCCCTTATTGACTACGGCAATAACAGCCCCTTCATCTAAGAATACTTGTCCATTACTTTTTAATGTGTGTTTAAGCCAATGTTTTTTAGCTTTGGTTTTTGCTTTATTGGCAATAAAATGAGTACCTGGATTATCACCCTTAAGTAACGCTGCAAAAACAGCACGTTGACTACCGTCAACAATATAGGTCTCAATACCATTTTCAATTGCTTTTTCTGCTGCTTGAATTTTAGTTTTCATCCCACCGGTTGCAATAGGGTTATTGGTACAACCTGCCATAGCGTAAATTTCATCAGTGATTTCACTGATTTCTGTCAATTTAACTGCATTAGTGTTATTTCGAGGATCTGCGCTATAAACGCCATCAATATCACTTAATATAAATAAACAATCGGCCTCACTAACTAACGCAACTAAGGCGGCTAGATTATCATTATCACCCACTTTAAGTTCGTCAGTGGCAACTGTATCGTTCTCATTAACAATGGGAATAACACCATTTGCCAATAGAATTCGTAAGGTGTTTTTAATATTGATATAGCGTTGACGATCTTTTAAATCCCCATGGGTGATCAGTAATTGACTACAAGGCACATCAAAAAATTGTTGCCAATTTGCCATCATTTGCATCTGTCCAACCGAAGCCATCGCTTGCTTAGCCGTAATTGATGGCACGGGTGAGCCATGTTGTATCCACTTTCGACCCGCAGCAACACTGCCTGAAGAAACGATAATAACTTCTTTTCCAACTTGTCGGCATGCGGTAATAAAACCTGCTATTTCCTGCAAGTACTTCCCACTACAGCCATTCGCATCAGGTGCAACTAACGCACTGCCAACTTTTATTACTGCTCGATTAAAATTCATGATTGTACCTGAAAATATGTGATCTTAAGTTGACCCAAAACTAAATTATTTTATGATTAACGTTTAGTAACTTTCGAATAAAACGGCTATTTTTTTTAGTAATTATTCTTTGGTAGTGCTCAGTAACGTTATTGAACCATCGAGATGAAGATCTCGTTGTGGGTAGGCAATAACAATATTGTGCTCTGCAAATAATTCATCTAAGCGAAAGCGAATATTACTTCTTGTCACTCGTAGTCCTCCTTCAACAGTAGAGTGTATCCAATACGTTACTTCAAAAATTAGCGCGTTATCACCAAAATCCTCAAAGGTCACCAGTGGTTTAGGATCTGTTAAAATTTCTATTTGTTCTTCTGTAGCTTGCATTATTAATGTGGCGACTGTTCTAGCGGAGGAGCCATAAGCGACCCCCACTCTAACGGATGTTCTGACTAATTTATCAATAAGCGTCCAGTTCACTACGGTATTTTCAAGTAATTTACTATTAGGGATTAATAAATGAACCCCATCAACTCTTCTTATTCTAGTAGAACGGGTATTTATTTCTTCAACAATACCTTTAGCCTCTTCAACTTCCAGAAAGTCACCTATTCGAATGGGTCGCTCCCACATTAAAATCCAACCACTGATAAAGTTATTAATAATATTTTGAGCACCAAAGCCAAATCCTATTGCAATAGCGCCAGATAAAAAGGCAAATGCCGTTATTGGTACATTAATGAAATCAAGTGTGGTCACCATTAAAATGGTAATTGCTATTATATAGAGAACTCTTTGCAACAAATGAATGACATTTGGATCCGTCTTTTTACTGGTTAAACGCTTGGTAATTAATTTTACAAACCATTTAGTGATAATGACTCCAGCAACCAATAATAAGGGGATCATCAATAACTCCCCTAATGAAATAGGTTGCTCAGAAATAGTTATAATTTTTGACGATAAAATTATTTTAATCTGTTCAAAATCCATATTTAATCCTTAATTTACTTTTATTTTGACCCTAAAAAAACTTTTGATGGATCAACTAAAAATCTTGAACCAATAGCTTCTCGGCCAAATAACATTAAATAGTTCATATCAGAGCGGTCTGTTAGCGTAATTTCAATGGACCACTCTTCTTTACCTAGTACTACGGGTGTTTGAATAACATAACGTTGTTCGGTAGTACCATTTGACGATTTCACTTTACGCATATCACTAATTGGCGCTGTACATTGAAGTATAGTCTCAACATTATGCACATCGGGGTGAATATCAAATGTGACACTGTGTACGCCATTGATGAGAGACTTTTTAATATTATCAACATGCAATGAGGAGGTTTTTGCACCGGTATCAACACGAACCTGTAAATCGTCAATCGCAAGCTCAGGCAACGCAATAGACTCTAAACGTCCGATAATTATTTTATCTATTTTAGTCATTAATTTTCCTTACTGTTATTTATCAGCCATCATTATTTTCAGGTAGAAATTGTTCTTGTATATTTTCTATATGTTCAGCAATTTCTTCATCATCTTCACTGAAATAGGCCACATGAAACATTGCCTCACCTTCTTGTACTAAAGGGATATTTTGTTTGCCAATCAATATACCTGAGCGTGTCGCTTTAACTGAATCAAATATTGCACCATAAGGACTACCAATCTCTGCCAATACCTGACCTTTGGTTATTTGATCGCCCAAATTAACAATGTTATGCACAATACCGCTAGCATTGGCTCTGACCCATTGGCTACCATTGGCAATAAAAGGGACTAACTTTTTCTTTTTGGAAGGTGGTGCTTTCCTTGTCATCCCTAAATGCTGTAAAACATTTAATATGCCTTTCATTCCCGCTCTAATTGAAAATTCGTCAAACCGTAACGCTTCACCTGCTTCATACAATAAAATTTTGGTTTCATTTTTTACTGCTGACTCACGTAATGAGCCGTCAACCAAATTAGCATTCAATATAACCGGTACACCAAAAACTTCCGCTAACTCCTTGGTTGTCTCATCAGACATATCTGCTCTAATTTGAGGTAGATTTGAACGATGAATAGCCCCGGTGTGTAAATCAATACCGTAATCACAGTGTTTCACTATTTCATTTAAGAATATATGTGCAACCCTTCCAGCTAAAGATCCTTTAGCTGAGCCAGGGAAACACCGATTCAAATCTCGACGATCGGGCATATAGCGACTTTGGTTTACCACGCCATAAACGTTCACCATCGGAACCGCAATAACGGTTCCTTTGGTGATTTTAAATTTTTTTTCGTTGATTAATCGACGAATAATTTCAATACCGTTTAATTCATCTCCATGAACCGCGGCACTTAAAAAAATAGTCGGCCCTGGTTTTTTTGCTCGAATGATATGAACAGGTAATGAAACATTTGCATCGGTATATAATTTAGCAACAGGTAACTCTATTTTACGTTGTTCACCAGGTAAAATATCAAACTCACCAATACGTAATACATTCATAGAATACTCTTTAATTAACCTTTGCCACGTGTTTTAGTGTTGTGTGGTTTTGCATTTTTTTCTAAAAAGTCAAAAACCATACCTGCGACATCTTTACCCGTTGCCTTTTCAATGCCTTCTAAGCCAGGAGATGAGTTGACTTCCATCACCATAGGACCATTTTGCGAACGAAGTAAGTCGACACCACATAAATTTAATCCCATTACTTTTGCAGCATTAACGGCAGTTTCACGCTCTTCTTTTGATAACTTCACTACCTCAGCACTGCCACCCCGATGTAAATTAGAGCGAAATTCACCTTCGGCTCCTTGACGTTTCATTGCGGCTACGACTTTGCCCCCAATAACTAAGCAACGAATATCAGCACCACCGGCTTCTTTAACAAATTCTTGCACTAAGATATTCGCTTTTAATCCCATAAAGGCTTCAATGATCGATTCAGCTGCTTTTGCCGTATCGGCTAATACAACGCCAATACCTTGCGTACCTTCCAATAACTTAATGACAACAGGCGCGCCACCCACATTTTTAATTAAATCTTTAATATTATCAGGTTTGCTGGCAAAGCCGGTTCGAGGTAAGCCAATGCCTTTGCGTGATAACAATTGCAATGAACGTAATTTATCACGTGAACGGCTGATAGCGACCGACTCATTAATATTAAACGTGCCCATCATTTCAAATTGTCTCGCAACGGCCGTACCATAAAAGGTAACAGACGCGCCAATACGAGGAATTATCGCATCGTACATCGGTAGTTCTTCGCCATGATAACGAACGGTTGAACGGGTACTGGTGATATCCATATAGCAATGTAACGTATCAATAATATCAACTTCGTGGCCCATTGCTTCACCGGCCTCTTTTAAACGGCGAGTAGAGTAAAGATTTTTGTTTCTAGATAAGATAGCAATTTTCATAATAACGCCTTCAGTTAACACTTTTATTTTGTGATTAAAAAGTGATGTAATAATTAAAATGGAGTGTATAGTTAGCTATGTGAATAATAAAACGCTATATTTTGATGAGTTCAATCAAAAAAATTGATTGAATAATTTGTAGAGAATGATATGAAAATTGAATTATTAAAGACATTTCTTGAAGTGAGTAGAACATTACATTTTAGAATAGCTTCTGAGAATTTGTTTATTACCCAGTCAGCGGTAAGTGCACGTATTAAGTTATTAGAAGACGATTTAGGCGTGCTGTTATTTGATCGTAGCCAAAAACATTTAAAACTAACCCCTGAAGGTAATCGGTTAATAAAGCACGCGAATGAACTTATTTTTATGTGGCAAAAAACAAAACAAGATGTGGGTATAGCCGATACGGATGCACATCAATTAGTTATTGGCTCAATAATGTCTATATGGGATATCGTGTTACAAGATTGGCTTAAAAAAATTCATCGCAACCTCGACGATGTGAGCTTACTCACTAATACCTATTCGCCATTAGAATTAAGGAAGAGTTTATTAACACGGGTGATAGATGTTGCCTTTTTATTTGAGCCACCTTTTGTTGAAGATTTAATTACTGAAAAGGTTGCCACCGTTCCTTTGCATTTGGTCACTACAGAGATAAAGGATATTCCAATAACATTTTCACTAGAAAACCATATAATGGTAGATTATGGTGAAGCGGTTAATGCCCAGCACTTGCGAGAATTTCAAGATGCCCCTCGCGCAAAACACCATATGAGCCAGCCTAGAATAGCGTTAAATTTTTTATTAGATGCAGGCGGTAGTGCCTACCTTCCAAGACAAATGACGTTCGAGTACATTGAAGCAGGTAAACTCTTTATTGTTGAAGATGCGCCAGTCTATTCAAGAGAAGTTTTTGCCGCGTATTTAGCTAAAAGTCAGAAAAAGGGTTTTATTGAGGACGCTCTTCGATTATTCCCCATGGTTGAATTATAAAGAACGTATAGGCGTATTTAGCTTAAGCTAATAAATTTTAGCTTAAGTACATGAGATAGAAATAAAAGAATAAAGGTATAAATTAGATGTGGAATGCAAATGATGTATTAGTTAGAAACAATGTTAAAGTTATTGGGCAAGGTAATAAAACTTTATTCCTTGCTCATGGATTTGGATGTGATCAAAATATGTGGCGTTTTTTAACACCAAAATTAGCAAAGTATTTTACTGTTGTACTTTTTGATCATGTTACCTGATACCAGCAAAACGGATACATTGTTATTTTGCCAAAAATCACTAAGATTAATCACTAAGATTACTGTTGATAATAGTCCTCTAACCATAAGCATTGGTGTTACTACTGCCGATGAAAAAATTTCATTTACAGGGCTTTATTTTCAGGCTGATAATGCTGTAAACAAAGCAAATGAGTTTGGAAGAAACAGGACCGAAGTTTATGTCGCTTAGAGGCTATTGCAAAGAGCCTGTAACTAAATACTTTACAGGCTCTTAAATAAGCGAGATCAATTGAGTGACTTAAACTTCAATATAAACTCTTTACCATTAATCCTATTTTGGAAGAACTTTAACCGACTTATAATCGCTTTCCTCTAGTTCATCATTGATACAAGTTAATAAAAAATTATCCATATCTATTTTTGTTGTTTCATCTTCTATTGCGTAGTCTTTGCATAATCTTAAAAGGCTCATGACATAATCACTAGGCGCTTCGACTAATGTTGATTCAGCTTCTTCACTGAATGCAGCGTTTGAAGTTAAAGCGGAGAAAGCTAGAGCTAAAATTATTGTTTTCATACTGTATCTCTTTTACTCAAATTTAATTACATATCCCAATAGTCACTTAACGAATTAAGCTGCCTATCAAGAAATCTTTTTTCACTTAGTGAGTTCAATTTTTCTCTGATCTGGTTTTTGCGTTGTGATGTTTTTCTCATTGCTTTTTTATTGGTTGAACCATAGGCAATTTCTAAACCAGCAATACCAGTTTCAAAATTAAAATCATTATCAATATCTGTACTTTCATATGTATCAACGTTCATTTTTTTACCTTATAAAAAACCATTGTTGGAATTTCCATTAGATAATGTATCGATATCTATAAATTTAAAAGCGAATTATTTTTGTTTTACTAATCGAAATTTTCTATCAAACGTAAGCTTGATAAAAATTTTTTAATGGTGTTGGGGCGAAAATATGACTAATTGATGTCTCAGCTAAAGTAGCAGTAATGTGCCGCAGCCAAGAAATGCAATAAAACCAAATATATCGGTGACAGTTGTTAAAATTACTGCGCCAGATAATGCAGGGTCGATATTGAATTTATTTAATATCCAAGGTATCCACACCCCTGATAGCGAAGCGACAAGAATATTACCTAAAATAGCGATACAAATAGTGACTGATAACATAGGGTTGGCAAACCAGTAAAAAGTAATGATACCAATGACTGTTGCCCATAATATGCCATTGATTGCGCCTACTTTAAGCTCTTTATTTATAATCGCCCGCCTATTAGCGTCATTAATTTGCCCTAAAGCTAACCCTCGAATGATCAGTGTTAATGTCTGACTTCCTGAAATGCCACCCATTGACGCAACAACCGGCATCAGTACAGCAAGTGCAACGACTTGCTGTAGTGTCGCTTCAAACAGACCTATAAACCAAGAGGCTAAAAATGCGGTGATTAAGTTAATACCTAACCAAATAGCACGGTTTTTACTGCTTAACCAAACACTGGAAAATAAATCTTCTTCGTCACTTAAACCAGCGGATTGCATTAACTGATTATCTTTTTGCTGATCTTTGTATTTGGCTCTGTTGTAGCTAATTGTTGTCTATACTTGTAAATAGGACTTAACTGTTTGAAGGTACTAGCAATGAAGACTAAATCATTTGTAAGTAAGCTTAATCTAATCACTAAAGCACTTTTCTCTA